>JBDTOZ010000910.1:0-2694 GCA_039932995.1 Acidobacteriota bacterium | reverse complement strand
CGCCGTGGCGCCGCGAACGAGATCGCAAGCTCGTTTCAGGGACTCACCAGTCCGCAGTTTCCTCATCGCGCCGCGCTCCTGCTCGCGGACGCCCTTGCCGGCTACACGGACGATTTCATCGAGCAGCTCAGCGTGGCCACCCTCGGCAATTACCGGTTTTTCGGCGGGGGCGCGGGAGATGACGCCCGGTTCGACAAGACGCACGTGTTCTGCGGCAGGGAGGCGTTCACGGACGCAGCCGTGGCCCTCGAGATTCTCTCGACGAAACCGATCGGCGTCGGCGTCAGCCACGGCTGGGAGCCGGCCAGTGAGCCGCTCCGGGTGACGGAGGCGAACGGCTCGACTGTCATCAGTCTCAACGCGGCCCCTGCGGCTGAGGTGTTCGAGGAGCATGCGCAGGACACCGGGCAGCGTTTCGATCGTGACGATCCGATTCCGTTCTTCCTGCACAACGTCCTGGGCATCGAGACCGGCACGGGCTACAAGCTCCGGGTGCCCCTTGCCGTGCTCGAGGACGGCTCGATCGCGTGCGCATCGGACATCCCGTCCGGATCGACCGTGCGCATCATGCGGACCACCGCGCAGTCGGCGGCAGACGCGGCCATGCGCGCGGTCAACTCGGCGCTCGGCGACATGCGGGGCGCTGCGCCAGAGGTGGCGCTGTTCTTCGATTGCGTGGCCACGCGGCTGCGGATGGGCGGCGAGTTCGGGATGGAAATGGAGGCGCTCCAGCGGGCGCTCGGAAAGGTCCCGTACGTCGGCTGCAATACCTACGGACAGATCGCGCGGTCCGAAGGGCAGTTCAGCGGATTTCATAACTGCACAGCGACCGTTGCACTCCTGCCGGACTAGCGGGGTGCGTCCAGTCGACGAGAGGACCGCCGTGCTCCAACTGGCGGCCGGGATGGCCGACCCAGCGACGCGCGTCGAGGCGGCCAGCGCGCTGGCCAAGCGCTTGGGCGCATTGGAACTGATCGTGTTCGTGCGCGACCTGGCGATCGGGCGGTCGCTTCCGGCACCGGGATTCCCGCAGACGCTGCGCGGAGCGCGCAAGTGGCGTGACCTGGTGGACTCAGCGATCACAGAGGGGTCGGCAGACGGCGCGGTGCCCCACGGGAGCGGGGAGCCGCGACACGCTGTTGCGGTCGGCGCGGCCGACGGCACGGCGGTGGTGCTGATCGGCGAGAGCGTCGGGGACGCGGAGTGGCCGTTCTTGCGCGCCATGCTCCCGCTCCTGGGAGCGCTTTTTCGTGCGGAGGCGGCCGCGGCGCACGCTGCCGTGCAAGCGCGCACCGCGCAACAGGCTGCCTCGCAGTCAGCGACGCTGGCCGCCAAGCTCGACGCCACGCGGGCTGACCTTCAGCAGGCCCTCGCCGTCGCGGAGACCGCCTCGCGTGCGCGCGATGAGTTCCTGGCCACCATTTCCCACGAGCTGCGCACACCGCTCACGAGCATCATCGGATGGATCCAGTTGGTCAGGGACTCGGCGGACCCCGAGTTTCTGGCGGAAGGGCTCGACACGATCGAACGCAACGCACGAGCGCAGAGCAGGCTCATCGAGGACATCCTCGATTTCTCCCGCATCAACGCGGGCAAGCTGCGGTTGAGCGTCGAGCCTCTCAACCTCGCCGATGTGATCGACGCCGCGATCGACGTCGTCCGGCCCGCTGCCGATGCGAAAGGCATTCGGATCGACCGTGTGCTCGACTCGGATGCGGGCCGCATTTCCGGCGACGCAGACCGCCTGCAGCAGGTGGTGTGGAATCTCCTCTCCAACGCGGTCAAGTTCACCCCGCGCGGCGGAAAGGTGCAGGTCCGGCTGGGGCGCGTCAACTCGCACTGCGAGCTGGTCGTGAGCGACACCGGCGAAGGGATCTCCCCGGAGTTTCTGCCGTATGTTTTCGACCGGTTCAGCCAGGCCGACAGCAGCTCGACGCGGCCGCACATGGGCTTGGGGCTCGGCCTCGGCATCGTCCGGCATCTCGTGGAGTTGCACGGCGGGACGGTTCAGGCCTTCAGCCCGGGCGTAGGAAAAGGCTCGACGTTCGCGGCGCACCTGCCGCTTCTCGTCGCGCATCATCGGGAAGGGCAGGGCGCTGCACCGCGGCTCGAGCTACCCGCTGCCCGGCTGTTCCCTGGGAACTACGCCGACCTCACCGGCGTGGCGGTGATGGTCGTCGAGGACAATGACGACTCACGGAAGCTTCTGCAGACGATCCTCGGTCGCGCAGGCGCAGACGTGCGCGCGGCCGAGAGCGTGCCCGCGGCGTTGCAGATGCTGTCCGGCGCGTGGCCCGACGTGATCGTGAGCGATATCGAGATGCCGGGCGAGGACGGCTACTCGTTCATCCGGAAGGTACGCCTGCAGGAGCCCGCGACGAGACACGTGCCGGCGATCGCGCTCACGGCGTACACGCGCAGTGTCGATCGTGTGCGCGCACTGGCGGCTGGTTTCCAGACGCACATGAGCAAACCGGTCGAGCCGGCCGAGCTCGTGGCGACGGTGAAGAGCCTTGTCGCGGGTCAGAGAAAGACGGGTCTCTAGACGACTCCTGGGGCGTTGCCTTACCGATCGATCCCTTCGATAGAAGGTTGCTGTGTTGCTGGTTGCTGGTTGGCGGCGGTGCCCGCGAGTTTTCGCAGCCTCGCCGCGAGCCCCACTTTCAGACAACCAGCAACACAGCAACCAGCAAC
>JBDTOZ010000909.1:0-1700 GCA_039932995.1 Acidobacteriota bacterium | reverse complement strand
GGTTGGCGGTTGGCGGTTGGCGGTTGGCGGTTGGCGGTTGGCGGTTGGCGGGGGTATCCCTCAAGGCGCTCCGGAACAACCTGCAATCTTCTCGAGGAACCCGAGTGACGACACGGTCCCCCGCCAACCGCCAACCGTCAACCGCCAACCACCCAGGAATACAGACGCAAGATCTCCGGTAGAGGCACAATGAGTCCGGAATGACCCATCGTGATCCTCCACTGCTCTCGGTGATCGTGCCGCTCTACAACGAGCGCGCGACCGTGCGGGAGCTCCTGCAGCGAGTGCTGGCGGTTCCGCTGGCCAAGGAAATCCTCGTCATCGACGATGGCTCGACCGACGGCTCGCGGGAACTGGTCGAGGAGATGGCGCGGCGCGAGCCGGTCCTCCGCCTGATCCGTCAGGATCGCAACCGCGGCAAGGGGGCGGCGCTGCGGCGCGGCTTCGAGGAGGCACGGGGGGAGATCGTGATCGTGCAGGACGCCGATCTCGAGTACGACCCGCGCCAATATCCGCAGTTGATCCAGCCGATCGTCGATGGCGACGCCGACGTGGTTTACGGATCGCGCTTCGAGGGTCACCCGCGCCGGGTGATGTTTTACTGGCACACGGTGGGGAATCGCTTCCTGACCTGGCTCTCGAACCTGACCACGAACCTGAACCTGACGGACATGGAGACCTGCTACAAGGCCTTCCGCCGCGAGGTGATCCAGTCGATCCGACTCTACTCGAACCGTTTCGGCTTCGAGCCCGAGGTCACGGCCAAGATCGCCCGGCGCGGCTACCGGATCTACGAGGTGCCGATCTCCTACCACGGCCGCGATTTCTGGGAAGGGAAGAAGATCAACTGGAAGGACGGCGTCAGCGCGGTCTGGACGATCCTCAAGTACGGACTCTTCCGCCGTGGCGACTCCGAGGCTTCCGGCTACATCACCCTGGAACGGATGGGGAAGCTGTCCCGCTACAACGCCTGGATCTGGGACTGCATCGCGCCGTACCTCGGCGAGCGCGTGCTCGAAGTGGGCGCGGGCATCGGCAACATGACCCGCATGCTGTACGGACGCGACCTGATCGTGGCCACCGATGTGGAGTTGCCCTACCTGCACATCCTGCGCAACCGCTTCTCCCGCCATCCGAGCATCAAGGTCGAGCAGCTCGACCTGAACAGCAAGGACACGGAACGCCTCCAGGCGTACGCGTTCGACACGGTGGTTTGTCTGAACGTGCTCGAGCACATCGAGGATCACGAAGGCGCTCTGCAACGGCTGTACGACGTGCTCGTCCCGGGGGGGAAGCTGCTGCTCTGGGTACCCGCCGACCAGGCACTCTACGGAACGATGGACGAGCAGGTCGGACACTTTCGCCGCTACTCCCGCGAGGAGCTGCGCGGTCTCATCGAGGCGGCCGGCTTCTCGACGGAGTCGATCCGCTACCAGAACCGCCTGGGACGCCTGGGCTGGTGGCTGAACGGCCGCGTCTTCAAACGCAATCACATTCCAGGCGGGCAGTCCCGCCTCTTCGAGCTGGTGGTGCCCATCGCCCGCCGGCTCGAATCGCCCGATCCGTCCAATGGGCTCAGTCTCGTGGCCATCGCCACCAAGCCCGGCACGCGAGCCGTACGCGCACGCAGTGTCGGTGGCGCTTTATCAAACGCCGGAGGCGTGCCGTAGATGAGCCGGGGGCGAGCGCCGATGAGGCGC
>JBDTOZ010000908.1:0-2160 GCA_039932995.1 Acidobacteriota bacterium | reverse complement strand
GATGCCCGCGCCCCTCAGAGAGCCGCCGGCACCCTACTCTTTTCCGCCGTTGTACTTTTCCTCGGAGGAGGCGGGGATGGTGGAAAGGTCGACGGCGTTCTTGGTACGGAGGTCGGATTTCGGACCAAACGGCTGCAGCCGGCCGGACCACACGCGCTCGCGCATAGCGCGCCCTTCCTTGATTTCCTGGATCTGGGTCTTCTTCATGATCTTCTCCGTTGCGAT
Source organism: Acidobacteriota bacterium (assembly GCA_039932995.1). GTDB lineage: Bacteria > Acidobacteriota > Thermoanaerobaculia > Gp7-AA8 > Gp7-AA8 > QHVT01. Next base: position 1,935 of record JBDTOZ010000908.1, on the reverse strand, counting down.
GGCCGGGCCATGCCGGCCGCGATCGCGCTCAGTCCGCTGACGAACAGGTTCTTGCCGCCTTGGGACGGATGGCGCACTTTATCGTGCTCCAACCCCATCCGGGACATCGACGCCGAGGCGTGATTGCCGATGGCTACGACGCGCGCGAAGGCGAACAGACGCATCAGCCGGGCGATGAAGCGCTCCCCAATGGCCAGCTCGGCGGAGGTGGGAGCGCGATTGGAGTCGGGCTGGCCGGCATGGAAGGGATGGAACGGAAAGGCGTTCCAGAGCATCGGCAACTCGGGAAACTCGCGGATGGTGGACCACACCATGGTCGCACTCGCTTCGGTGGAGAGCCGGGGCCCGCTGGTGGCCTTGCGATAGCCATGGTCCGCGCCGAGGACCCGGCCGCCGCGAGTCTCCACTCCGCCCAGCATGACGCTCTCGCTGACGAAGGCGATGCCGGTGAGACGCCCACCGCGATAGCTCACCGCTTCGCCGACGAGCAGCATGCGCGGCGCCACCCGCTCCATCTCGCCGAGATAGAGACGCAGGTTGCGACGACGGACCGCGTTCTCCCGCAGGTCTCCGGTCGTGCGCGAGAACTGATTGCTGGCCCGGTCAGACACTTCGACAGCGGCGAGCTCGTTGAGGAACGAATCGAACTTTCTCACGAGCGGGATCTTAGTGTGCTCTTTGCGATCAGGGCCGCACGGCGCGCCGGCGCGGTCCCAGCGGGCGCGGATCGACGATGTGGTAGACCGCGCCGTTGTAGTCGGCAACGTACAGCTCACCGTTGAGATCTTCGCCGAAGGCAGAGATCTGAAAGTTCGTGGAGGCCAGCTCGCGCACGGTCACCAGCCCCGACGTGTCGCTGCGCACGGCTCCCCAGATCGTGCCCGTGCAGTAGTCGCCGTAGAGATAGGAGCCCTCGATCAGCGGATAGCGCGCGCCGCGGTAGACGAAGCCGCCCGTCACCGAGCAGGCCCCTCCGGAGTGGTCGTACTCGAGGACGGGGAGCACGAGATTGCCGGGGTTGCAGTTCGATGAAGGGTTGAAGCAGTGCGTGCCCTCCATGAGGCGCCATCCGTAATTCTCGCCTCCGATACTCGTGCGAGGCTGGTAATTCACTTCCTCCCACGTGCCCTGACCGACGTCCGCGATCCAGAGCGCGCCGGTCTCGCGGTCGAACGTGAAGCGCCACGGATTGCGCAGTCCAAGGGCCCAGATCTCGGGACGGGTGCCGGCCACTCCGACGAACGGGTTGGAAGGTGGGATGGCGTACGGATCGCCCGCATCGACGTCGATTCGCAGCATCTTGCCGAGCAGGATGCCTGGATTCTGCGCGCGATTGCCGGGATCCCCTCCCGAGCCGCCGTCACCCATGCCGATGTAGAGATACCCGTCCGGACCGAAGCGGAGCTCGCCGCCGTTGTGGTTCGCGAAGGGCTGCTCGATGGACAGGAGTTGCTTGCGCGACGCGGGGTCGGCGCGATTCGGATCGACGGAGACGTGGTACCGCGCCACGACCGTGTTGCCACTCAGGTCCGTGTAGTTGACGAAGAAGAATCCGTTCTCCGCATAGTGCGGATGAAACGCCAGACCGAGCAGGCCGCGCTCGCCGCCGGAGCCGACGATGGGACGGATGTCGAGGAAGGGAGTGGACAGGAGCTGCGAGCCGTCGCGGATGAGAATGCGCCCCGCCTGGAGGGTGATGAAGAGCCGCGAGTCGCCCGCGTGCGTGATCGCCACCGGATCGGTCAGTCCGGTCGCCACCGGCTCGAAGGTCAGCGGCCCGGCGGCGTGAGTGATGAGCGCGAACGAGAGAAACGCGAACAGGGGCAGGGTCCGGATCATGGCTCTGAAGCATGCAAAGGGCGGGACACGTGGAGCCATTCCTCCATCCGGCCTCCATCCGGATGACCGCCTCAGCCTTGGGATGGACAGGAACAC
>JBDTOZ010000907.1:0-6025 GCA_039932995.1 Acidobacteriota bacterium | reverse complement strand
AGAGCCTGAGGTTTCTGGCCCCCTACCGACGCGGAGATCCCAGCCGGAACTGACGGGCGTCTTTCCCGTCGTCTGGTCGTCCCGTCCAGTCGTCGAGTCTTCAAGTCGTCGAGTCGTCGAGCCTCACCCTCCAGTCTCAGAGGTTCATAGGCTCACAGTCTCATAGGCGTACGTGGCACGTGCACTGTGGAGCGGTGGACTTTAGTCCACCGGGCACTCGCGACGCGCGTGCCGAAGCCGGGTGCGGCTCTCGGGACGACCGTGACCAGTGCCGAATCCACTGACGTCACACGACGGCAGAGGGGACGTCCTCGCGAGAGCCTCGGTGGACTAAAGTCCACCGCTCCACTGGCACGCCCTCCTCCCTTCCTCGCAGGCTGCCGCAAGACTCGACGACCTGACGACGCGAAGACGCGACGACGCGAACACCGGAACACCGGAAGACGGAGACCTCACCGGTGCCAGACGAAGTTCGGTTGCGTGGCGAAATCGAGAGTGATGTCGGGCGAGTACGTCACCCAGCCTTCCGGCGACTGGTAGCGCACGCGCAGGCTCAGGCCTGGGACGCCGGGCAGGCTGAACCCATCGTCGCGCGGAACGTCGAAGGCCTGCAGGCCGCCGCCCAGCACGACACGCCAGCGACCGTTCGCGTACGGACCGAATCGCCAGAAGAGCGAGTCCCGCACGTGGCGAAACTCGGCCCGCAGTGGAGCGGTTTCCCGGATCGAGGAACAGTACGTGCGCGCGAAGTCCGGAATGCGCGCGGTCACTTCGAGCACTTCCCGGCGGGCCTCGTGGTACTCGAACACCCGCCTCCCTTCCGTGCCGGATTCGCACAGATAAAGGTCGTCGTAGAACCAGCCACTGCCTCGGGCCAGCCGGAAGTGCTCCTCCTTCAGCCACTGCAGCTCGACCATGGCCGCGGGAGGCACGGCCGGCGCGCGCAGCATCGACGCTCCGTCCAGTCGCATGAACGCGCGGGCCTCATCGCTCATCCGCTCCGCTTGCGTGAAGTCGGCAGACCACTGTTGGCGGTTCGCGACCAGCAGCGCGCCCGCGGTGACGAGCGCCAGGGCCGCCGCCGGCAGGCGCGGCATGCGGGACATCCCGAACGCAAAGACCACGCAGAGCCAGAGCCAGGGCGTGATCGTCAGGCGCGGGCCCACTTCCTTCGAAGCCGTGAGCAGTGGAGCGATGGCCATGGCCAGACCGAGCAGCGCCACGCGTCCGGCGATCGGGTCACGCAACGCGAAGACCGCGGCGATTCCGATCAACACGAGCGCCGGCAACCCAGCCTCGAGCGCGGCTCCCGACCACGAGGTCACCACTTTCCACGGCAACGTGGCCAGCATGGCCGGCACGTCGCTCAACGTCATGGCCCATCCCGACCCACTGAAAAACGTGCCCAGCACGGTTCGACGCCAGACTCCATAGATCACCAAAGCCGCGGCGTGAAAGACGAGATGGCGGGCCCGCACGCGCCAATTTCGCTCGGGCAACACCAGGAGCAAGGCCGGCAGCGGCATCGCAATCTCTCTGGCCAGCATGGCCAGGAGGAAGAGCGTGGCCGAGAGAAAATTCAGGGCGTTCGATGCCTTCCGCGACGCCAGGATGAACGTTGCAGTGGCCAGCGTCCCGAGGAGAATCGCCTCCAGGATGTGGACGAGCATGAACTGCATCGCGAACGTGCAGAGTGGTGCGCCCGCGACGAAGAGAAAGGCACCCGCCAGGGCCGGTAGTACACGCAGATAAAGACTGAGCGCGAAGAACAACGACAGCGCGCACAGAAGAACGAGCATCAGGGACACCGCGTGCCACCGTCCCGGCTCCAGTCCCGCTAGAGCGATCATCACCTCATACGTGGAGTCCAGGAGCGGCGTGAACGTGCGGTGCCAGGTGTCGCCGTCGGTGAAGGTCATCGTCCACCGGCGGGCCAGCGCGACGTGCAACAGCCACGCATCGTCGTACATCCACCACAGCCGGATCGCCTTGCGATACAGGATGGCGACCGTCGCGACGAGGATGAGCGCGGCACCGAAGCGTTTCACGACCGTGACGACATGATAGTCGGAAGGTCAGGGCGGCGGTTCACCACAGAGGCACGGAGACACAGAGAGCTTTGCCGCGGGGCAGCAATCACCGCTCTCGCAAGAAAGGCTCGCGGGCGAGACGCCCACGGGCCAGCCGGCGAGGACGCCGGCGCTCCGAAATGCTTACAGCGCGGCGTAGCCGCAACCAATGTGTCTTCTGTGTCTCTGTGCCTCTGTGGTGAACGTCCCTGGCAGAGCCGGCCTAGACGGGATCGCGGAAGATCGTGTCGTGCGCCGGCGAGCGCTCACTCTCCGGACGTCCGGCCGTGTAGTAGTAGAGCGAGACGGACTTGCGCGTCCGGCCGGGAGGCGCAGTGAGAGGGTGCGGGTGCCCATGAAACGACGTGTCCGTCGTCGAGAACACCACCGTTCGGTTCAACGTGGGCAGGATGCGCTGGCGACAGGCCGTCATGTCCGCGCTCCACAGCTCGAGCTGGCCGCCCCACTCCTCGGACCACCCCTCATTCATGTAGATCAGCATGTTGATACGCCGATCGAGGTGCAGCTTGGGATGGACATTGAAATCCGCATGGATCTTCAGGAAGCCGCCCCGCTCGATCTGATGCAGACCTCCCCCGCCGAAGTAAGGGTCGGGGATCAATCCCTCGATCCCCGTGAGTCTCTCGAGCCACAGCAGCATTTCGAAACCGTTCAACGCATCCAGAAACGAGCGCACGGTGCTCGTGATCGTGCTCTGCTCGTGGAAATAGCCGAGCTTCTTCTCGGTCGGCGAGTCGAAGCGCATCCAGCGAGTCTCCTCGGGAGCCGGAAAATCGCGCAACACGCCGCGCAGGACGTCCTCGTCGAAAAGCCCGTCGAGAACGATGTGCGGAAAGGGGTCGGCCGTCTGATAACGATCGCGAAGCGCGGCCGGATCGTGGTGGAGTCGAAGGGTCATCAGCGAGCGGGCAGCGGGAGGAGCCGCGTGCGAGCGCGTCCAGCCCCTTCCGGAATCATAGCGGATTCGTGACCTCACTCACCTTCATGCGCGGAACGCCTCGAGCTGCACATAGAATGCGCGCCGTGTCTCCCGATCCGCCGCTCTGGCGTGAGTTCACCTATCCGCTGAACGTGTTCATGCACATCCTCACCCGTGAGGCGGGAAGTGTGTCGTGGCTGCACTATGGTCTGTTCGACTCCGCGGACGACTCGCTGGCCGAGGCGCAGGAACGATCCACCCGTCTGCTGTTCTCCCGGCTCCCTCCGGCTCCGGCACGCCTGCTCGAAGTGGGCATCGGCCTGGGCACGACCCTTCGCAGAATGATCGACGCCGGCTACGACGCCGTGGGCATCACGCCCGACGAAAAACAGGTCGCCCTCGTCCGCGCCCGCGATGGCGATGCGTGGCCTGTCCACTGCGTGCGCTTCGAAGACTTCCGCGCGCCGGGCCCTGATCCCTACGACGTGATCGTCTTTCAGGAGTCTTCTCAATACATCGACTCCGAGGCCCTCTTCGCGCGGGCGGCGACACTGGCTCCGCGCATCGTCGTGCTCGATGAATTCGCGCTCCGTCCCATCGACGAAGAGGGAGCGCTGCACTCCTGGGATGCCTTCCTCGAAGCCGCGGCGCGGCACGGGTTCACCGTCACCGAGGAGCTCGACCTTTCGGAGCGGGCGGCGCCGACGATGGACTACTTCACGGAGCGGATTCCTGCCAGCCGCGACCGTCTCATCGCCGACCTCAGCCTGAGCGGTCAACAGGTTGACGAACTCATCACCAGCGGTTCCCGTTATCGCGCCCGCTATGCGGACGGCACGTATGGCTATCGGCTGGTCTGCTTTTTGCGGATAGCCGCACCTTAGTGCGACACCGAATCCTTTTTCCGCTCCTCTCCCTCGTTCTCGCGTCGTCCCTGCTGTCGCAGCCGCTGACGATCTCCACGCTGGCCGGCTCGACGAGCGGCGGCGGATATCAGGACGGCACCGGTCCGGACGCACGTTTTTCGGCGCCCCGGGCCGTGGCTTTCGACCTGGCCGGCAATCTCCTGGTGGCCGACACCGGGAACCATGTCATCCGGCTGGTTACCCCCCAGGGCGTGGTCACCACGCTGGCCGGGCGACTGGGCACTCCCGGCTTCGCCGACGGCACGGGTGCCGCGGCACGCTTCCGGTTCCCGGCAGGCATCGCCGTCGATCCGGTGAACGGGACGATCTACGTGTCCGACAAGGACAACCAGGTGATCCGTCGCGTGACCCCGGCGGGCGAGGTCAGCACGATCGCCGGACAGCCCGGCGTGGCGGGATCGGCGGACGCTTCCGGGACGGCCGCACGCTTCGCCTATCCCCGCGGCCTGGTCGTCGACAACTCGGGAATCATCTACGTGGCCGATACTCAGAACCAGGTCATCCGCCGCGTGTCGCCGCAGGGCGATGCCACGACGTTCGCCGGGGCCATGCGCTTCGAAGGAAGCAGTGACGGGCCGGCCTTGCAGGCCCGCTTCTCGAGGCCTTCCGACATTACCTTCGACCGCAACAGCGGAGCCTTTTATCTCACCGACACGGGCAACAACCGGATCCGTCGCATCGGACCCGATGGCGCCGTGACCACGGTGGCCGGATCGACGGTCGGATTCCAGGATGGGACCGGATCGCAGGCCCGTTTCTCCGATCCCTGGGGAATCGACGTCGACGGGTCCGGCCTGCTCTACGTGGCCGATCAGGACAACTATCGCATTCGACGGGTCACCTCGGCGGGAGTGGTCACCACCCTGGCGGGAGCCGACACCACCGGCGCGGAGGACGGCGTCGGCAGCGCCGCGCGCTTCAACTTCCCTTCGGGCGTGGCGGTCGGCACCGATGGCACGGTGTACATCTCGGACGCCTTCAATCACGCGATCCGCCGCATCACCACACCGGGCGGCTCCGTTTCGACGCTGGCCGGCTCCAAGCCGTTGCGCGGCTTCACCGATGGCACCGGCACCGCGGCGCGGCTGCACTTCCCGGATGGAGTGGCGGTCGACGCCGGCGGAAATGTGTTCGTGGCCCAGACCAACTGCATTCGCAAGATCACGCCTGCCGGAGTGACCACGACGTTCGCGGGATTCCCGGGAGAGGAAGGTTGGGTGGACGGTTTCGGCGCCAATGCCCGCTTCCGCAATCCCACCGGCATCGCCATCGGACCGGGCGGCAATCTCTACGTGGCAGACTGGGGCAACAACACCATTCGCAAGATCACACCCGCCGGATTCGTGACGACGGTTGCCGGAAACGGCAACGCCGGTCCGGGTTACCTGGACGGTCCCGCGGCCAGCGCCCGTTTCGCCTATCCGTGGGGCATTGCCGTGGACGCTCTCGACATCGTCTACGTGACGGAGCTGGGCAATCACACGGTACGCAGAATCGATCCCTCCGGGGAGGTGTCGACCCTGGCGGGCCGCGGCTCCGCGGGCTTCTTCGACGGAGTGGGAGAGACCAGCCGTTTCGACTTTCCTTCAGGCGTTACCCTCGACGCCGCACGAAATCTCTATGTGACGGACTGGGGCAACAACGTCGTTCGCAAGATCAACCAGGCCGGCGTGACCACCACCATCGCCGGCACCGGGCCGAATGACCCCGGCTCCAACGACGGCACCGGACGTCTGTCGCGGTTCACGAATCCCAGCGGCATCGTTTCGGACGCCGAAGGCAATCTCTACGTCTCCGAGTACAACCACGTCATCCGCCGCGTGACCCGCGACGGCGTCGTGACCACGGTGGCCGGCCAGCCGGGATCACCCGGCAACGTCAACGGCACGGGATCCCAGGCCCGCTTCTGCTATCCCGAGCACCTGGCCCTCATGCCATCCGGCCAACTGGTCATCGCCGATTCCCTCAATCACGCCGTCCGCCTGGGAACGGTCGCCCAAGTGAGGCGAAGGGCGGTGCGACCCTAGGGCGGCACAGCCGCCAGCGCTGGTTGGCCTAGGCGGCACGGCCGCCAGCGCTGGTTGGCCTAG
>JBDTOZ010000906.1:0-16873 GCA_039932995.1 Acidobacteriota bacterium | reverse complement strand
ACATGTTCCGCCACTCCGTCGCCACCTATTTGCTCGAAGAGGGCGTGGACATCCGGTACGTACAGCGACTGCTCGGGCACCGCAGCATCGTCACCACAGAGATCTATACGCACGTCGCCGACGCAGCCCTCAAGTCCCGCGTGATCGAACGACATCCACGCAAAGCAATCCTGACTCGGAAACCGACAAGTTGATGCCACTACCCACGTCCACACCTCGCGAATAACGAGTATCAATCGTGCCCCTCCGGGACATCGACGACTTTCGGAGGCTGCTCCAACCTTTCGAGGTCGCACACGTATGTTCGGTTTGCATGAGCCGACGGATCGCTTCGACGTTTTTGTTGCTGTTTCTGCTCGCCGGTTGTCCGACCGCGCGTGAGCCCGAGACCCGCGCCGAGCCCTCCGTCTCGAATCGGTTCTCGCTCCGGATGAATTACGAAGGGGTCGAAGGGTTGCTGGCGGTGCTCGAGCAGCGGACGTTGACGGACGCGGACGTCGACAAGTTGCTCGCCATCCGCGGTGTCCGGGCGATGGTGGACAACACGACGAAGTACATTCCGGGCGATACCAGAGAGACTTTTCGCGCCGCGATGAAGGAATTCGCGACCACGCGCAAATCGACGATCGGCCATTTCGGGCTGGAAGAGTCCGCCCAACAGTCCGCGGAGGTCCGCGCGCTCATCGCCGAGCTCCAGGCGGATGCGAGCCTTTTCGCCGAGGTTTCGGGACCGATCGGCCGGTATATGCCTCCGCTGCCCTACTTCACCGCGACGGTGTATGGGGTCACCGGCGGCGCCTCGGACGGGTTCGTGCTCGACGGCGATCCGGAGCCCGCTTTCTACATGGCTTTGAATCGGGCCGAAGGCGATGTCCAGGGCGTGAAGCTGAACATGACTCACGAGCTCTATCACGTCGTGCAGAGAATGGCCCGCGCCCGCGTTCCGGGGCTGAACGCCAAGGTATTCGACCCGGACACAGCACCGGCGCAGTTCCGGCTGCTCACGGTGATCGTCGAGGAAGGGACGGCCACCTATGTCGCCGAGCCGATGCTCCCGAAGGACTCTTTCTTCCGCCGGTCCGGCCCCTACATCAAAATGTGGCATGCGTCGTACGCGAGAAACGCTCCACCGGAGAAGATCGCGGCGAACTTTGCGGAAGTCGATCGGCTGCTCTCTTACCTGCGCACCGGCGCGATGAGCTGGAAGCAGGCGTCGGACGTCGTGTTCACCGGCTACGGACCGGGGCCCTACTTTGTCGGCTACGAGATGGCCAAGGCCATCGATCGACGCTACGGACCGGCACGCATCGCGGCGCTCATGCAGCAGCATCCAGCGGCATTCTTCCGCGCCTACATCGACCTCTCTCGCGAGAATCCCGCCGCAGTCCCTGCCAGGTTCAGCAAGGAGACGGCGGCTTACATCGAGTCCATTCCTCTGGAGTAGTCAGAGTCCGATGTCCTCAGTCTTTGCCTCTCCGCCGGTCCGGATGCTGCGCCGCCGCCGGGACGGCGGCGCTGGCCGCCGTAGGCGGCATACCGCGGGCAGAATGCCCGCGGCCCCTTACCGCAGCGCGTTGGCGCGATGAGCCATGGGGCGCGGGCATTCTGCCCGGCGCACTTCCCGCGACCAGGCCAAACTCCAGGGCCGCCGTAGGCGGCAGGAGACCGTAGCACCCGGCTTCAGTCGGGTGTGTGGAACGAACAGAAGGCAAGCCCGCGGTAGTGGGCGACAGGACGATCTGTCGCGCGCTACGCGCGCTCCACGTACGTAACTCTGATTTCCCACGCCTGAAGGCGTGGGCTATTCTCTGGCGCCCGCTACCGCGGGCATCTTGCCGGGCGCACTTCCCGCGTCCAATGGCCAAACTCCAATGCGCCGCCGCCGGAACGGCGGCGCTCTCCATCCTAGAACCCGCGCAAGGCCATGTTGTCTCGGATCCTTCGGCGGTTGTTGTGATTCGGATCGCGCGTTCCGTCCGAGAATCGCGCGTTGTTGTCGTCGAAGAACGTCGGCCACATGATGGTGCGCTCGTAGTCGAGGCAGATCAGGACCGACGTGACGCACCACTTGTCGGCTTCGCCGTGCTCGCCGTTGAAGTTGTGGCCGAGCTCGTGGGCCGCGACCATCATGTTCTGAAAGGACAGCCTGGCCGCCGTGCCACCTCCCCCGCCGCCCCCGCCGGCGAAGACGACTGCCTGTTGCGACAGGCCGGTCCGCCCACCGATGAAGGCGATGCCGAGGGTGTTGCCGTCCAGGTTCTTGGCAGTGGTCAGGTGGGCGACCTCGCTCTGCAGCGCGGACAGCCCGCCGAAGATCTGAAGGAAGGGCCAAATCTTGTCCAGGAGCGTCGGAGCATCCGTCGACGTGAGATGCAGCCCGGCGTTGTCGCCGACCGCGGCCTGCATCTTGAAGTCCCGGCCGGTCTGGTCATGGTAGATGCCGTTGACCTTATTGAGCAGCGCGGCCTGACGCTCGTCGAAGGTGAAGGATTCGCCGCTGAGGGAAATGTAGATCGAGTCCGCGACCATCGCTACGGGGATCCGCCCGTCGTCGGCGGTCGTCCAGTCGATGACGGTGTCCAGGATCACGCCGTCGTCGCCGTAGGGAAGCGCGAAGTCGAGGTCCCGCGTGGCATAGACGAGATACTGGTCGCGGCCGGCCTTCGCGTCGAATCGCGAAAGCGGCTCGATGAAATACCAGCCCGCGCTCGACAGCACATAGCCGTCCAGCACCCCCCGGCTGATGGCGAAACGCGCCTCGGTACTCTTCGGATCTTCGCCCACGACGTCGCCCGCATACGTGATCTCGGCCCCGACGATGCGCTTCGTCACCCCGCCTTTGAAGACCTCGAAGACCGGCAGGCCCCCTTTCGGGAAGAGCGGAGCGGGCGCGAGGACGAGGGTGAAGTGGACGTCGCCGAGAACGAGGTCGAACGGCGTACTGCTCTGTGCGTTGCGCTCGATCGCGCCCGCGTCGAGGGTAACGACCTGCGACTTCAGGATGTCCGGGTGATACGAATCCGCCGCAACGGATCCAGCCAGGCAGATGACCAGGAACGTCCAGGCAGCACGACGAAAGAGAGAGATGACAGTCATGATTTCCTCCTTGTCGATGGAAGCGCAAAGAGGAGAAAGAAAGGGCCAGCAGTCAGGATCGTTCGCCGGAATCCGTGGGGAGGCGCGCGTCGAGCCAGCCGGTGATCCCGGCGGACATCACACGCACCTGGCTGTACCCCATCCGCTTCGCACGTCGTGCCGCATTCGGCGCTTTGCGGCACAGCGGGTTCGAGCAATAGAACACCAGCAGGGAGTCCTTGTCCGCGGGCAGATCGCGCTCGCTGTACGTGATGGGATCGAGGTGGAGTGCGCCGGGGACGCGGGCGTGCAACCAGCTCTGGCGCGAGTTGACGTCGATCGGGGTTGCGGCGGCCTTTTGCAGCCATTCCTGGAGGTGGGCGGGCGAGACCGTCTTCAGTCCCATGAGCAAGGCAATCACGTGATGCGTCCTTCTGGCGGCGCGCCGCCTGTTGTGACTGGCACCCGCCAGTCGGATGGAGAAGCTCGGCCCTCCGCGCACGACTTCTGCGCGTCGACTTCTGCGCGTCGACCAGGCGCATCGTCAGGCCAGGTTCTGGCGGCTCCTGCGCAGGCGAACGACCTGCGTGGCGATGACGAGCGCGCCGCTCGCCAGCAGCGCCACCGACGCCGTCCGCGCTACATCGAGCGGCAACAGGAGCCACATCATTGCGTAACCCAGGCCCATCAGGACCCAGGTCCAGCCCGCGAGCCGTTGAAAGGCCTGGACTTTGGCCGGATCGCACCGCAGGGAGGCCAGGGGTGTGAGTGTCTTGGGCATCGCATTCCCGGTGAATACGAAGAAGAGGCCGAACAGCACCATCGTGCCTCGGCGCGCCAGATCCTCATCGCCCCAGATCCCCAGCCCGACGGCGAGCTTGGCGCCGAGCGTGATGGTCATCATCAGTCCCGCGAACACGACCGCGTTCTGAATCTCCCTGGCGGCATTTCCCCTCCCCTCGGCGGACGAGCCGGTCCAACGCAGCGCGATGAGCATGCACACGAAAAGGACCAGTGCCGCCGCCCAGGCCCATGCCCGTTCGGGCTTCAGATACCAGTTCCACGCCGCCAGCAGAGTGCCGATGACCAGCAGCAGCACCGCTCCGCGTTGTGCCGAATTTCCTCGAGCGACTTTCATCATGCTTCCCCTTTGAGCGTACGTGGCTTCTTCTGGCGGTTGGCGGGCAGCGGGCCCGCTCGATCCGGCTTCATCTCCCAGCCCAGGGTTTGTGCAAACCCGAGGAGCGCATCCTCCAACACCGACATCTTCAGTCGATAGAGGATGGACCGGCCGCTCTTCTCCGCCTCGATCAGCCCGGCCTCCTGCAGCACCGAGAAATGGGCCGACATGGTCGGCTTCGAGACTTCGAAGTGATCGGAGAGCTCGCCGGCCGGCATGGGCCGTTCGCGCAAGAGTTGGAGCACGCGACGCCGGGTCGGATCGGCAAGTGCCTTGAACACGCGATTCACGGTTTCATATTTAGCTAACCATCTAACTAATGTCAAGCGCGAATGCCGCAGGCCTTCATGGGTGAACGGATCTCGCACGACGCCAACACAATCACGCTGAGAACAGGAACGAGCAGTCATTTCATGAGGAGCACTTCCTTTCGGCGGTGGCGGCTCATCGAGGAGGGTTGGGGTCCGTCGGTGAGGTCGTCGGGAGGGTCAAGGCCCGCAAGGCAGCAAGCCAGCTCACCAGAAAGAGAATCGATCGGACCCAGTTCAACCGAACCCACCACGTGGTCGAGCTGACCACCGCCCCGGCAGACATGGCGCTCACTTCCTTGCCGAGCAGACGTCGGATATTGGGGATGAACCAGATGCCGGTGGCCAGGATCAGACCAAGCGCGAGCACCACTGCTCCGAGGCGCCATCGGCGGTGCTCCGGGCCGGCTCTCAGGCCGGAGAGCAGCGTCCCGACCGCAGACAATGTCAGCAAGGGCATGACCAAGGCCCAGAATCTTCCGCCCTGATTCAAGGCAAACCGAGGATTGAGGACGCTGTGTTGATAGTAAGAAAGGACCGACTCCGGCGGCGCGGAAGACCAGAGCGGCATGACCACGAGCTGCTCGTACAATCCTCCGCCGATGGCGATCCCCAGCAGCACGACGAACACGGCCAGAACCCCGCGTGCAATCGATGGCCGTGTCATTCCGTCCTCCCGGCCGCGAAGGCGCTGCTCTTCTCCAGGATTCGTGATGGTGCGATTCATTCGTCCCTCCTCATCAAACGCAGGATCGGGCCGCGGATGGCGAGAAGTCCTGAGAGGTTGTTAGAATCCCGGAGATTCTCCTAGGCTGCCGTGAAGAGGATCCCGTGGCTGCCCCACTCTGGCGATGCGGCGTTCGGGCGCGTGGGCGCTCGACAAGGGTCCAGCGAAAATGAGCGTACCGTCGAGCAGTCAGGCTGCGGTTTTTGTCTTCGGTCCGTTCGTCCTGGACCGCGGCCGGCGGTTGCTGACGCGGGATGGAGCGGCGATCTCGATCACGCCGAAGGCGTTCGATTTGCTGGTCGTCCTCGTCGAGCGCGACGGAGCGGCGGTCTCGAAGAACGAGCTCATGTCGGTGCTCTGGCCCGACACCGCCGTCGAAGAAAGCAACCTCACGTTTCAGGTCTCGACACTGCGCAAGGCACTGGGATCGGAACGGATGAGCTGCATTGCCACGCTGCCCGGCCGCGGCTACCAATTCGTGATGCCGTTGCAGCGTGTGGAGAACGCTCCCTCGCACGAGCCGGAGGCCGAGGCCGTCGCGGAAGACGACCTGGATCGTCCCTCCGGCGCCGTCTCCGAAAGCCGGTCCGCGGCGTGGATCTGGGTCCCGGTACTGCTCCTGATCGTGATCGGTGCCGTATTCGCGGCGATCACCCTGCGGCGACGGACCCCGGGCACGCCGGCGATCCGGTCGCTCGCGGTGCTTCCGTTCAAGCCACTCGGGGGCGCACAGCGTGACGAAGCGCTGGAACTGGGGATGGCCGATACGCTGATCACGCGGCTCAGCCGCATGCCGGGGATGATCGTCCGTCCCATCAGCGCCGTGCGGCGCTACTCGGGCCTGGACGACGACCCGCTCGCGGCAGGACAGGCGCTCGGCGTCGATGCCGTCCTGGACGGCAGCATCCAGCGGCGTGGCCCACGGATGCGAGTGACGGTGCGCCTCTTGCGAACGAGCGATGGGAAGCCGGTCTGGGCCAGCCAGCTCGACGAGGCGGCCACGGACCTCTTCGCGGTGCAGGACCTCGTGGCCGAGCGGGTGGCGCGGGCGATCGTCCCGGTCCTCTCGGCGCCGATCGAGGCGCAGCTCACGCGCCGGACCACTGCCGATCTCGAGGCGTACAAGCTCTACCTGCAGGGACGGTACTGGGCCACCTCCGACCAGGGGCGCGCGGAGGAGTTCTTCCAACACGCTCTGGCCCGCGACCCTCAATTCGCCGCGGCTTGGGCGGCGCTTGCAGACTTGTGGCTGCTGCGCGCACGCTATGGAAACTCGAGCCCGCGCGCGCATTTCGACAAGGCGCGCCAGGCAGCATCGAAGGCGCTGGTGCTCGATCCCGAGCTTGCCGAGGGCCACGCCGCGCTGGCGCAGGTCTACGCGGACTACGACTGGAACTGGCCTGGTGCCGAGCGCGAGTATCGTCGCGCCCTGGAGCTCAATCCGAATTCCGACGTGGCCCACGCGCAGTTCGCCTCTCTCCTCCTCTTCCGCCGCGATTTCGACGGAGCTCTCGAACATGCCCGCGCGGCCACGGACATCGATCCTCTCTCGCCGATCTGGGCGACCATGCGCGGGTCCACGCTGGACGCCGTTGGCCAACACGAGGAGGCGGTCCGCAGTCTGGAAGAGACGCTGCGCGTCCATCCCGGCTTCACTCCTGCCCTCCTCAACCTCGGCATCGCCTGCACCAACGCGGGCAGGCCGGAGATCGGGATCGCGCGGTTGCAGGAGGCCTTGACGCTCCGTCCCGGCTCGAAGCAGCTCCTGGCGCTCCTGGCCTTCGCACAGGCCCGGGCCGGACATCGCGACGCTGCCCTGGCCCTGTTGCGCGACGTCGAAAAAACGGCCGAGCACGAATCGGCGCCCGGTCCCGGCCTCGCGCTGGCCTGGACGGCCCTCGGGGACCACGATCGCGCGTTTCACTGGCTGGAGCGCGCCTATCGCGATCATCTGTTTCTGCTGCGCGTCATCACCGTGCAGCCCGGATACGCACCGCTACGCAACGACTCCCGGTACGCCGATCTCCTCAGGCGGATGAAGCTGTAAGAACGGGAAGCCGGCGGTACCGCGATCCAAAAGGCCACGAGCTCTCGCCCGTGGCCTTCGTCTCTTCGGAAGAGAAACCTCAGCTCAAGCCGGCAGGCGTGCGTCGATCCAGCCCTGGATGTCCGCCATCACCTTCTCCTTGTCCACATCATTGAGGAGGTCGTGGAAGTGGCCTTCGTAGAGTTTGAGAGTCTTGTCCGTGGAGCCGGCCTGGTCGTAGAACATCTGGCTGCCGCTCGGTTTCGTGGCCTTGTCCAGCGTGCCGTGAAGGATCAGCACCGGAAGGGTGATGCTCGGGAAGGCTTTCTCCAGCCGCTCGTCGGCGAGAACCATCTGCGCCACCGTGCGCGTCGGCTGGGTCTCATGGGCGATGAGCGGATCGCCATTCATGGCCTCGACCACTTTCGGGTCGCGGGAGAAGTCTTCGTTCTTGAGCGGCAGCACGTGCGCGTGCGGGGCGAGGTGGCTGAGGCCCTTGAGCACGGCCAGGGCGAAGTCGGGCGCCGGGACGCGGAAAGCGAAGCTCTCGCAGATGAGGCCCGCGAGCTCGGCCTGATGCTGGACGGCGTAACTGCAGGCCACCACGCCTCCGGCGCTATGGCCGAGGAGGAATTGGGGCAGCCCCGCCTCACGCGACTTCACCAGCGCCATCATCGAGGCCAGGTCGCTGACGTAGTCTTCGAACGTCTCCACGTAGAACCGTTCACCGTCGGACTTGCCGCGGCCACGCAGGTCCACCGCGTAGACCGCCAGCCCGTGAGCGACGAATTGCTCGGCCACCCAGGCGTAGTAGCCGCCATGAGAGTTGAACCCCGGGACCAGGGCCACGACACCGCGCGCCTTTCCCTCGGGATGCCACGAACGGACGAAGAGATTGAGACCGCTTGTTCCCTTGATGGTTTCTTCTTTCATGCTGACTCTCCTTGCGTTGCTCTATTTCGACGGGTGCATCGCCGCTGTGCGAGATGAAATCCGGACCGGCCGTACCTGCGCTGGTTGAGCCCTACTTGCCGGGAACCTTCGGATTCAGAAAATCGAGGACCGCCGCCACCGTGGCGGCCGGATTCTCTTCCATCATCCAGTGGCCGGAGTCGGGGACGATCACCCCCGTGACGTCCGTGGCCACGTGGCGCATGTTCTCGGCCATCAGCGCACCGAACGACTTTTCGGCGCCCACGGCCAGGACCGGCATAGTCAGCTTGGTCCGCTGCGTGAGCTGATTGTCCTCTGCGTCTTTCGAGAACGCGGCGAACTGGGAAAAGGCGGAGTGCATGGCGCCGGGCTGCGCGTACAACGCCGCGTAATGCACGCGCGTGGCCTCGTCGATCCGCTCCGGATGCGCGGAGAGCTCGTTGTAGAAGCGGTCGAGGTAGATGCGCTCGCGACCTTGCACGAGACGCTCGACGTCCGGCCCGCGGAAGTAGAAGTGCCAGGTCTGCGGCGAATGCGCGACCTCGTCCCAGGGGTCGATGCCGGGCAGCGGAGCGTCGAGGACGGCCAGACGTTCGACCTTGTCGGGGTAACGCGCCGCGTAGGCATACGAGACCATGTTGCCGATGTCGTGTCCCACCACCGCCGACCGATCCAGACCGAGGGCCAGCATGACCGCGCGAAGGTCCGCGGCCTCGGATCGCTTGTCGTAGCCGCCTTCCGGATGCGACGAGTGCCCCATGCCCCGAAGATCTGGGACGACGACGGTGTGTGTTTTGGCCAACTCACGGGCCAGCGGTCCCCACATGTCTCCGGTGTCGCCGAAGCCATGCACGAGCAGAACGGCCGGGCCTGACCCTCCCCAGCGAACGTGGATCTCGGCCCCGTCGGCCGTAGTGACGGTGCGCTGTTTGAAGTTCTCGGGCAGGGAAGGCTGGGCGACCGTGACCGCGGTCCAAACCGACAACGTGACGATGAGCTGCAGGATGCGTTGCATCAAAATTCTCCTCGGCGCACAGCATAGGTCCCTCGCGTGCCGGTTCCAATCACGACATCGAGTGGACCTCGCATAACCCTATCGGGGAATGCCGACTCGTTTGCGAGGTGGCCGGCAGGTCTGCACGAACTGCCGCATCGCGTCGACCGCTCGGAATACCACCATCAGGGGATTCGCGATCGGAGCGCGCACTCTACCGTCTCAGCATGCAACGCTTTTTCTCCTCCTTTCCGGATGGGCGGGCCGGCGTGGCGCTGCTCCTCCTGAGACTGGCCACGGCCGTTGCGCTGCTCCTCCAGTCCCGGCTTTGGATGGCCACCTCCACGTGGCAGACGACCGCCTTGGGCACTTTGGCGTCAGTGATCGCGTTGCTCGTCCTCGCCGGATTCATGACTCCGATCGCGGGCACGGTCGCGGCCGCAATCAGCGTGTACGGGTCCGGGGCCACGGATCTCTACCCACTGGTGATCGTCGTAGCGATCATCCTCCTCGGACCGGGAGCGTTCTCGGTCGACGCGCGTCTGTTCGGGCGCCGCCTGATCGTCCTCTGAGCCGGAGCGATCCGCCCCGGGTGGTTGATTGTCTCCTGCCGGTTGGCAGGTCCGCGGAGTGCCTGTTTCCGGAATGCCTTCTCGCCTCCATCAGCTTTGAATCCAAGGGGTTACACTCGGCGCACCCGAACGAGTGAATGGAGATGAGCGCCGACCGTCCTCAGAGCCGCTGGACCCTGACCAGGGATGCCCTGGAGCAGTTGCTGGGCGCGCTCCATCCCGATCGGAACGAGGCGGCAACCCAGTTCGAGCAGTTGCGCCGGCGGCTCGCGGCACTCTTCCGATTCTGGGGATGTTCGGATGAAATGGACCTCGCGGACCGGACGCTCGATCGCGTCGCGGTCAGGCTCATGGAAGGCGCTTCCGTTCCCCGGGAATCGCTCGCGGCCTACGTGCGCGGCGTGGCGCGAATGATTTTCTATGACTCCCTCCGTCTGCAACGCCAGGAGCAGTCGCTTCTGGATCTTCCGCCGGCAGTTCCTCAGCTCGACGGGCAGGAGGAGCAGACGCTCGCCACACTCGACGCCTGCCTGGGTCTGCTGGCCGGTGGCGACCGCCGGCTGATCCTCGATTACTACGGCGCGCCGGAGGGGACGGCGATCGAACAGCGGCGGCGCCAGGCCTCGGCGTTGGGGATCTCCCCCACCGCGCTGCGGATTCGTGCGCACCGGATTCGGCAGCGGCTGGAGGTTTGCGTGGAGGAGAGGATGAAACGTTCTGCCTCCGTTCCACATTGAGAGACGTGAGGACGAAACCCACGACGACTCCTGGCCCTGCGGGAAACGACACCCGCGCGTTCCTGTTGAAACGGCTCTCCCCGGAGGAAATGGAGCGCTTCGAAGAGCGGCTGCTCCTCGACGACGATCTCGTGACGGAGACCGAGGCCGCGGAGGCCGAGTTGCTCGACGCGTTCGTCCGCGGCACGCTCTGTCCGGACGAGAGTGCCAAGGTTGCGGAGCTCTTTCGCAGCCGGCCGGAGAGAGTCGCCTTTGCAAAAGCGCTCACGCATCGCGCTGAGGCACAACCTCGACGGGCGAGCCAGTGGACTCTCCCGGTTGCGGCTTCGTTGATCCTGATGACCGGCGCGGCGCTTCTCCTCACGCAACGCGCACCGGCGCCGGCGCATCCACGCATGCCCGCGGACGCTACGCGTGCGCTGCCCGCGCACGTACAGGCACCCACCGTCGCGGCAGCGCCGGCCACGGAACTTTCGCGACCAAAGAAGATCGCCACGTTCACCATCGCACTGGCCGCCACTCGCGATGGCCAAGGGGTCCCTCGACTGGAGCTCACCCGCGAGACCGCGGCGGTGGCGCTGCACATTCGCATCAACCCCGCCGATCGCTTTCCGAACTACGCCATTGACGTGACCACGAGCTCGGGCGGACCTGTGTGGAACGGACGCACGACGCGCTCGACTTCCTCCGCCGAGCTCGTCGTCGAAATCCCCGCCTCGTCGCTGCCTGACGGCGAATCCCGGATCGTGGTGGCCGGCCTCGGCGCGGACGGCTCGCGCGAAGAGCTGGGCGATCAGGCGGTCGCCATTCGGAGACGATGAACCGGACTCCTCCCCTCACCACGCCTCTCCTCCGATCGTGGTGTCTGGTCCTGCTCACGCTCATCGCCGGCGCGATGCACGGCTCCCCCGCTCCCCTCCTCGTGGCCCCGGGCGTCGTCATCCGCGACCGTATCGGCGGCAAGACGCCGTCCACGTACATGATCGAGGTCCCGGCCGAGACGGCCGTGCGCGTCACCATTCGACGCGAAGGTCTCTACCTGGTCTTTCAGTTGCGCGACGGCGCCGGGCCCGTCCTGTCGGTCGACGATAGCAACGGACCCGCCGGCACGGTAATGCTGGCAGTACCGGTGCGTCTGCAGGCGGCCACCTACACGCTGGACCTCCGGCCGATGGTCGAAGAGGGATGCGGCTCGTACGAGCTGTCCGTCGATCAGGCTCCGGCCGATGAGACGTCGCGCATGATCGCGGACGCGCAGCGGCAACTCTTCGACGCGGATCGTGTCGAGAACGCGGGGGACGGCCAGTCGGTGCGCAAGGCGCTGCAACTCTTCGACGCGTCCATCGAGAACGCCGAGCGCGCGGGCGATCCACAGACCGCCGCGGCGGCGCTGTACCACTCGAGCATGACTCACGGGATGCTGGGTCACACGGCCGAGAGCATGGCTCGCATGGAGCAGGTGGTCCCGCGGTTCCGCGAGCTCGGAATGCGGGGGGCGGAGGCCCGCGCCACCGGCCGGCTCGGGGAGAACGCGCGTCGCGTGGGCGAGGTGGAGAGCGCGGAGCGTTTCTTCGCCGAGGCCCTTCCTCTCTCGCGGAAGTACGGCGACTTCGAGGGCGAATGCGACACACTCAACAACTGGGGACTGCTGCTCACGCAGACGGGACGCTGGGACGAGGCCATCGCCATGCTGCAGCAGGCCATCCCGCTGGCTGAGCGTACGGCCTCGTTTCAGGTCAAGGGAGCACTCCATCACAACGTGGGCTATGCCTATGGTGAGATGGGCGACTACCAGCGCGCGCTCGACGCCTACGGGCGCTCGCTGGAAGTGAAGCGAGTCTACGGAGACACACCGCGGCGCACGGCGCGCACACTGCTGGCGCAAGCCGGCGCGTACGTCGGCCTGGGCGATGGCCAGAAGGCATGGCGCACGCTCGAGGAAGCGCAACGGCTCTTCGACCTCTCCGGGGATCCGAACGGCATCGGCACGGCCTCGCTCTATCGCGCGCGCATGCAGTTGCAACGCGACGACATCGCGGGCGCGGAGGAATCGGCGGCCAAGGCGCTGCTCCTCATGAGAGAAGTCCGGGACCGCCGCGGCGAAGCGTCGGCGCTCCTGATCCTCGGCGAAGTCGATGTGCGCGGCCGTCGTTTCGATGAGGCGCGGGAACGGTTGCTGCGGTCGGTGGAGATCTCGCGCGACGCCATCGACCCCCGTTCCGAGGCGGCGGGACTGTACTGGCTGGGCAAGTCGATGCAGTCGTCGGGTCGCATCGACGAGGCCATCGTGTACGCCCGGCAGGCGGTGGACGTCGTCGAGTCGATGCGCCAGGGGATCACCGATCCGGAATTGCGCTCCACTTACCTGGGCACGTTACGCCGCTACTTCGACCTGCTGGTGGACCTGCTCATGTCGCGCCACCAGACGGCGCCGGAGGGCGGGTTCGCGGCAGAAGCGTTCCGCGTGAACGAGCGTTCGCGCGCCCGAACGCTGCTCGAAAGCCTCTTCCGTTCCACGGCCGGCGTGAGCAAAGGCGTCCCTCCCGAGCTCCTGCAACGCGAGCGGAGCCTGCGCCGCCAGCTCGGCGCGAAGGAAGCCTATCGCGCACAACTGCTGCGGGGCGACCGCACACGTCCCGAGCTCCTCGACGCGGACGCCCTGCTCGAAAGCCTGCGCCAGCGTTATCGGGCCGTGCAGACGGAGATCCGAGCCGGCAGCAGCGCGTATGCCGCTCTCGAGTTTCCCGAAGCGGTCGCGCTGCCGCACGTCCAGGAGCAGTTGCTCTCCGCGGACACGGTGCTCCTCGAGTACCACCTCGGCTTCGAGCGCAGTTACGTATGGGCGGTGTCGCAGGATGCGGTCCACGTCGAGATGTTGCCCAGCGAGAGCGCCATCGAGGCGTTGGCGCGCGAGTATCACGACCTGCTGCAGCGGAATCCCACGGTCCTCGAGGAGCGCGCGGCGCGCGCGTTGCGCAGACGCGTTGCCGCCGCGGGGGAGAAGCTGGCACGTGCGGTCTTCCGCCCCCTCGCCGCGAACGTGCGCGGCAAGCGCCTGCTCGTCGTTCCCGACGGCGTCCTGCACTACGTGCCCTTCGGCGCGTTTCCGGACGAACAGGGAAAGCCGCTCATCACCGGCCACGAGATCACCTATCTCCCCTCGGCCACTCTGCTCGACACGCACCGCCGCGCCTCGCGGGCCGAGCCGCGGCCGGCCACGATCGCCGTCTTCGCCGATCCGGTGTTCCAGCGCAGCGATCCGCGTTTCAGTGCGCCCGCCGCCGGCGGCGCGGTCGTGTCGCGGCAACCCGAGCGCGGCAGCGACTTCCGGCGCCTGCAGTTCTCGCGGCGTGAAGCGGACGCCATCCTGCGCGCCGCCGCCGGGCGGAAAGAGCTCCGGGCCCTCGGCTTCGACGCCACCAAGAAGACTCTGACGCAGAGCGATCTGCGGCCTTTCGACATCCTGCACATCGCCACGCACGGCGTCGTGGACGCGGAGTGGCCCGAGCGGTCCGGACTGGTGCTCTCCCTGTACGACCAGAAGGGAGGGGCGGTCGACGGCTTCGTGCGCCTGGACGAGATCTACAACCTCGACCTGCACGCGGACCTGGTCGTCCTGAGCGCCTGCCGCACCGCTCTCGGCAAAGCGGTTTACGGCGAAGGGATCATCGGCCTGACGCGCGGATTCATGTACGGCGGTGCCCGCCGCGTCGTGGCCACCGTCTGGAGCGTCGACGACCGCGCCACCGCCCAACTGATGGCGCACTTCTACGACCGCCTCCTGCGACAACCGTCCACTCCTGCCAGCGCTCTCCGTTCCGCACAACAGGAGATGCTCCGCGACCCGCGGTGGAGCGATCCGTATTTCTGGGCCGCGTTCACCATTCACGGGGATTGAGTCTTCGAGTCTTCGAGTCTTCGAGTCGCCTGGTCGAGTCGCCTGGTCGAGTCGCCCGGTCGAGTCGTCGAGTCTTCGAGTCGCCGAGTCGTCGAGGAGAAAGTCCCCACCACTCGGAGACTCGAAGACTTGAAGACTCGAAGACTGCCTTGAAGACTCGAAGACTTGAAGACTTGAAGACTCGACGACTCGAAGACTCGACGACTTGACGACTCGACGACTCGACGACTCGACGACTCGACAGTGGCTTGAAACGTTTTCTCTCCTTTCGACATCCCTTCTGACTTCGGCCGTTCCAAGAGAGAGACATGTGGGGATGTGGGGATCGATGTTCGATCGATGCGGCTGCGCCACGGATCGCGGGGCGTGACGCGGGCGACGCCGTGCGTGCGCGGCGTGCCGGCAGCGGCGGCTTCATCCTCACCCTCGAGCTGCTGGTCCTGCTCAGCATCTTCGGTGTGGTGATCGTCTTCGCGCTGGCACTGGCGCAGCGCTACTTCGTGCAGAGCGTCGCCGACCCGTTCGGACGAACGGTCTTCATCTACGACTCCACCCAGCCGATGGGCAGCAGCGTCCTGGTCGGACGCGCGGTCGGCTTCAATCCGTTCGAATCGCCGCTGATCGTCTATCGCATCCCCGCTCCGTCTGCGCCGGTCGCGGCGCTGCTGGCCGTGCGCCCCGCCAACTTCACGACGCGCCAGAGCGTCTACTACGCGGGCGCAGCCTGCACGGGTGCGACGTACCTCCTCGATCCGACCAATCCCACCGCCGGAACGGTGGGCGAGGTGTCGGAGCTTTACGCGGCCCAGGGGACGGCCTTCGCCATCGGCACGGACGGCGCCAGCAGGAACGTCCTGTTCCGCTCCACTCCCGGCGCCTCGCCGGCGTCGACGCCGCAGTCGCGCTGGGTCTCGGAGCGCTACGTCAACCTCTGCGAGCCGGTCGCCGACGACGCCGTGCTGCGCGCCGCGCTCCTCCCCGCGAGCGTGGTCTCCGACATGAGCGCGATCTTCGTCCCGCCCTATTGGACTCCGACGCAATCCCAGGGCGTCGGCACACCACCCCAGAGCGAAGGGGACCCGTGGCCATGACCGTGCGGCTCGATCGTGTGCTCATCGTTCATCCCGACCCGGCCGTACGCCATGAGATCGAGACCGTGCTTCGGCGCGCGCACAGGCAGGTCATTGCCACGCGCCAGACCGGAACGCCTGGAGCCGCCGTCGCCATCGCCCGCGAGTTCGACCCGCGCATCATCATTCTCGACCTGGCCCGCGAGCGCGCTCTCGCGCTGACCATCGCCCGCGAGTTGCGCCGGCCGGACCGGTTGATCATCGGCGTCCTCAACCCCCTCATCGACGCAGGAGGCGGTTGGGAAGCGGAGTTCCTGCGCCAGGCCGTGCGCTCGGGCATCGACGACTTCGTGCCGCTTCCGCTGTCGGACGAAGAGATTTCCGCGGCGCTGTCGGCCGCTCCCGAGCCGGCGGCCGCGAAACGCGAAGGCTCGGCCATCGCGTTCTTCAGCCATCAGGGCGGAGTGGGCACGACCACGCTGGCCATCAACACGGCACTCGCTCTCCGCGCCGCGGAGCCGGCGCGGACGGTGGCGCTGGTCGACGCGAACGTGCAGTTCGGCAGCACGGCCGCGCATCTCGGCGTGGTCCCGGAACGCGATCTCGGAGACGTCGTTCAGGACCTCGACCTCGGTCCCATGTTTCCCCTCTCCCTGGCCGGGCCCAACCCCGGCATCGCCCTCCTGGCCAGCCCCCGCGACCCGCGGGCCGGCGAGCGAGTGACCCCCGAAGACCTGGGAAGAGTGATCCTCGAACTGCGCCGCAGATTCCAGACCGTGGTCCTCGATACCGCGCCGGTGCTCGACCTGATGACGCTGGCTGTGCTCGATCTCAGCGAGACCATCGTCGTCGTCACCGAGGGCTCGGCGCCGATCGTGGCCGGCACCGCGCGACTGTTGCGCATGCTCGACTCCCTCGGATACCACGGCGACCGCATTCGGCTCGTGGTGAGCCGCTTCCGCTCGGCCGCGGACGTGCTGCCGCCGAACGTCATCGCCCAGGAACTGGGGCGCGCCGTCGATCACGTCGTTCCCTATCTCGTCCCCGTCCTCGTCGGAACTCACCGCGGCTCGCCCGTTCTGTTCGAGCGCGGCGCCGCCGGTTTCTCCGACGCCGTGACGCGCATTGCGCGCGATGCCGGACGCGCACCGCGAGGTGAGCGGTGATGAGCGAACAAACGGTCCTCGACGCTGCCGGGCAGGAAGATCTGCGCACTCTTCTTCAGACCTCGTGGCTCCGCAGACGACGTCCTCCTTCGCCGCGAAGCGAGGGCAGTCCGGAAGGTGAGGGCGGGGGGCTGCGCCGGCGGCTGTTCGAACGCGTGCTGCGCAGCGTCGAGACGTCCGGAGGCGG
>JBDTOZ010000905.1:0-1816 GCA_039932995.1 Acidobacteriota bacterium | reverse complement strand
AGGGCCGATCCTCGCGAGAGCGACGGTGGACTCAAGTCCACCGCTCCACTGGACTAGAGTCCACCGCGGCCAGGATGCCCGCGCCCCTCAATCCTTCGGCCGTGTCCCCCTCACACCGCCGCGAATCTTCCCTGCGCGGCGGCGCGAATGCGGGTGATGTCTTCGCGACGCGAGACCGAGAGCGGCACGGTGATCCGCAGTGCGTCGAGCACGCCCTGTTGGGTCAGAGGGTGCCGGGCATGCAGGGCGCGGTAGAGGGCGGCGATCACGGCCTGCTCGATCTCGGCTCCGCTGAATCCGTCGCTGGCCGCGGCCAGCGCCTGCAGATCGAACGCGGCAGGATCCTGCTTTCGCAGACGCAGGTGGATTCCGAAGATCGCGGAACGCTCCGCCGCGGCCGGAAGGTCGACGAAGAAGATCTCGTCGAAGCGTCCCTTGCGAAGCAGCTCGGGCGGCGTGCGGTTCAGGTCATTGGCGGCACCGACGACGAACACACCGTCCTTCTTCTCCTGCAGCCAGGTCAGAAAGGACGCAAACAGGCGTTGGGACAAGCCTCCGTCCGCGTCCGCGGAAGTCCCTGAGGCGAAGGCTTTCTCGAGCTCGTCGATCCACAACACCACCGGCGCCATGGCCTCGGCCAGTCGCGTGGCGCGCCGGAAGTTTTTCTCCGACTCGCCGACGTACTTTTCGTAAAGGCGTCCGGCATCGAGCTTGAGGAGCGGCAACCTCCACTCGCGGGCAATGAACTTGGCCGCCAGCGATTTGCCGCAGCCCTGTACTCCCACGAGCAACACTCCCTTCGGGGGATGAAGGTTCAGCGCCTGAGCCTCGGCGGAAAAGCCGACTCGGGCCTCCTGCAGCCACTGTTTGAGGTTGGCGAAGCCGCCCAGCTCGAACTGGTTCTCCTCGGCGGGAAAGAACTCCAGGATGCCGCCCTGCTCGATGATCTCGCCCTTGAGGCGAATGACCCGCTCGACGTCGTCCGGGGAGAGCCGGCCGTCCTCCAGGATGGCCTGGGCGATGACGCGGCGGGTCTGATTGAGAGTCAGCCCGGCCAGGGCCTGGATCAGTCGCTGTACGTCCTCGCGCGTCAAGTCCACGGCCACCGCCTGGCGCGCCTTCATGGCATCGACGGCGTGCCGGACCGCCTCCCGACGCTCCGTCTCGTCCGGCAACTTCAGATCGAAACGTACAGCCACGGCCTCGAGGTCCCGCGGCAGCTCCAGCGGCTCCCCGGAGACCACGATGGCCGAACGGGTGTGCGTCATCTTGTCCGACAGCTCCCGCAGCGCACGACAGATCTCCGGCTTGTCGAGGTGCGGCGCGAGATCCTTGAGCAGGTAGATCGCGTCCCCCTGAATCTCTTCGATGTGCTTCAGCACGGCCAGGGCATCGTGCGTGTTCCCGACCGTCAGGCCATGGCCACGACGGAACCCGGTCGTGACCGACCATTCGAAGAGCGGCTGCTGAAGCTCGGTGGCCACCTCGGACACGAGACTCTTCACCCGTTCTTCCTCCACCGTCTCCACGACGATGAGCGAGTGGAACGAGCGCACCAGGCTCTTGAGATCGTGGACGGACTGCCGGTGGGACATGGGAGCACTTTAGCGCGGGTCAGGGGTTGGCGGTTGGCGGTTGACGGTTGGCGGGGGAGCGCGGGTCAGGGTTGACGGTTGGCGGTTGGCGGGGGAACGGCCGATGGCGGAGGTCGAACGTTTCTTCGATTGGATCTTGAATGTCGGGCGCGGAGCGTCATGGCATCCTCCGCCAACCGCCAACCGCCAACCGCCAACCGCCAACCGCCAACCGCCAACCG
>JBDTOZ010000904.1:0-6250 GCA_039932995.1 Acidobacteriota bacterium | reverse complement strand
TCGTTGGGCTCATAACCCAAAGGTCGCAGGTTCAAATCCTGTCCCCGCAACCAATCTTTTCAATGATTTACGGCGACCGTCACGGTCGCCGTTTTCGTTTTCTCTAGGTCCTGTCTAGGTAGATTGCTCGGAGGGACCATTCTTTCCCGTCGGTGGTTCCCGCGCAGCCGTTCGGCGGCTACACTCGATGCGTACCACCATCACGCCATGGCGAGCCGAAAGACACCAGGTTCCGGACGTCGACGCTCCGCGGGCGGCGAACAGCCACCCTCACCGTCGGAGCTCATCCTCTACACGACCCCCGACCAGCAAACGCGTATCGAGGTGCGGCTGGAAGACGACACCGTATGGCTGAGCCAAGTCCAGATGGCGGAGCTCTTTCAGACGACGAAGCAGAACGTGAGCCTTCACATCCGAAATGTATTCGAGGAGGGAGAACTCAGTCGCGAAGCAACCGTCAAGGAATCCTTGACGGTTCAACGGGAAGGCGACCGCGAAGTCCGACGCTCAATCGAGCATTACAACCTCGACGTCATCATCTCGGTCGGGTACCGGGTGAAGTCGCACCGGGGCACGCAGTTCCGTGTCTGGGCCACGCAGCGGCTCCGCGAGTACCTCGTGAAGGGCTTTCTACTCGATGACGAGCGGCTCAAAGAGATCAGGACGCTTCCCGGCGGACGCGACTACTTCGATGAGCTCCTCGAACCGCGACATCCGCGCATCGGAGCGGCGGTTTTATCAGAAGATCTGCGACATCTACACGACGAGCGTCGATTACGACGCCGATACCGACGCGGCCCAGAAATTCTTCGCAACGGTGCAGAATAAATTGCACTGGGCAATCCACGGAAAGACCGCCGCCCAGCTCATCTCAGAGCGCGCCGATGCGACGAAGCCGAACATGGGACTCACCACGTGGAAGAACGCGCCGGCGGGCCCGATCCGCAAGGCGGACATCGAGGTCGCGAAGAACTATCTTGCCGTCGAGGAAATCCGGGCGCTCAATCTCCTCCTGGATCAGTACCTTTCCTTCGCGGAGTTTCAAGCCCAGCAGCGGAAACCAATGACGATGGCGGCGTGGGCAACAAAGCTGGATGCGTTCCTGAAGCTAAACGACCGCGACATCTTGGCGGACGCGGGCCGCATCTCGCACAAGGTGGCCATCGGCCTCGCAGGACGTGATTCGAAAAGTACGACCGAGAACAGCAACGGATCGCCGCAGCGACCGAAGCAGATTTCGACGAGGCCGTGGATCACGTCAAGAAGCTCGACTCGTAGGCATTACGAGACGCCCTCCTGCGCTGCAATCGCCCCGAGGGGTCCGGGCTGGCAGGATGGAGGCGTCCCGGGTCAGATCTCCGGCTGGTGCGTACCCCCTCCAACGCAACCTGTTGAACGCCGACCGCGAGCGATCATCAGAGCGGAGCGAAGACCCGGCCCCGATCTCCCTGCATAATTCGCCGATGAGCGGCTCCGCCAGTACTACGCTCTGGATAACCCGAATGACTGGCTTCTGTCAGCGACCATCAAGATCCGTTGGAATCTGGCCATCGGGTCGAGGTTGGCCTCACACGCTTCGGTCGATATCGTGGGCGGCGTTGCGATCCAATACGCGCGAGGTTTACCCAGATGGCCTCGTGCTGGCAGACGATGCAGCGTGAAGCGATCGGTGAGGGTGCCGTCGATCTCTTTGCGAGGGTGCCGGCCGGCGGGCCTACCGGTTCATTCGCGAGAACCGCGCAAACTACAGCAACGCGCTCCTTCTGTGAAGACCGATCCGCTACGCGGGACGCCCGAGCGCGTTCGCGAAACCTACGCTGACGTTCAACGGGTGAGCTGCTTTGGCCGTGCGCAAAAACGCGGAGCTGTATGAGAATAGGTCCGCTCATGACACTCCCGAACTTCCTCATCATCGGAGCCGCTAAGGGCGGCACCACGTCGCTCTACCACTACCTCCGCCAGCATCCGGACATCTATATGAGTCCGATGAAGGAGCCGAACTACTACACCGAGGAAGATCAGCTTTTCGGAAAGAGGTCAGTTCGGTCCCGGAGCGAATACGAACAATTGTTCGACGGAGTCAACGGCGAACACGCCATCGGTGAGGCGACTGCAAGGTACCTGAATGCCATCGGCGGCGTCTCTCGCATCAAGGCCGATCTGCCTGGCGTCCGTGTGATCGCAACGTTGCGGCAGCCTGCCGAACGAGGGTATTCGGCCTACCTCATGCGTTTTACGGACAGCCTGGAATGGACCTCGGCGGAAGAGGTGCTGCAGCCGGGAAACTACCAGTTCGAATCCGGCCTTTATCATGCGAAGCTGCAACGGTACTTCGACACCCTGCCGCGCGAACAGATCAAGGTCATCCTCTTCGATGATCTGATCGCCAGGCCAGGGGAGACCGTCCGAAGCCTCTTCACGTTTCTCGGCGTCGATCCCGATTTCGCCGTCGACACGAGCATTCGCTTCAACCCCACGTTTTCCCCGCGATTTGTGCGCCTCACACGCCTGTTCAATGCCACCGCCACAACGATGGCCCGGATTGCTCCCTGGGCCACATCGACGGGACTCGGCAAGCCGCTTCGCCGCATGCTGTTGCGCAAGCCGGACCCGATCCCGCCAACGCTTTGGCGGCGGCTCACGGATCAGTATCGCGACGACATCATCGCCACCGGAAAGTTGATCGAGCGCGATCTATCGCACTGGTTGAGCGAACGCGAAGGTTAACGCGCGGCCAGCGCACTCTCCATCCACGCACTCATTTGCGACATTTGTACGTTCCAGTCATAGAGCCGGGCAATCTCCATCCGCCGTTCGGCAGAGGCCGTCTCGTCAGCGACCGCCCGACGGAGAGCGGCAGCGAACGTCTCCGGCGTGTCGGCGAATGAAATCGTGCCCGGATGCTGGTCCGCAAACCGGCAGATTTCGGGAAGGCGGGTCGCCACAATCGGCAGACCGGCTGCGAGATACTCCTTGAGCTTTACCGGCATTACGTCAGCCGTGTACCTGGTCGATACGTATGGCAGGATGCCGGCGTCAAAACTGCCCGTGTACCTAACGACGTCCTCATGGGGAACGGGACCGAGAAAGCGGACATTGGGGCGAGCGGAAAGACGTCCTGCGTCGGCCGTGACCGGACCGACGAACACGAAGCTCAGTTCCGGAGCAAGTTCCGCCACCTCGGCCAGCATCGCGACATCGATCTCGTCCCGTAACGTACCGGTGAAGCCGATGACGGGACCGGTCAGGCCGTCGAAGGCCGCGGGGCGATCGGTTGCGTCGCGTCGCGCCTGCTCGAACTCGGCCGAGCGCACGCCGCACGGCAGATACTCCGCACGTGCCGTGATCGAGGCCGCGGTTTTCTGCAGCCCGTGAGAGGTCGTCAGCACCAACCCTGCCTCGGCCAGAAGCAGCGGCTCCGATTGCCGCAGCTTGGCCGCTTGCGCCGAGGTCTCCACGAGGCGGTCCGCGCAGTAATAGACGGCGAGAGCCGGCTTCAATGAACGGATCACCGCGCGGGCCAGTGGCGTCGGCAGGAACGTGATCACGATCAGAGGGCTCGAGTCCTCCAACCGTGTCCATCGCCGAATCGCGTGCATCAGAAGGCGTTCATTGATCGCTACCGCCAGCCGTGCATAAGGAAATGGCACGAGCAGCGGCGAGAGGACATGGAGATGATCGATCGCCGGCCTGATTCCGCCCGGCGAGTGCCACCAGTTTTTGAATCGATCGAACAGCCGTTTCGCGTCGCGGATTGATGGCCGGCGCACACCCGTGTTTTCGACGTAGAGCACACGGTTGCCGCTGCGCGCAAATGCCGAGGCCACTTCCTGCGGCAACTGCCAGTTGAATGCCCAATCGATCGAGGATAGGCAGACGATCGTGGAGTCGCGCAGCACCGATGTCTACCTGAAAGGTGCCGTCGCCGCCAGAGGCGCTCGCCCGTTCCGGAATACCGCCGTGATCCCGCCCGTAAGAGCGACGAGACGCGTCGCGACGCTGACGACGGCGAAATAGGGGATGGTCGCTGGAGAGATGCCCATCTGCTCGTAGTTCCGGATCAAACGCATCCAGTCGATGAGAATGCGGCGTCCTGCAAAGGCGATCAAGGCGAGAGCGCCGAAGCGGCGGAACAGAGGCGTTCCTTGAAGTACGTCGCGCTCGTCCGCACGATAAACGGTGACGCCGTCGAAGCCTCGGTTGAAGTGTTTCGCGATCAATCCCCGCGAAGCGAAGTCGAGCCCATGATGCACGCGGGCCTCAGGCGCATACATGATGCGGGCACCCACTGCACGCAATTGGTGGTAGAGCAGGACGCAGGCGCCGTCGCGCCGGATGCGCGCATCGAGGGGGTGCGTGAGAAGTACGTCGCGCCGAAAGGCGGAGTTGTTGAGATGGAACCCCGAGGCCTCGCCGAATGGGTCGCCGACCACAATGGAAAAATCAGGAACGGCGAACGTCCAGGCCTGGAACGACGTGCCGGTGTAGCGTGTGCAGCCCGCGACGCCGGAGACGCCGGCGTCGGCGAACGGCGCCGTCAGCATCGAAAGCCACTCCGGGACCGGCTCACAGTCGCTGTCGAGCAGCGCGACGATCGTGCCGCGGGCCGCTCGCGCTCCCGCATTCTTCCCCGCGAAATAGCTGTGCTGCGGTGATTGCTCGATCGAGACCCACGGATATCGCCGGAAGACTTCCTCCGATTCTCTGCCCATGTCGGCGTCGTCGACGACGACGATCGTCTCGATCCGTTCGCGCGGATACGTCTGCATCGCGACCGCGTCGAGCGTTGCCTGAAGATCATCGGCAAGCGAGCACTCCCCATAATCGTCGCGGGTGACGGTGTCGATGACGATGGAGATCAACGGAGAATTCATGGGAACAGGCGTCGCGTGCGGATGCGGAGCTGATTCATCGCAAATGCGGCCGTCCACATTCCTACCTGCACGCCCCCTGCCGACAGCGCGGTCGCTCGCGCCCGGCGGTAGGGACGCGCGACCGGGCCCGCGCGTTTACGCAGGGCCGCCAGGGCCAGGGACCAGGAGAGGTTGAACAGCAGCCGCTTCAGAATTTTCCTCACGGCGGGGTCGCTGGTGCGGGCCAGCTCGCCGGAGAAGAGTTGAATGCGCGCGTCGATGGAGCGCCCGAGGTCGGCACTCATGCCGTCAGAACTGAGCGCGTACTCGGCGACGACGCGGTCGACGAAATCGATCTCGTGACGCAGCGCGATACGAAACCACATCAGATAATCGCACGACAGCGAGACATCCTCTGCAAAACCACCCGCTTCCTCGAGGCAGCTCCGGCGCACCAGGACGGTCGATGTTGGAACGAAGTTGCACCACGCGAACTGTGCCGCCACGCGGCCTCGGCGCGGAGGAGCAATCTGAAAACTGGTGACACGCATCGGCTCGTATCCGGGACGGACGTGTACGACGTCGCCGAACACGAGTCCGACCTCCTCTCGCTCCATCAGCGGAATTTGCGATGCCAGCCGGTCGGGAAGCCAGGCGTCATCCGAATCGATGAAGGCAGCCAATTCTCCGCTCGAATGACGAAGCCCGCGATTGCGCGCCACATACGCGCCCGCATGCGCCTGCTCGACGACGGTGATCCGCGAGCCGAAGCTGTCGAGCACGTCACGCGTCCCATCTGTTGATCCGTCATCCACGACGATCAGTTCGAGCGGAGCCCACGTCTGAGCGAGAACACTGCGGATCGCGCGCGCCACTGACTGCTCGCGGTTGTAAACGGGAAGGATGACCGAGACCTGGGGCATCGAAGGCCGATGATAATGCTTTTTTACGCATCCTCGCGGCGGGCGGGGGGAACGCGTTCGAGGGGCCGCAATCACCGCTCTCGCAAGAAGGCTCGCGGGCGAGACGCCCACGGGCCAGCCGGCGAGACGCCGACGCTCCAATGCTCCTCTTCGCGTCGCGCAAAGAAACTGGAGGTTAGTAGTACAGAGACACAGCGCGGCGTAGCCGCAACCAAGCCGCCGTAGGCGGCGGTAGCCAAACTCCAGTGGAGCGGTGGACTTTAGTCCACCGTCGCTAGGCGGCGGTAGCCAAACTCCAGTGGAGCGGTGGACTCTAGTCCACCGTCGCTAGGCGGCGGTAGCCAAACTCCAGTGGAGCGGTGGACTTTAGTCCACCGTCGCTCTCGCGCGGATCGGCCCTCTGCCGTCGCGGCTCTCGGCACGAGCGTGGCGAGAAAACTCACACGGCTCACGGCTCACTCCTCGCGAGTGCCC
>JBDTOZ010000903.1:0-2826 GCA_039932995.1 Acidobacteriota bacterium | reverse complement strand
CGCCGACGGAGACATGACCCTCGGCTTCGGAGCGTCGAAGGGGTATGGCGCCTGCACGGCAACGATTGAATGGCCACCAGATCGCGCTCAATGGATCGCATCGTTTTCCTCTCAATTCGAACCCAGACTTGACAGTCCGGCGTCTGTTCCACCTGTGACGCATCTCGATCAACAACCAACGCTTGGCGTGGCGCCGAAACCGCCGAGCACGTCTTCACCTGAATTTCACAACCCTTACCAGTTCGTTCCGGTCTCTTCCAAGCGGGGACATCATGCCAAGGTAAACGACTCTCCGGCCAATGTTGGGCACGACCGCTACGTTCCCGGCACCTTCAGCGGAAGGCTACGCTGCCGGCTAAGGACTCTGACTCCAGTCGTCATCGGCGCCGAACAGACCGGGCCGAAGACTGAGTCCAAAAAGGTCGAGCCCTTCCGTGATCCCGACACAGGGAAACCGGCCATCCCCGCCAGCTCCCTTCGCGGGCTCATTTCCTCGATCGCGGAAGCGGCAAGCAACTCCTCGTTGCGAGTCCTCGAAAACAAAGAATACGAAGTGCGTGTCGATCGAAAGCAACGTCGGGTGAACGGCACTGCCCACGACTTCTTCGCAAGGGTGTCCAAGGAACTCCTGCCGTTCAACGGCGACCGTGAGACCGTGACGATCGCCGAGGAGATCTTTGGTTATGTCGACGCGAGCGGAGCACCGACCGCAAAAGCATTGGCAGGACGCGTCCGCTTCTCCATGGCACGACTTGCGCGAGACGGCGGCGATCGCAATCTGTTGCTACCCGCGGTTCCGCTGAGAATCTTGTCGTCTCCGAAGCCGCCTTCGCCGGCGATGTACTTCAACCCATCGACGGGCGACGGCTACGTTTCGAAGCAGGAGCTCAGTGTAGAGTCCCACCGCCCTAAGGGACGCAAGTTCTATTTGCACAATCCAGAATCGTGGTCGGGCGATCCGTGGAAGACAAACAGTCCCGCGGTGAACCCGGACCAGAAAGTGATCGTCACTCCCGTTGCGAAGGGAGTGTCATTCTTCTTCGACATCGATTTCGACAACCTTTCGGAGGTCGAGCTTGGACTGATCTGCTATGCGCTTCGCCCATCTTCGACCTTCATGCACAAGATCGGCATGGGGAAGTCACTCGGCCTCGGAAGCGTAGAGATTGACCCTGTTGCGCTCCTGCTCACCGATCGCCAACGACGGTACAGGTCATCGGAATCGTCTCGTTTTGATTCCTGCGATCTCCACGATTCCCGTCCCACCATGTGGCCTTCGTCCAATGATCTCGAAGAAGCTCGCGGGATCCCCCCCGCTGAGGTTTGTCTGGCCCACTTCCGCGCGTCGTTCAGGTCGGGAATGCAAGAGGGGATCCGCGATGCACTCGAGGCGATCGGCGATCCTCACCTCCTTCGCCGCCCAGTGCACCTCCCCCAACGGACCGGCCTCGATCTCGAGGAGGAGACCTTCAAATGGTTTGTGAAGAACGACAGCGACGGCGTGAAACATCAGTACCTGCGGACCGTCGTTAAGACCATTCCCGTTTTGTCCGGTGTCTTTGAGCGGCGTCAATCGGCAGCCGATGGCCCTGGAACAGCTCGTCGCCCCGGTCCGACACCACCTACTCCGCCCCCGCCTCCACCGGCACCCAACGAAGCGATCGCTCAATGGATCGATGCTTCTCTGTCATACGATGAGGAACGGCAGAAGATCATGATCGTCGCGCCGGGACAGAAGCGGGTCATTGCTGACGCAAACGATCCAAGGTGCAAAGAGATAGCTCTCGCGATCAAGGAACAGGGATCGCTCATACGAACAGTCACCGTGCGTGCAATCGATCAGAGGCGCTACGAATTGATCGAAATTCACTCGCAATGAGCTCGCCCATGACCTCCACCCGCCCCCTCGCCTTCTTCCTCGGTGGCTACGACCTGGAGATGGTCACCATCCGCGAGCTGCTCGCGGACAGGCCCGGCGTGCGGGTCATCGACCGGAAGTTGTCGTGGGGGGCGAAGGCGTCCGCGTATGCGGAGGAGATCACGGAGGCCCTCGCGCGGGGGGAGACTGCGGTCCTGGTCGAGCTGGAGAATGACCTCGGGCTCGAGCTCGGACAGGTCATCAACCTCGATCATCACGGCGCATCCGCGGGGGCGGAGGCTTCCACTTCGCTCGAACAGGTGTTCGCGTTGCTCGCACTGCCGCCCTCGCACTGGACTCGCTGGCATGCGCTGGTCGCGGCCAATGATCGCGGACACATTCCGGCCATGCGGGAGCTGGGGGCAAGCGATGCCGAGGTGGCGCGGGTTCGGACGGCGGACCGCGCGGCGCAGGGCATCAGCGCGGAGCAGGAACGCGATGCCGAGGCGGCCATCGCGGGCGCCGAAGTGGTCGCGGGCGGCGATCTGGTCATCGTGCGGTTGCCGCACGCCAGGACAGCCGCGGTCGTCGACCGCCTGGTCATGCAACCCGCACCGCCGGAGAACGTGCTCGTCCTGGCTCCGCAGGAAGTGAACTTCTTCGGCCGCGGCGACCTCGTGCACGCGCTCGACGCGCGGTTCCCGGGTGGGTGGAAAGGGGGCGCTCTCCCCTCGCGCGGTTTCTGGGGCCGCTCCGGCGATGGCGCGGAGGTGAGTGCATTCGTTCGCGAAGAGCTCCATCAAACGAGTCGGATTGTTACTCGATGATCGCTTACCTTCCCGGCGCATTCACCACAGAGGCACAGAGACACAGAGAGAGGATTGTCTTGGGTTCGCTGTGTCTCTGTACTACTAACCTCGAGTTTCTTCGCGCGACGCGAAGATTGCAGGCGGAGCATTGGAGCGCCG
>JBDTOZ010000902.1:0-10282 GCA_039932995.1 Acidobacteriota bacterium | reverse complement strand
CTTGCCCCCGGCTCATCTCCGCCACGCCTCCGGCGTGAAACCCGATGGAAATGCTCTATCGCGCAGACTCCGCGGGCGGCATGGCCGCAGCGGGACCACCATGACTTCCGTCATAGGAATGCCAGAATGGCGGCGATGCCGATTGAAGCGCCCATCCCATTCGATGCCATCCCGCTCCTGGCCGCGTTGCGGCCGGACGACCGCGAGGCGCTGGCCCCGCTCTGCCGCATGCGCGGCTACGACAAGGGCGACACCATCTTTCGCGAGGGCGAGCCTGCCGACCGCATTCACTTCGTGCACATCGGCCGCGTGAAGATCGTGAAGGCCGCCGGTACCCGCGACCTCATCCTGGAGATCCTCGGCCCCGGCGAGCCGGTCGGCGCGGTGGCGGCCTTCGAACGCCGCCCCTTCCCGGCCAGCGCCATCACGCTGGAACCGTCCGGCATCCTCTCCATCCCCGAGCGCGAATTCTTCATCCTGCTCGAGACGCGGCCGGAGATGATGCGCCGCGTGCTGGCCGGATTGACGTACCGGCTGATGATGGTCAACAAACGGATGGCCGACCTGACCGGGTCGGCCGAATACCGCGCCGCCCGGCTGTTTCTCACGCTCTCTGACCGCGTCGGTCTTCAGACGGCGGAGGGCTTGAAGATCCCGCTGGTGCTTTCCCGTCAGGAGATCGCCGATCTGATCGGCACGACGCTGGAAACGGCCATCCGCCTGATGAGCCGCTGGCAGAAGGAAGCCGTCGTTCTCACCGAGAAAGACGGCTTCCTGATCCCTGATACGAATGCTCTGAAAGGGACCGATCAATAAACTCGCTGCAAACCAGTACATGACGCCGAATGGAGCCGCCGGGACGTCTTACGATAACCCGATCGATGAAGTATGTTGGGTGACGTATGGCGCGAACCAAGGTTTCCTCGAAGTATCAGGTCGTGATCCCCAAGGACGTAAGGGCGCGCGCGGACATCCGCCCCGGACAGGAGTTTCAGGTGATCGCCAAGGGAGGGGTGATCACTCTCGTCCCCGAGAAGCCACTGTCCGCGATGCGAGGTTTCGTCCGGGGAATCAAGACAACCGGCTTCCGCGAGAAGAAGGATCGTGTTTGATCGTCATTGACTCGTCGGGGTGGATCCAGTTTTTCGCAGACGGTCCTCACGCGAAGGAGTTCGCCGCGCGCCTGCGAAAAGTGGCGACGATTCTGACACCGACCATCGCGCTCTATGAGGTTTACAAGTGGATCAAGCGCGAGCGCTCCGAGGAGGAGGCCCTTCAAGCCGTTGCCGCCATGAAGAGAACGAGGGTGCTCGAACTGACCGAAGAACTGGCGCTCACAGAGGCTGACCTGAGCCTGGCCCACGGTTTGGCCATGGCTGATTCGATGATGTTGGCCGCGGCCAGGGCACACGGAGCACAGCTGGTGACAACGGATGCCGGCTTTGATGGTATCCAGGGAGTCACCATCTTCTCCAAGAAGCGCTGATCACCTGCGACCGCGGGTGGTGGCGTTCCCTGGACGAGCCGTTCCCCAATACAATGACAACAGCACCTCAACGCCCGGCCGGTGGAACTTGCGGCCCTGGATCTCGATGCGGCTTCTCCAGGCTCTGCGCAGACCCGGTGATCGAGCGTTTGTGATCGAGCGTTTGCAGATCTGAAGGAGACCGTTCATGAAGCTCGGGCAGAGATCGTTGATGTTGATCGTTATTCTCGTTGCTGCACTCCGTGGCCAG
The DNA here is from genome assembly GCA_039932995.1 of Acidobacteriota bacterium. Classification (GTDB taxonomy): domain Bacteria; phylum Acidobacteriota; class Thermoanaerobaculia; order Gp7-AA8; family Gp7-AA8; genus QHVT01. The sequence goes on along the minus strand of JBDTOZ010000902.1, from coordinate 8,546 downwards.
GGCCAACACGGCACGATCGTTACCTCCGGCACGGGCACTGCCGGTGTTCAGATCGAATCGGACAGCGCGTACCCGGACGTCGTCATTAAGACTGGAAACAGCTCCACTTCTGGCTTCCGGATCTTCAATTCCGGCGACGCGACCCTGCTGAACGTGACAGCTTCAGGAGACGTGGCCATCGGCACGTCCGTGACACCACCTGAGCGTCTCTACGTGTATGAGAACGTGGATGCGAACTCGCTGATCATGGTCGAAAACCCTAATATCGGTGCTGCGACGATCGCGGGTCTCAGGGCTCAGTCCGACGTGGCTACGGTGAGTTTCCAGGCACATAGCTCGGCGCGCACTTTGTCGCGTTTTGGAGTCGTCCTCGGAGGCTGGGCCGAGTTCTTCAGCTATCGGGGCAATGGCTTGGCGATGGGAACGCTGCATGCGGCACCTCTGGTCTTTGGAACGAACAACCTCAGTCGCTTGAAGATCGCATCGGACGGAATGATCGCCGTCGGACTCTCTCCTCCCGTCCCTCTCCCTTTGAGCGCATTTGGCGTGGCCCAGACCACTGGCGACTCGCGCGAGGTTCTTGGGGTATATGACAGCGCGCCGTTTGGGGAGAACGTTGGAGGCGGGATCGCGCTTGGTGGGAACTTTCGGACCACCGGGATTACGGTGACACAGGAGTTTGGCAGCATCGAGGGCGTGAAAGAGAATCCCATTGAAGGGGATTACGCCGGCGCCCTGACCTTCAACACCCGCGTCAACGGTGGCCAGCCCTCTGAACGTGTCAGGATCACGTCCGCCGGAAACGTGGCCATCGGAACCACGGGACCGGTTACCGCACGACTCCATGTCCAGGGCGATGTTTTCGTGAGCGGCAACATCGCCGCAAAATACCAGGACGTCGCCGAATGGGTTCCCTCTCGCGACGATCTCGCGCCGGGCACGGTGGTGGTCCTCGATCGCGCCGTCGGCAACGGCGTGCTCGCGTCTACGACCGCCTACGACACCACGGTGGCCGGCGTCGTCTCCGCGCAGCCCGGCATCATCCTCGGCGAGGCCAGCCAGTCCAAGGAGCAAGTGGCCACCTCGGGTCGCGTCCGCGTCAAGGTGGATGCCTCTCACGGAGCCATTGCCGTGGGAGATCTCCTCGTCACCAGCGACAAGCCAGGCTTTGCCATGCGCTCCGACGCCATCGAGATCCAGGGCCGCAAGTTCCACCAGCCGGGCACGATCATCGGCAAAGCTCTCGAGGCGCTGGCCACCGGCGAAGGCGAGATTCTGGTGTTGTTGTCACTGCAGTAGAGCGTTCGTTCGAGTTCTGCTCGGAGCGCTACTCCCTCACTCGTCAGCCACTCCCGATGCTGGAGGAACGCATCGCCTTCGGTTCGGGCGCAGATCGCGCTGGGCCTCTCTGGTGGATCCGTTACGCCACGAACTACTTCGTAAAGTACAGAAGTGCCGGTGTGATCTTCCCTCGAAACATGAATTGGGTCGCGTCGGCGCCGGGTCCTTCGGTCGACAGGTCGAACTCGATCAGGTATTGAAGGTGATATCCCGAGCCCGGCTCCGTCTTGACCGGTCCGGCCTGGAATCCGTCCACCTTCTTGGTGCGCCGTTCCTTGGTGTCCCCGTACGAGCCATCGATGTAAATGCCTTTCCCGGATGCCCGTGTGCGGAGGCCTGTGTCCTTGTCATTCGGATCGCTCACGGTCGGACTGAGGAAGACGGAGACGACGGCATCGGAGCTTGCCCGTAGCTCCGTTCTCGATGTTGTAGTCGAGGATGAAGTTCTCGGCGCTCGAGAGAAAGGCGCCTGCGCTCGTCCTTTGAACGAGACGCCCGCGGTGCGCGCCGGGCAGGATGCCCGCGCCCCATCGTTCTCTCTGCGCGAAGCACTCCTTTGGATCAGCGCTTCAGCATTTCGCCGAGCACCTGCTCCGGCGTCGTGGTTCCGGCCTTGCGCTCACCCTTCCCGTCCCAGGCCACGTGTCCGCTGATCAAACCTTCGTACATCTCGCGGTACAGACCGGCGAGATGCTCGGAGATCCCAAAGGACGTGAAGGTCGGAACGACCGCGTCCAGCGGCGCTTCCGCGAGCTTGATCTCTTTGCCGAGGATTCGGCCGACGCTCGCGGCGACCTCCGCGGGGGTGTAGTCCGCCGGGCCGGCCAGCTCGAGGATCCGCACGCCTTGGGCATGATGCTCGAGCGCGTCGGCCGCCACGACTCCGATGTCTTTCGATGCGATCTGGGGGAACCGCAGGTCGGCCGGGAGAAACGTGGGGAAGACGCCGTCCGCCGCGACCGGACCCAGCGACGCGCCCCAGTTTTCGACGAAGTAGGTGGGGCGAAGGAGCGTCAAGTTGATTCCGAGGGGGAGCAGACGCTGCTCGATCTGATGGAGCGAACGGATGGGACCCGTACCGGTTTCGTGTTGCGCACCGATCGAGGAAAGAAACACGACGTGCGGCACGCCGCTGATGCGGATCGCTTCGGCGAACACATCGCCCACGGTGCGGCCTCGCGCGGTCATGTCCGTCGACGTCATGTCCGGAGGACTGAGAAGATAGGCGCCGTCCACGCCGGAGAGCGCAGCACCGAGAGCCTTCGCGTCGTCGACGGAAGCGATGGCCACCTCCGCCCCCTTCGCTTTCCAGCTCTCGCCCTTCTCGGCGCTGCGGACGATGACGCGAACCTTCTTCCCGCGGCGCATGAGCTCTTCGGCGACGACGGATCCTGTGTGTCCTGTGACTCCCATGACTGCGTACATGTCTCTTCTCCTTTTCGTAACTACCGTGGTAACAGCCCTGCAGAAGGCCGCGCCGGGCCGGATGCCCGGGCCCCCTCGTTCCGTCGTGCGAACGGGAGGGCGCTGCGCGGAGCCTCTGTGGAGCGGTGGACTTTAGTCCACCGGGCACTCGCGACGCGCGTGCCGAAGCCGGGTGTTGCTCTCGGGACGGCCGTGCCGGGAGCCTCGTTCAGGTGACGCCGCCGCGACGGCAGAGGGGACGCGCGTCGCGAGAGCCTCGGTGGACTAAAGTCCACCGCTCCACAGACCAGAGTCCACCACAGGCAGTATCCCTCACAATGGAGTCGCCTCTCGGGAGAATCATGATCGCCAGAAGAAGTAGGAGCTGAGGGCGAATCGCTCACGCGAGTTTCCAGCTCCCCGTTGGGGCGCGGGCATCCTGCCCGCGCTCTCGGGTGGAGGGACTCGGCGATCGGCAGAAGTGCAACCCCGTGACCACCGCGGGCAGAATGCCCGCGGCCCCTTGCCGTCTCGCGAGTTTCCAACTCCCCGTGAAGAACCGAAGCCTTACTGTCCGGCGGGTGCGAGGAACGGATCGTTCTGCGACACCGTGCGTTGCGACACGTTCGCGGTGAAGAACATGTTGTTGGTGACGATGCCGGTGTAGCGCATGGAGAAGAACGAGGACGGCGTCAGGGTGTTGAACTGCGGAACACCCGCGGTGGGGACGCTCTGCTGTCCCTGCGAGTAGATCGCGGCCAGGTTCTGGCGGTCGCCGAGGTTGGCGATGACTTTCGCGTCGACCGCGTTCCCGGTCGCGTTCGCGCCGTAGGTCTGACCGACGACCGGACCGATGCGGTCGTCGTGCTCGGCACTGGCGAAGAACCAGACCCGGTCCTTCACGAGCGTCCCACCCAGCGTGCCGTTGTAACGGTTTCCGCCGTGGCCGGAGAGACTGCTCGCGGACTGCGACTGGGAGAGGCCGAGGGAGCCGGAAAGACTGCCGCTCTTCTTCACGATCATGCGCAGCTCACCGCCGGTGGCACTCAGATCGTTCGTGGTGCGTTCGCTGGCATCCTGCGCCGTCGCCGTGAAGGTGCCCAGGAGAACGAGAGTGCCGATGACGAGTGTGCGACGGATCATGACCGGCCATTGTAGCTCCTCGGAAACGGGGAAGAGGCCCCGGTCCGCTTATGATTGGCAACAGTATGGTGAGGACTTCCGCAACGTCGATGTGGACCGGCTCTGCCCAGCGCGACCCGGCGTCGCTCCGCACATTCATCACCGGCGCAGCCCCACGCGCGCCTTTTCGCCGCGTGCTCATGGTCGACCCCGCGCACTTTCAGGTGCACCACGTCATCAATCCCCACATGGAGGGGATGATCGGAACCGTCGACCCGCGGCGGGCCCGCGAGGAATGGACCGCGATCCGCGACGCCTACACGTCTCTCGGCTTCTCGGTGCTCGTCATCGAGGGCTCAGGCGAGTTCCCGGACCTCGTCTTTGCCGCCAATCAACTGCTTCCCTTCGTCGACGGCGAAGGACGCGCCGCGCTGGTGCTGTCCCACATGGCCACCGTCGAGCGCCAGGGAGAAGTGGCCTTCCTCGCCTCATCGATCCTGTCGCGTGATTTCATGATGCATCCGCTCAGCACCGACCTCTCCCTCGAGGGAACCGGCGACGGCCTCTGGCATCCGGGAAAGAATCTGCTCTGGGGAGGTCATGGCTTCCGCACGGGCGAGTCGTCGTGGGAAGAGGTGGCCGCCATCACCGGCGCCTCGGTGGTGCCGCTGACCCTGATCGACGACCGCATGTACCACCTCGATGTGGCGCTCATGCCGATCGATGCAACGACGGCGTTCTCGTACCGCGGCGCCTTCGACGAGGAATCGTGGGCGCGGCTGGAGGCCGGCTTTGCGCGGCTCATCGAAGTGCCGGCCGAGGAAGCCGAGTCCGGATTCGCATTGAACGGCCATTGCCCCGACGAGAAAACGCTTCTCCTGCCCGCCGGGAATCCGGAGACCCGTCGCCTCGCCGAGTCCATGGGTCTCATCGTGTGTGAGCTCCCCACCCGCGAGTTCCAGCGCTCGGGCGGATCGATCTTCTGCCTCAAGAACATGCTGCCTTAATGGGGTCCGGTTTGGCCCGAGGCCTCGTCCGTTCTTACGCTCTACGGATGAAGTGTTCTGTCGTCTATCCGACCGCCGCCGACATCCCGTAGTGCGGCGGGCGGGTGCACACTGCGTATCCGGAGGCAACGCGCGCCGTCCTCGTCAGCAGTCGCGCAGGTCGACGTTGCGTCGGTGACACGTGTCACAGGTCCTCGTGCTCCCCAACACTGGCCGGGAACGTGCGCGTCGCTAGGTTATTATCATGAGAATGGATCTCAGGACGGCGCTTCGACGGAGGAGCCTCACCGGCCGCCTTTTTGGCGGTGCGATGATCCTGATGCTTCTCAGCGGGGTCGGGCTCGTGCCGCTCTGTTCGTTTCTGAGTCTCGGCGCGATGCCGTGTTGCCAGGAGTCGTCGCCCACGGCACCGGCAGCGAGTCAGCCTCCCTGCTGCACGATCGACCGAAGCGTCGCGGACAACGACGCGGTCACGGTTTCACGGACCGTCAACTCCCAGCGCACGCCGGAGCTGGCTAGAGTCGCTGCACCATTCGCGTTCGCGCCTGTTCCTGATCCGTTCGCCGCTGTGGATCTCGCGTGGCAGGTCTCTCGTCCTGTCGAGCGATCCATCTACATCCGCAACTCTGTCTTCCTGATCTGAGCCGAGGTTCCCTTCGCGCCCGCGTCCGTAACAGGACGCTCCACGCCTACGCAAGGAGACCCCGTGAAGCATTTCACGATTGCCATCGCCTTTTCGCTGCTCTTCGCAGCCGGCAGCGCGATGGCCCAGGACGAATCATCCGACCGCGCCACATTGCCCGATCCGGCGCTCGATCTTCTCGTCGGCACCGCGGTCCGGAACACGCCGGAACTGGCCGCGGCACGCGCGGCGGTCGAGGCGGCGCGGCGAAGGGTGCAGCCGGCCCGAACGCTCGACGACCCCTCCCTGTCCACGACCTATCAGAACGACGGACGCGCGATCTCGTTGGGCAAGGCAGAGGGCAGCTTCATCGGCCTGATGCTGAGCCAGCCGATTCGGTGGCCGGGCAAACTCACGCTCGCGGGCCAGACCGCGGAGAGCGAAGCGCGCGAGGTCGAAAGCGGCACGCTTGGCCGCGCGGGCCTGATGATCGAGGCGCGGGTCCGCAACGCCTGGTACGACCTCATCCTCGCCCGCGCCCTCGATCGTCTCGTCGAGGAGCGCCGCGACACCGCCCGCCAGATCGAGGTCACCACTCGCGATCGGTACGCCGCGGGCCTCGGTGTGCAGCAGGACATCCTCCGTGCGCAGGTCGAGCTTGCGCGGATCGACGAGTTGAAGGCGACGCAGCGAGCGGTCATCGCCAGCCGGCTCGCGGAGCTGAACCGGCTTCTCGGCCTGCCGCAGGATGCCGCGCGTGACACGCCCGCCGATCTTCCCGGCACCGCCGACCTCTCTTCAACCGCCCAATGGGTCGCGAGTGCCTTCAGTCGCAGTCCGGAAGCGGCCGGGGCACGGCAAGGCATCGAGACCGGCCGTCTGCGTGTGCAAATCGCGAAGAAGAACTTCCTCCCCGACTTCGTGGTCAGCGGCGGCTCGATGTACCGGGGGAACTGGGAGATGGGGCCGATGTGGCAGGTCGGCGTTGGAGTGTCACTCCCGGTGTGGGCCAACAAGCGGCAACAAAACCAGCTTGCCGAAGCGCAGGCTCGCGTTGCCGAGCAAACGGCGCAGACCGACGTCGTCGGTCTGGAGCTGGAGCTCCGCACCCGCGAGAGGATCGCGCAGCTCGGGACGGCGAACGAGGTCGCGGCGCTGTATCGCGACAAGATCGTCCCGCTCGATCGGCTCTCGTACGAATCAGCGCTGGCGAGCTACTCGAACGGGAAAGTGCCGTTCGTGACCGTCTTCGAAGCCGTCAACGCGCTGTATGGGGATCGCGCAACGTATCTCGGCCGGCTGGCCGAGGCGGCGAAGTGGCGCGTGGCCATCGATGAGGCGTCGCTGCAACCCACCTCGATGAGCGGCGCGCCATCGATGTCTTCCGGCGGCACCACCGCTTCGGGGATGGGCGCACAGGCTCCCGCCGCCTCCGGTTCCTCCTCCAAAGCAGCTTCGACGTCGATGAGGTGATGATCATGAAAACGAAACTTCCCTGGATCCTGACAATTCTCCTCGCGATCACGCTCGTCGTCGTTCTCGTCGCCCAGTCCACCGCAAAACCGTACGGAACCAGTGCTGCGGCTCCCGGACAAAAGAAGGTTCTCTATTGGATCGATGCGATGAACCCCGGCCACAAGTCGGACAAGCCGGGGAAGGCCCCTGACGGGATGGATCTCGTTCCCGTGTACGCGGAGAACGAGACGCCGAACGCGGCGGCCGCGGCCCGGAAAAAGATCCTGTATTGGGTCGATCCCATGCATCCGGCCTACACGTCGGACAAGCCCGGCATCGCCCCGGACTGCGGCATGGCACTCGTTCCGGTATACGCCGATGGAGCCGCCCCATCTACCTCGACGGTGGCCGGGTACGCAAACGTCGAGCTCACCGCGGAACGGCAGCAGCTCATCGGCGTGCAGACCGGCATGGCCGAGATGCGGTCCCTCGGACGTTCGGTGCGAACCGTCGGCCGCGTCGCCGTCGATGAGACGCGTCTGTACACGATCTCGACGAAGTTCGACGGCTACATCGAGAAGCTGTACGTGAACGTCACCGGTCAACAGATCCGCAAGGGGCAGCCCCTCTTCTCCGTATTCAGCCCCGACCTTCTTTCGACGCAGCAGGAATACCTGCTCGCGAGGCGAGCAGCGAAGCAGTCACCGTCGCTTCTCGCCGCTTCTCGGCAGCGTCTCCTCCTGTGGGACGTCACCCCGGCAGAGATCCGCGAGCTGGAGCGTACCGGAACGGCCCGCAAGTCGCTGACCATCCATTCGCCGGCGAACGGCTACGTCCTCAACAAGATTGCCGTCGAAGGGGCGCGCGTCGCACCCGGGGAGCCGCTGTTCGAGATTGCGAATCTCGATCGCGTCTGGATTCAGGCCGACGTCTACGAGTCCGAATTGCAGTTCATCCAGCTCGGGGCAGCGGCGACGACGACGCTCTCGTACATTCCCGGCCGCACATGGACGGGCCGGGTCACGTTCATCGCACCGACGGTCGATCCGATGACCCGCACGGTCAAAGTGCGGAGCGAGTTCGACAACGCTGACGGCGCGCTCAAACCGGACATGTTCGCCGATGTGGTGATCGACCAGCCGGAGCGGCAGGTCATCGTCGTGCCGTACTCCGCTGTCCTTCAGACCGGCACACGGTCGGTCGTGTTCGTGGTGAAGGGTAACGGCACCTTCGATCCGCGCGAGGTCCAGACGGGAACGAAGAGCGGCGACTTCATGGAAGTACGCAGCGGCGTCCAACCCGGAGAAAAGGTCGTTACGCAGGCGAACTTCCTCATCGACTCCGAGTCGCGCCTGAAGGGAAACCTGAAATCAGAAATCAGAAACCAGAAGGGGGCCGCGGATGATCACTCACCCTGACGCCCTGGAAACCAGCTCTGAAACCAGAAGCCAGAAGGGGGCAAGATTGATCACTCACGATGGATCTAAGTCATCGTCGCTTCGAGTTTTTGATCAGCGTTACGAGAATCGCGGTCAACGATTCCGAGTCGCGCCTGAAGGGAAACCTGAAATCAGAAATCAGAAACCAGAAGGGGG
>JBDTOZ010000901.1:0-9741 GCA_039932995.1 Acidobacteriota bacterium | reverse complement strand
AGGAACGATCCCCGCGAGAGCGACGGTGGACTCAAGTCCACCGCTCCACTGGAGTCTGGCCATTTGGTCGCGAGAAGTGCGCCGGGCATCCTGCCCGCGGTGGACATGGTTCTGTGGAGCGGTGGACTTTAGTCCACTGGGCACTCGCGAGGAGTGAGCCGTGAGCCGTGTGAGCTTTCTCGCCACGCTCGTGCCGAGAGCCGCGAAGGGCAGAGGAACGATCCCCGCGAGAGCGACGGTGGACTCAAGTCCACCGCTCCACTGGAGTCTGGCCATTTGGTCGCGAGAAGTGCGCCGGGCATCCTGCCCGCGGTGGACATGGTTCTGTGGAGCGGTGGACTTTAGTCCACTGGGCACTCGCGAGGAGTGAGCCGTGAGCCGTGTGAGCTTTCTCGCCACGCTCGTGCCGAGAGCCGCGAAGGGCAGAGGAACGATCCCCGCGAGAGCGACGGTGGACTCAAGTCCACCGCTCCACTGGAGTTTGGCCATGGTCGCGGGAAGTGCGCCGGGCAGAATGCCCGCGCCCATGGCTCATCGCGCCAAGGCACTCCGGTAAGGGGCCGCGGGCATCCTGCCCACGGTTTACGCCGGAGGCGTAAGGGACATTAGCCGGGGGCAAGCGCCGCAGGCGCGCCGCCCCCGGTATGGCGGGATTTTGAGTGCGCCCCGGCAGGGGCGCCGGAGTGAAAGGCTGACGATCTTTTGTGCTGAATACCACGTGGTAGTGAAGGCTCAAGTGAGTCGACGGCATGTGCCACTCCGGCACCAACCGGGGTGCGTTGTTCTTATGCGTCCCTACCGGGGGCTGCGCGTCTTCGGCACTTGCCCCAGGCTAATGTCCGTCACGCCTCCGGCGTGGCTTTAACCTCGGTACGTGATCTTGATCATTCTCCGGCACCCCTACCGGGGTGCGTTGTTCTTGTGCGTCCTTACCGGGGGCTGCACGCCTTCGGCGCTTGCCCCCGGCTAATGTCCGTCACGCCTCCGGCGTGGCTTCAACCTCGGTACGTGATCTTGATCATTCTCCGGCACCCCTGCCGGGCCGATCACCTGGCCGCCGCGCGCGTAGGAGCGGCCGCGCTGCAGGCGCGCGCCGAGGTTGAAGCCTTCCAGGACGGCGATCCAGCGCTTGGCCCACCATTGCGTGGCGAAGGCGCCGCGTTTCGAGCGCGCCTTGATCCCATCCTCCACCGCGATGCGGGAAGCGGACGTCTTGTTCCTCCACCACTCCCATCGGTCGCTCGGCATCTACTCTCCAATGTCCTCGCGGCCGTTCGCGAGCCATCACCTCATTCATGGGCGCATCGCCGCTTTCAAACGCTCCAGCGCCGCGACGAACGCCTTGAAGGCCGGGTGCTGCGGAATGTCGGTGTTCTGATCGATGGCCGCGATGACATCGTTTGCGGCGCGCGTGCAGTCGGCACGGAGCGCAGCCAGATCGACAGGAGGTTTCGTTGGATCGACGATCACCACCGGTTCCGCTGCGACCTCGTACACATCGCCGAGCGACGTCGCGCTGTACATGAGGAGCAGCTTGCCGTTGTGTGGGATCAGTTGCACATCGAACGGGAACGTCAGTGCCGGCTTCGCGAACCCCGGCCCGGCGCCGCCGTGGTAATAGTTGGCAAAGAATCCCTCGGTGTTGATCGGCTGCAGTTGATCGCCCACGACCTTGGCGATGCGAACGTCGAAGGTCGTCCTGGTCTCGCCTGCAATGGCGACGTGACCGCCGGCGGCGGAGATGGCGAACACTTTGAGGAATCCGTCATTCAGCGTCGGAAAGTCGGTGCGTGTGGCCACGCTGCTGCTCCACGCGAATCGAACGATGCGGGATTTCTCGACCGCCCATAGGGAGCCGGATTCGTCGAACGCAACATCCGCGAAGCTGCCTGGGACGGTCGGTGAGGGTTGCCGCGCGAGCACGAGATCGTTGTAACTGTAGACCCGCAGCCCCCCGGTCGCATCCACAAACGCAACGCGGCTGGTGGCGTCGTGACGGTCGTAGCGGAGCACCGATCGCTCGGCACCCGTACTGGCCTGCACGAACCGCGGCGCGGCCGGGTCGGTCACATCGAAGACCGCGTGGCCTTTCGCCGAGCCACTGGCCACGACCACGAAGTATTTGTTGCCCACACGCAGCACCATGATCGACTGCCGCGAACTGAGCCCCGAGCCGTCGTGCCGGGTGTTGGGGAATTTGGTCGGAGAGATCGTGGCAGCCGGACATACCTCACCGGTCGTGAGCCCTCCGCAGTTGGTCATCTGGACGACCTTCGGCAGGTGCGTGCCGCTCGTGTGGGAGCCGTCCAGCGCGATCCCCCAGCCGAAAGACCACACGCCATAGAGGTTGCCGCGGTCATCCCGGTCGAACGCCAGCCCCTTGCCCATCGGGTCCTGATCGTCGATGGCCGGCGCAAACCACTGCGATGCCTTGTTCTCGGGGTAGAGGAAGCCGTTCCATTGAAGGTAGCTCTCTTTGGGAGATGCATCGCGGCTGGCCACGACCACCTTCATTCCTACTGCGAGATCCGCACGGAGCGTATTGAGCAGATAGACGGCGGCCGCGTTCCCCATCTGAACCACCACGCGATCTTTGTCCGGAAACACGCGAATGGACCGCGCCCGGATGGTCGAGATCCCCGTTCCCCCTTGGAAGTTCTGCGTGGCGTGCGAATCGACGTAGCGGCCGATGTGCGTGAGTGTGGGCGGCAGACTGAAGACCGGCAGTCCGTCGACCTGGTCAGGCGTTGCCGGCCGCGGTTTCGGGAACGGGAAGATGCTCATGGATGACTCCTTTCGCTCGTGTGTGGCAAGGGATCACTCCCGGCCAACGTGGCGTTCGATTTCGGTCTTGCGCCGCGAGACACGCGTTCGTACAACGTAAGCTCTCTCCGCGCTCGCGGCCACTGCGGATGGGCAATTTTCCAAAACGAGTGGACAGCTGAACGGGGTGTGCAGTCGCGGAACGCAGGCATCGAAATTCGAGCTCGTGTCCCATTGCGCTCATTTGATTCCTCAATGGAATCGCCTGTAATGCGTGTAAAGCATCACACGACGAGACACGACGCGCGCCCGACGTTCACTACGGATGGCCAAATGCGGCTCGACGAACGGATTGCGTGACGATTCCCTCTGTACTACTGACATCGAAATTCTTTGCGCGGAGCACACAGCTGTCAGGATGACAGACAAGTGTTGGGTCGGGTCGGCGGCGCAGCCCGCGCTGTACGACTATGAGACTCGGAGACGGGGAACCTGTGAGACTCCGACTCGACGCATGCGAAGAATCGACGAGCATCGTCCGCGATCGCTGTGACCGCAATCCGTTTCAGGACCCCAACACCCGCCCAGCCTCGCCCGCGGCTGCGTCGAGCATGGGTCCCACCACCTCGGTGATGGAGCGGTCGCCGCGCCAGAATGGGAACGGGCCGAGGCGATCGAGGAGTGCGTGGCGCGTTTGCGGGTCGATGTCGCCGATGAGATCGAGCGACGGGCGCGTGCCCTCCCAGAAGTCGCTCTTTGGCGCATCCTCGACGGGACGCGTCGCCGATTCCGGCGCGGCCGTCTCCTCGGCCACCAGATCCTCGCGGGCCACTCCGCGCACGGTGAACAGGAGGAACGGATCGCGGTCGAACTCCTCGCCGAGGAGGTAGTAGACCGCGGCGATGTGCTTGCACGGGTTCGACCAGTCGGGACACGAACACTCCGTGGTCAGTTCCTTCTGCCGCACCGGAAAGAGCGACAGGCGCTCCTTTTCCAGCACGGTCTCGATGTCCTGCGGCATCTCACCGGCCAGCAACTTGGCCAGGTGCAGCGGACTGGCGGACAGCGCGACGCCGAGCCGCTTTCGGTCGGCGGGCGTGAACGTGGCCATGGCGATGCTGACGCGATACGGGTCCCTGCGCGAGCCCTGCACCTTCGCCTCGACACGACCTGCCTGCACGTCGATGCCCATCACCTGACCGCCGCGCGCGTAGGTGCGGCCGCGCTGCAGGCGCGCGCCGAGGTTGAAGCCTTCCAGGACGGCGATCCAGCGCTTGGCCCACCATTGCGTGGCGAAGGCGCCGCGTTTCGAGCGCGCCTTGATCCCATCCTCCACCGCGATGCGGGGAGCGGACGGCTTGTTCCTCCACCAATCCCATTCGTCGCGTGGCATCTACTCTCCAATGGCCTCACGGCCCAGTGTCAGCATCGCGCGGAGCTGCGTATTCGACAACTCCGTCAGCCATCCTTCGCCCGTGCCGACGATGTTCCGGGCCAGCGCCTGCTTGCCTTCGATGAGCTCGTCGACCCTCTCTTCCAGCGTGCCCGCGCAGACGAACTTGTGGACCTGCACGCTCTTGGTCTGGCCGATGCGGAACGCGCGGTCCGTGGCCTGATTTTCGACCGCCGGATTCCACCAGCGGTCGAAGTGAAAGACGTGATTGGCGCGTGTGAGGTTCAGTCCCGTGCCGCCGGCCTTGAGCGAGAGGATGAACACGCGCGGTCCATGGGGGTCATTCTGAAAACGCTCCACCATTTCATCGCGTCGCGTCCGTGAAGTGGCGCCGTGCAGGAAGAGCGACTCCAGTCCCAGGGACTCGGCCACGTGACGCTGGATCAAGGTGCCCATCCCGGCGTACTGCGTGAAGACCAGCGCGTGATCGCCGGCGCTGACGGATTCTTCGAGCATCTCCGTGAGCCGGGCCAGTTTTCCCGAGCGGCCCGGCAGCTCGGAGTTGTCGCCGAGAAAGTGCGCGGGGTGATTGCACACTTGTTTGAGCCGCCCCAGCGTGGCCAGGATCAGCCCCTTGCGCTCGATGCCTTCGGAATCGGCGAGCGCGTCCTGCATCTCGTCGACGACCGCCTTGTAGAGCGTGGCCTGTTCCTTCGTCAGCGTGCAGAAGACCTTCATCTCATTCTTCTCCGGCAGGTCGGCGATGATCGACTTGTCGGACTTGAGTCGCCGCAGGATGAAGGGTCCGGTGATGCGCTTGAGCGTGGCCGTGGCCTCGGCGTCGCGCAGGGTTTGGATGGGGAGGAAGAACGTACGCCGGAACTCGGCGGCGTTGCCGAGCAGTCCGGGATTGAGGAACTCCATGATCGACCAGAGATCGCCGACGTTGTTCTCCACCGGCGTGCCGGTCAGCGCAATGCGGAAGTCGGCGGGGAGCGCGCGTGCCGCTTTCGATTGGCGGGTCTCGCTGTTCTTGATGTTCTGTGCCTCATCGAGCACGACCCCGCGCCAGGCCACGCGCCCGAGGGTCTCCGCCTCGCGGTGGAGCAGCGAGTAGGAGGAGATCACCAGCGCGGAACGCTCGATCTCGCCGAGAAGGCTGTCGCCGCGCGCACGGCGTGTGCCGTGATGGAGGAGCACGGGCAGCGCGGGCGTGAAGCGCTGCGCCTCGCGCAGCCAGTTGCCGGTCACCGAGGTGGGGCAGATGAGCAGAGTGGGACGGCGGTGCAGCGGCCAGTCGCTCTGCAACAGGGCCAGCGTCTGGATGGTCTTGCCCAGGCCCATGTCGTCGGCCAGACAGGCGCCCAGGCCGGCCTGCTCGAGGAAACGAAGCCAGGAGTAGCCGCGCTTCTGGTAGGGACGAAGGGTGCCGCTGAACCCTTCCGGCTCCGGCAGCTCTTCCCACTCGCGCGTTCCTTCCAGCCGTTCCAGAAGGTCGCGCAGCGGTCCCGCGCCTTCGAGCTGCTCGATCTCCAGCGTGCCGCTCGTCCCGGTGAGACGCGTGCGCACCAGTTGCTGCAGCGTCGTCCGCTGGCCCTTACTCTTGAGGAAGCTCAGCGCCTCGCCGATCTCCTGGGCGGACAACTGCACCCACTGGCCGCGTACCTTGACGAGAGGCTCTTTCAGTTTGGCCAGGCGCTTCAGCTCCGTCTCGGTGAGCTCGGCGTCGCCGACGGCGATGCGCCAGTCCACTTCCACGATGGAATCGAAGGAGAGTCCGGACTTTCCCTTGAAGCGGGGGGCGCGCGCGGTGCCGCGCAGAGTCATGCGCTTCTTCGTTCCCTTGCGGCTCCACCACGATGGGAGAAAAACGCCGAAGCCCGCGGACTCGAGCGCGGCGGCATCGCGGGTCAGGAACGCGAAGGCGCCGGTCGCGTCGGTGTCCAATCCTTCGGTGTGGCCGCGGGCCAACTCACGTTCGACGGTCGAGCTGATCGCGGCAGCTTCTCCCAACGAGCGCAGGAGCAACTCGCGCGGTGCCTTGGCCGCGGGGAGCAGCAGGCTGCGGTCGTCGCGGCCTTGCATCAGATAGTGGAGGCGCCAGGCGGTGTCGTCTTCGACGGGCTCTTCGAGCCGGAAGGCGAGCCGGAACGGCGCGGCCGCCTGCGTCATCACGGGCCGCAGCCAGGCATCGACGGAGGCCTTGAGCCGCGTCAACTCTTCCGCACTGGCGGTGATGCGGCCTTCGCCCGACGTGAGGGCGGTCAGCCACCGTTCGTGCAGAGACCGTCCGTCAGGTTGCGCTCGTCGTGGTGCGCGCGCGATCGCGTCCGCGAGAGCCCCGACGAACTGCCGGGTGGCGACGCGCGCGTCGGCGGCCGGGTCGAAGGCCATCACTACCGGGGGCATGCTCGCCACCAGAGCCGCGAAGCGCTCGCCCTCGTCACCGACCAGCAGGGGAAGCCAGATGGCCCGGTCGCCGTCGACCGAAGGGACCACGTGTCCCCGCGCCACCAGCGCCGCGGCGTAGCGCATGGCCATCGCACACCAGGCCAGGTCCGCCCCGACGAGCACTCCCGGTGCGAGCACCCGCTCGCCCGCGGCTGCTCTCAGTAACTGGATGGCATCGCGCTGTGCGAAGCGGAGCGTGTCCAGCGTGGTCTTGACCGGTTTCTTCTTTCGTGCCTTCGCACGCGCGGACGGACGGTCTTGTGCGAGCTCCAGCAGGGGAGTGGAGGGGCCGGGAGGGAGCATCGCCTGGACCATGCTCCGGTCGCCGGCCATGGCCATCCCCGCTCGCTGCAGAGCCGTTTTGACGTCGCCGAGAGGATCGTTGCTCTCCGCCCACACGAGCAGATGCTCGCGGTGCGGCCCTGCATGAAGGACGAGCATTCGAGCGGAGTGTAACGCGCCGACCTTCTGCGAAGAGTTGGGATTTGCATCAAGGCGGGGAGCGCCGAGATAGGACGGGAGGGCTGCGGAGAGCCTCTGTGGAGCGGTGGACTTTAGTCCACCGGGCACTCGCGACGCGCATCCCGAAGCCGGGTGAGGCTCTCGGGACGGCCGTGCCGAGAGCCCTCGTCGCGTGAAGCCGCCGCGACGGCAGAGGGGAGGTGTCTCGCGAGAGCCTGGCAGGCTAAAGCCTACCGCTCCACAAGCACGCCTCCCTCCCGACCCGCGCGGGCAGGATGCCCTCGGCCCTCACGGAAGAATCCTTGAGCGCTCAGCGATCGCGCGTTCGGCCATCGCGCTCACCCGCTACACTGCCGTTCCGATGCGCGACTTCATCGCCGCTCTTCCCAAAGCCGAGTTGCACCTGCACATCGAGGGGACGCTGGAGCCCGAGTTGCTGTTCACGCTGGCGCAGCGAAACGGCATCGCGCTCCCTTTTCCTTCCGTCGACGCCCTGCGGCGCGCGTACGAGTTCACGGATCTGCAGTCGTTCCTGGACATCTACTACCAGGGCGCAGGCGTCCTGCGGACCCGTCAGGATTTCCGCGACATGACCGCGGCCTACTTCCGGAAGGCTGCTTCGCACAACGTGCAGCACGCGGAGATCTTCTTCGATCCGCAAACGCACACGCATCGCGGCATCGCCATGGAGACCGTCGTGGGCGGGATTCACGATGCGCGGGTGGAGGCCGAGAGGGAGTGGGGACTGACCTCGAAGCTCATCCTGTGCTTCCTCCGGCACCTCGACGAGAGCGACGCGCTGCGCACCCTCGAGGCCGCACTCCCTCTTCGCGAGCACTTCAGCGCGGTGGGGCTCGACTCCTCCGAGCAGGGCCATCCGCCGTCCAAGTTCGAGCGTGTCTTCGCCAAGGCGCGTGAGGCGGGTCTCGCGGCCGTCGCGCACGCGGGCGAAGAGGGACCGCCCGAGTACATCTGGGAGGCGCTGGACATCCTCCATGCCGTCCGCATCGATCACGGCGTGCGTTGCCTGGAAGACGAGGCGCTGGTGGACCGCCTCGTGCGCGAGCAGATCCCGCTGACGGTCTGCCCGCTTTCGAACGTGAAGCTTCGCGTCGTGGACACGATGCGAGACCATCCGTTGAAACGAATGCTCGATCGCGGTCTCGTCGTGACCATCAACTCGGACGACCCCGCGTACTTTGGCGGGTACCTCAACGACAACTACCTCGCCGCCGCCGAAGGGCTGTCGCTCAGCAGGGAGGACCTGACGCGCATCGCCAGGAGCTCCTTCCAGGCCCGACTGGATGTTGCTGGTTCCTAGTGTCGTGTCATGCCTAAAACCATGAGTGCTTTGCGGCGGCGGCGGACCGTCTGCTGCGCCGCCGCTCCTCAACGATGACACCGCATCGCCTACGTCGCGGCGGCTTGCATCCAGCCCACCGGCGCTCGCAAATCACCCACGTTTTTAGGCATGACACGACACTAGTTTCTGGTTGGTTGCGGATCCGGGCCCGACGCACAGGCGTTGTTGCTGGCGGCGGTTGCCTGACAAATCCGAGACAACCGACAACCAGCAACCGACAACCAGCAACTAATCGGGCAGGCTGATGTCGGACCAGGAGAGCTTGCGGACGGCCAGCACCTGATCGTCGATGGCCTGCTGGGTGGCCGTATTGCCGAGGACGCGTTGGATGTAGGCGGTCTCGGTGGAGACCAGGCGCTGCGAGAGCAGACGCTGCGCGGCCTTGGTGATGTTGGTGTCGGAAACGGTGTACTTCGGCTCGGTGGCCTTCTTCGTCTTTTTGGCTGCCACTTTCATTCAGTCTCCAGTCGGTTTCTAAGTCGAGAGGGTTCCGAAGACGTGGCTTAGTCCAGATCGGCGGAAGGTCGGGCAGGAGCGCGCGAACATGAAAGACAACTGCCGCCGCGCCCGCGGAATTCTCGTTTCCGGGATAGCATGCGGCCATGGATGACTTCGAAGGGACCGGATATGCGGTCGCAGACATCGTGCTGGCGGATCACCAATGCCAGCACATCGCATCCTCGCTCCCGGGCGTCATCGGGGGGCGCGGGGGCGTGCGCAACCTCATCAGTCATCCGACGGTCATGCAGCTCCTGCAGCACGAGCGGTTCGGCGCCTACCTCTGGTCCATCGTCGGGCGCGACCTGGTGGCGGTCAAGGCCACCCTCTTCGACAAGACCCCGCAGGCCAACTGGCGCGCGCAGTGGCACCAGGACCGGACCATCAACGTCCGCGAGCGCCTGGACGTGGCCGGTTACGGTCCATGGACGAGCAAGGCCGGAGCGCTGCACGTCGATGCTCCCGCGGAAGTGCTGGCCCAGATGCTGGCCGTGCGCATCCACCTGGACGCCTGCGACGCCGACAACGGCCCTTTGCGCGTGATCCCAGGCAGCCATCTCGGGGGCAAGCTCGCCCAGAGCGAGCTCGAGTCCATGACCGAAAGCGCCGCGGTCGTCGAGCTCTACGTTCCGCAAGGAGCGATCGTCCTCATGAGGCCGTTGCTCGTCCACGCCTCCTCGACTTCCAACACCGCGGCCCACCGCCGCGTCCTGCACATCGAGTTCGCCCCACCCGAGGCCATCTCCCCGTTGCAGTGGCAGTCAGCCCTGCAGTTGCGCCGCGCCGCGTAGCCGGCACGGCCGCCACAGAG
>JBDTOZ010000900.1:0-1962 GCA_039932995.1 Acidobacteriota bacterium | reverse complement strand
CGGCGGTCTCGCCCACTGCGAGAGGCGTGGGGACGAACGCGAGCCTGGGCGGCGCAATCACACGCAGCTTCGGCTACGAGTCCAAGACGTTCGTCAATCGCGTCACGACCTCCGGGGCGGGGAGCTCCGGAACGATCAACATCCCGGTCGTGCGCGCGAAGCGCCTCAGTGACAGCGCGAGTAACGATCAGATCGACGAGAACGACAAAGTCGATCGATACGGGCGGCCGTCGAGTGTGGCCAGCTCGGGAGGCTCCGATCCAGGCGGCGGCGCGCGGGCCACGCTCCAGTATCGCGACGGCGCGAGCGTGCCCTGGCACGCGCGCGGCGCACTCGAGCAGGTCGAGCGTGCAGGCATCGTCTCGAAGGTCGAGTATCCGACGCCGAACAAGATCGAGAGCACCGAGGTCGAGCGGAACGTGAAGACGACCACCGACCTCGATGAATGGTTGCGACCGAAAAGCGTCGTCACCACGGGGCCGGATCTCACGCTCAAGGGCGAGCTCACCTACGACGCGAACGGCCGGGTCAAGACCAGCAAGCGCTGGCAGGACGGACGCTGGGTGACCGAGACCTTCGGCTACGACGCGCTGGGCCGCTTGAAGACCTCGAAGTCGGACGGGATCGCCGTCGGAGCAAGCGCCAGCGCGGAGGTCGAGAGCAAGGTCGACTACGACCTCGGCGCGCGCACGATCAAGCGCACCCTCCCGGGCGGAGCGGAGATCGTCGAGACCCTGGACGGGCTGGGACGAGTCAGGACGCGCAGGACCGTCACCGGGAGCAGCGACATCGTCGAGGAGCTGGCCTACGACCTGGCCGGCAACCTCGTCTACACCAGCGACAACCACTTGGCCGCGGCCACCGCGTACGACGTGCACGGCCGGGCCACGGCGAGCTTGCACCCGGACGGGACGCGCACCGAGACCGAGTACGACGCGATGGGCAACCCGACCCTGGTGCAGAGTCGCGATGCCGGGGGCGCCTTGCTGTCGGAATCGCGTCCCACGTTCACGCCGTCCGGACGACTACAGTCGATGGCCACGAAGGTGGACGCGGCGCAGACGCGCACGAGCACCCTGAAATGGGACGGTGGTGGGCGGACGACGTACGCGGCCACGCAGGAGCGCGCCTCGCAGTTGCGCTTCGACGACGCCGGCCGCTTGAAGACGTCGGTGGCAGGACGGCTGGACGCGACGACGATCATTCCCTTCAACAGCTTCGCGGCGCTCTCGCACGAGAGCACGCTCGTCAAGAGCGGCCAGGTGACCGAGAAGGGGATCGCCGCGGCCATCCCCACCTCGCAGTCGTACGACACGATGGCGAACGTGACGCGGCAGAACGTGGGAGGGCTGGAGTGGAAGCAGACCTTCGACGAGGACAGCAACCTCACCAGCAGCCTGCAACCGGAGCGGCCCCCGTCGGCCGAGTTCCAGTATCGGTCCGATGCGCGCGGCAATCTGACCGAGGAGATCAAGCCGGGAGCGGCCAGCTTCAAACGCGAGTATGCCGAGAGTGGCGCGGCCACCGCGTATGACGATCCGGTCGATCCACCGACGACCACGGTCAACGACCGCATCGGACGTCCGCGTGAGCGGACCTACGCCGACGGCACCTCGGAGAGCTTCACGTACGACGGCCCGCGGCTGCTGGAGATGAAGGACCGGCAGGAGCGGATCTTCCGCTACGAGTACAACGCGAACGGCCAGCTCTTCCGCATCCGCAACACGACCGACCTGATCGAGGAGATGGAGTATCACCCCTCGGGGGATCTGGCGAAGTGGCGGACGCGCGATGCCGAGCTCGCGTACGACGACTACGACCTCGAGGGACGACCGCGGCGGACGAAACAGACCCGCTACGCGGACCACTCCGGCTTCGGCGCGAAGACGGTCCTGGACCAGTACACCCAGGAGCACGAGTGGAACGTGCATGGCGAACGGAAGGCGTGGACGATGCCGTCGA
>JBDTOZ010000899.1:0-6201 GCA_039932995.1 Acidobacteriota bacterium | reverse complement strand
GCATCGTTCGTGCTGGAGCTCCACGGCCTTTGGCAAGACAGGAACGAACGGACTCCATCAGCAACCAGCAACGAGTAACGAGTAACGAGCCACCAGCAACCAGCAACCAGTAACCAGCAACCAAACCTCCAGCGATCGAACGATGGCCAAACGAATTCTGCTTCCCACTGAGCCCAAAGAGCTCGTTCTGAAGTTCGGCGCGCGTGAGGTGCGGCTGACGAATCTTCACAAGCCGTTCTGGAAGAAGCTCGGGATCACCAAGCGCGATCTGTTGCAGTACTACACCGACGTCTCTCCATGGCTGCTGCCGCATGTGAAGGATCGGGCCATGGTGATGAAGCGCTATCCGAACGGGGCGGAGGCGGATTTCTTCTACATGAAACGCGCGCCGTCGCCGCGGCCGGAGTGGATCGAGATCTGCGAGATCCCGCACGATGAGGGGCTGGTGCCGTACCCGATCGTGCAGGACCTGCCGTCGCTGCTCTGGCTGATCAACCTGGGCTGCATCGACCTCAACCCCTGGTATTCGCGCTGCGACGACATCGACCGGCCGGATTTTCTGCACTTCGACCTCGATCCGGGTCCCGGCTCCGACTTCGCGAAGGTGCGCACGGTGGCCCTTCGGGTCCGCGACATCCTGGCCGGGCTGAAGATCCCCACGTACCCGAAGACCACCGGCTCGAAGGGGATTCACGTCTACGTCCCCATCGTGCGCGGGCCGTTGCAGAAGGAGGTCTGGACGTTCGCGAAGACGATCGCGCTGGAGCTGGAGAAACGGCATCCGGCCCTGATCACGGCCGAGTATCGCAAGGTGAAGCGTCCGCATGGACGGGTCCTGGTCGACTACAACCAGAACGCCTGGGGCCGCACGCTGGCGTCGATCTACTCGGTGCGGCCCACGCCCTTCACCGGTGTCTCGATGCCGGTGACGTGGGAGGAGGTCGAGGCAGGGGTGAAGATCGACGACTTCCGTCTCGACAACGCATGGGAACGGCTCGAGTCGGTGGGCGATCTCTGGAAGCCGGTGGTGGCCAAGTCGAAGCGGGTGGATCTGCTCGAGCTGCTTGGGTGACTTCGAGTCTTCGAGGAGTGAGAACGGCTTGGCCCTCCGTGCCTCGGTGTCTCTGTGGTGAACGGTTCCTTCTTCGTAGAATCGTGAGGCCGAAACACGGAAGGATGCACGCGCGCCGCACGTTCTCCGCAGCCGTGAACCGTTCTGCATCCGTGCTTTTGCTCCTCGTCCTGGCCCTTCCTCTCGCGGCGCAGAGTGTCCGCATCACCGACAAGCCCGCCGGTCTGGTGGCGGGGGTTCTGTATGTGCCGGTGGTGGCGGTTGCGCCGGTGGAGAAAGTGGCGCTGTTCATCAACGGGGTGAAGTACAGCGAGGCTGCCGGGCTGACCATGACGGCGCAGGTGAATGTCGGGCAGTACATCCGGCGCCTGCGCATGCGCGCGGTGGGGTACGACGCGCAAGGTGAGGTCGTGGGCGAGGACGAGATGGTGGTCAATGATCCGCGCCCGCCGTTTCGCGTGATGTTGCAGGGTCCTTCCCTCTGGCCGGAGAGCGGGATGGCCGAGTTGCACGCCAATGTGATGCGGCCGGCAGAGATCTTCATCGCCGGCGTGGACTTTTACGTTGGCGAGGAGAAGGTGGCTTCGGCGGTCGTTCCTCCCTACACGGCCACGGTCGACGCGTCGAAGTTTCCCGGATCGATTTACGCGCGGGTGGTCGCGCGAACGACACGGGGGGACGAGGCCAACGACGTCTTCTTCTTCGGCGAGCGAGCTCACGCTGAGACGGATGTGACGGTGCAGCAGATCCCACTGTCCGTGGCTGGCGGCGCCGCTCCTCTGCGAGCCGAGCAGATCACGCTCCTCGACGACGGTGTGAAGCGGCCCGTGGAGAGTCTCGTGGCCGCGGCGGACCAGCCGTTGAACGTGATTCTGCTCATCGACTACTCGGAGAGCATGCTCGAGGAGTTGCCGGTGGTGAAGGAGGCGGCCCGGCAGTTCGCGCGCGCGCTCCTGCGGCCGCAGGACCGGCTGGCGGTGGCGGGCTTCAATCAGAACACGTTCTGGCTGACCGGCTATACGAACGACTGGACGGCGGTCGCGCCGGCGTTGGACCGGGTCAAGCCGATCGGCGAGACGCATCTGTACGACAGCGTCATCGAGATGCTCTACCAGATCCAGAAGGTGCCGGGACGGCATGCCCTGGTGGTGCTGACCGATGGGGTCGATCAGGGGAGCTCGTTCAAGCTCGATCATCTCGTGCACTACGCGCGCTATGCGGGGGTGCCGGTGTATCCGGTGGTGAAGAACAAGTCGCTCTCGCGTTGGATGAAGCTGGGAGTGGGACGGCTGCAGGCCCGCAAGCTCGATCGCATCGCCGAGGATACGGGAGCCACGTACTTCATCATCCAGAGTGAGCGCGAGCTGGCGCCGGTCTACACGCGCATCGCCCAGGAGCTCCGCCAGCAGTACCAGCTCGTGTTCCGCTCGGAAGCGGAGGTGCCGGACCAGTGGAGATCGCTCGCGGTGACGTCGAGCGGAGGACATCACTTGAGGATTCCGCGGGGGTATTTTCCGTAACGGTCGGCGGTTGGTCGCAGCCGGCAGGGCGCCCTCCCAAGCCTCTTGGGGCGCGGGCATCCTGCCCGACGCCTCCGGGCGAGACCAGAACCTCTGCTGTCGTGCGCGCAAGGCGCGGCTCTCCTGCCAAGCCGGTCCCTCGCCAACCAACCCGGCACAAAAGGTGAAGCTGCGCGGCTCGGATGGAACACGACTCACCGCTTTTCCCGGAGGCGCCCCATCGCCATCGGATCCACGGCGGTCTGCGGACCGAGCGCCAGGAGCACATCTTCACGTGGATGACCGTGATCGTGGTGCTGCTCTACACCACGATGTGGATTGCCGCGGTGATCGAGACCAATCGCCTCCGCAAGGCTGCGGCCGCGTCTGGAGTGCCTCCGCCTGAGAGCGCGGTCCTGCCGACGGAGAACATCACCGGCCTCATGTTCGGGCCGGCTGCCCCGAAGACGCCCTATCTCGATGAGGCCCTGCTGCAGTTTCTCGACCCGTTGCGCGGGGAGAGTGGCGAGGTGCGTTATGCGCCGGTCCTTCCCGGTGAGCCGGTCGCTCCCGGTGCTCCGGGCGGCACGCATGTCGTGACCGAAGAGGAGACGCGCACCGACTTCACGGCGCCGGAGCAGAGCGGCATCTATGAATTCATGGTGGAGCTGAACAAGGTTTCCAGCGCCATTCAGGACATGAGCATCGTCACGCTCGTGCCGATCTCGAAGAAGAGCGCGGGGCGCATCGGGCAGTACCAGCTCGGGAGCTGGCCCTGGGAGTCCGGCGGCACGCCGCGCTCCGAGCGCTACGCCGCTCCGCGCGGGTTCATCGAGGTCACGCGGGAGAACCAGGACTTTCACGTCTCCGAGCACTTCCGCCTCCGCGACTTTCTCACCAAGGGCCAGCAGAACGTCTGGCCCAAGTATCTGGTGCTCGAGCCGCGCCTGATCGACAAGCTGGAGCTGACCATCCAGGAACTGCAGCGGCAGGGGGTGAAGGTGACGGGCGTCCACGTCATGAGCGGGTTCCGCACTCCCCAGTACAACCACACGGGCGGAAACGTGGCCGGCCGGGCCAACCTGAGCCGGCACATGTACGGAGACGCGGCGGACGTCTACGTGGACAACAACGGCGACGGCCGTCCGGACGACATCACCGGGGACGGGCGGGTGACGACGGCCGATGCGGAAAAATTCGCCGCGGCGGCCGAAACCGTGGAAAAGAGGCACCGTGCTCTCGTGGGCGGCATCGGCATCTACGAGCCCTGCTGCGGGCACGGGCCGTTCACGCACGTCGATGTACGAGGGATCCGCGCACGTTGGCGCGGGACGGGCAATGGCTAGCGAGGTGCAGGGAAAAGGACGCGGGATGCTGGGGCGGAACGAACGCTTCGCCGCGCCCCGCGTCCTGCACTCCGCGTCATGATTCACAAGGAGGTAGTGGTGGCTACAGAGATTTCGTGTCCTGAGTGTCAGAGCCGGCGGCCGGACCCGTCGGTGGTCTGCCCGACCTGCGGAGCCCCGCCCGTGAAGGAGGGGGACAAGCGGACGGTGGAGGAGGAAGTACGGTCGCAGGACCTCGAGCCGTACATCACGCTGCGATACATCGCCCGCCTCTTCAAGGTGCTGGCGGTGCTGATGGCGATCATGCTCATCGGGGAGATCGTGCTGAGCGTGATGGCCGACGAACCGGTCTCGTTTCCGGACCTCATCGCCCGCGTCACGCAACTGCTGGTGCTGGCTGGCTTGATGTGGGGTGGCGGTGATCTCACGCTGCTGTTCATCGATGCCGGACACGACCTGCGTGTGGCGCGCATCCTTCTCGGACGGATCAATCACGAGATGCACCGGCGCAACAGTGAGAGGGAGAACAACGCAGCCGCCGTGGCCAAGAGCGAGCGTCGGGAGGCCGCCCGCTAGCCGGCACGGGGCGGCACGGCCGCCAGCGCTGGTTGGCATAGCCTTGGAGACTCCACGGCTGGAGTTTGGCCATTTGACGCGGTAGTGCGCCGGGCAGGATGCCCGCGCCCCATGGCTGTTCGCGCCAAGGCACTCCGGTAAGGGGCCGCGGGCATCCTGCCCGCGGTGACTGTCCTTCTGTGCGAAGGACGGGTCTCCTGCCGGCGGCCAACTGCGACCACTTTGAGGATGGTCAGTCGCCGGCGCTGGCGACGATCGAGCGCGTCAGGGTCTCTCGCAACTCCCGGAAGACGTTCTCGGGAGGAAGGCCCAGCTCCTGGTAGGCAGCCGCGCGCCGGAGCAGGGTCTCGGCCGTCTTCTCATCGAAGACCCGCGCATCGACGCCGCGGTTGTTGAGCTCACAGAATGCGATCAGGGAGGCCAGGGCCACGCGCCGGTTTCCGCCGCGGAACGGTTTGGCCTGCAGCAGCGCGAAGACGAGAGCGGCCACTTTGTCCGAGAAGGCGGGATAGGCCTCCCGGCCGAGGGTGGTGATCTGGGGCCGTTGCACGGCATTGATCAGACCGAACTGCGATTCCACGACGCCGGGATGGGCCTGATGGCCACCAAACTCCACGCTCACGGCGCGGTGAAGCTCCACGACATCCTGCACCGTCAAGTACCGCAGACCACCGTTAGTCGGTGAGCTTGCGGAGGGCGTTGGGATACTTTTTGACGGCGTGCTTGAAGGCGTTGGAGATGAGGGGGTTGGTGAAGCCTTCAGGGGCTTCAGGGACTTGCTTGGAGACGCTTTGACGGGCGGCTTTTCCTTTGCCGCCGGCAGCGCCTTCGTCTTTGGAGGGGGCTGCTGTTTTTTTGGCGGCGAGGCTGCCTTTTTGGGTGCCGGCTTGCTGACTGCCTTTGCCGGCTTCGACGGCACCGGCTTTTTTGCCGGCACTTTCGCCTTGGGAGCTGTCTTTTTTTGCTGCTGAGGCTTGGCTGCTTTTGGCTGCTTTGGCTTTTGCTTTGTCGCCATGCGTCATCTCAGTCCTCAGGCGTTGAGTGTAACCTCCTTAAGTACTTGAGTCAATGGAGGTTACGCCAGAGGCGAGAATTGACCCACCACGTATGGAGTGTTGGCGATCGCCGTAAGTGACTGAACCGGAGAGCTTTATGCGTCGTGGCCGGTGCACTGAATCTTGTGCATCAAGAGGCCTCTTCCGCCGTCCCCACCTCGGCCGCGGCCACCATCTTGCCCGGCGGTGCCGGCTCCTCGAACATCGGCTTGGCGTCGATGGCCAGAAAGTCCCTGGCCCGCTGCCGCAGGCTGAACTGGCCGCCGTCGCCGGCTTCCAGCCACCCCTTCCCGGCCAACGACACGGCCGGAGCCTCTCCCACGGCACCGGTGGGATGTTTCAAGGCCTTGATCGTTTCGAGCCCCAGCGTCTCCGCATTCAGACGACGGAACTCCTGCAGAACACGGATCTCCTCGGACGTGAGATCCATCGGAAGAATGATCATGACGGGAGTATAGCGGGTGCCGCGGGCACGAACGCGGGGGCGGCACGCCTTCGGCGCTTGCCCCCGGCTGATCTCCGCCACGCCTCCGGCGTGAAACCCGATGGCGAAGGCCGAGGCTCATTCAAACTCAGCAACCAGCAACCAGCAACCAGCACCGCGTGCCTACGAGCGCGACGGCTGACACGCCGGACACCAGTACGTTCCCCTC
>JBDTOZ010000898.1:0-2731 GCA_039932995.1 Acidobacteriota bacterium | reverse complement strand
CGCCCACGGGCCAGCCGGCGAGGACGCCGGCGCTCCACTGCTCCGCCTGCAAATCGTCGCGTCGCGCGAAGAACTCGAGGTTAGTAGTACAGTCAGTCTCACAGTCTCATAGGCGCCCGGGCCACCATTCCTCGGGACGATGAACCCACTGCCCGTGAGATCGAGGAAATCCGCGTCGTCCGCCCCAAACCTTGGGATAATTCGTCCGTGAAGCATGACCATGCCTCGAACCCGCTGACCGAGCGTTACGCGTCGCGGGAGATGTCCTACCTCTTTTCCCCGAACTCGAAGTTCCGCACGTGGCGCAGACTCTGGATCGCACTGGCCGAGGCGGAGCAGGAACTGGGGCTGCCGATCACGGACGGGCAAATCGCGGACCTGAAGGCCAACGCCGAGACCATCAACTTCGAGGATGCCGATCGCCGTGAGCGCGAAGTGCGTCATGACGTGATGGCTCACGTCTACGCGTACGGTCTCCAGGCCGCCAGCGCGAAAGGGATCATCCATCTCGGCGCGACCTCCGCGTACGTGACCGACAACACGGACATCCTGCACATGGCCGAGGGGCTGCGCATCCTGAGAGGGCGTGTCGTCAATGCCATGGCCCGGCTGCGCGACTTCGCCTGGCGATGGCGCTCCACTCCCGCGCTCGCATTCACGCACTTCCAGCCCGCCCAGCTCACCACGGTCGGCAAACGCGCCACGCTCTGGTTGCACGATCTCGTGCTCGACTATCGCGACCTCGTGTTCCGTGAGTCACAACTGGCTCTCCTCGGCGTCAAGGGCGCCACCGGCACGCAGGCCTCGTTCCTCAACCTCTTCGGCGGTGATGAGGCGAAGGTCAACCGTCTCGAGCAATTGGTGGCGGAGAAGATGGGCATGGCCCGCAGCTATCCCGTCTCCGGCCAGACCTACTCGCGCAAGGTGGACGCGCAGGTGGTGAGCGTGCTCTCGGGCTTCGCGCAGTCGGCCTCGAAGTTCGGCTACGACATGCGCCTGCTGCAGCACCTTCGCGAGATCGAGGAGCCGTTCGAGGAAGAGCAGATCGGTTCTTCGGCGATGCCGTACAAGCGCAATCCGATGCGCGCGGAGCGCATCGACGCGCTGGCCCGCCATCTGATCGTGAACGCGCTCAATCCTGCCCTGACGGCGGCCACGCAGTGGTTCGAGCGGACGCTGGACGACTCGGCCAATCGCCGGATCGCCATCCCCGAGGCCTTCCTGGCCGCGGATGCCATCGCGCTCATTTACGACAACATCACGGGAGGACTGGTCGTGCACGAAGACGTGATCGCCACCAACGTCCGACGCGAACTGCCGTTCCTCATGACCGAGAACCTGATGATGGAGGGAACTGCCCGGGGAGGCGACCGGCAGGTGCTGCACGAGCGCATCCGCATCCACGCCAAGGCCGCGGCGGACGCGCTCAAGGAAGGGGCGACGCAGAATGACCTCTTCGATCGCATCGCCACCGACGAGCTGTTCGGCATCGACCGCGCGTCGATCGAGCGCATGTCGCGTCCTGAGGACTACACCGGCCTCTCCCGCCAGCAGACCGAGCGCTTTCTGATCGAGGACGTCGATCCGATCCTGGAGACCGAGCGCGCGCACCTTCGCGACGAAGTCGGAGAGGTACGGGTATGAACCAGCAGGGGGCAGGAGATGATGCCACGCGCGCTCTGCGCCGCGTCCTGCGCCCTGTCGTCTGCGCCCTTCTGATCTTCCTCGCCTACGGCTGCCGCACGACGGCTCCGATGGGGCATCCTCCTTCGGAGGTCTTGAGCGGCCTGGCCAGTTGGTACGGGGAGGAGTTCGCCGGACGGACGACGGCCAACGGGGAGATCTTCGATCCGTCCCTGCTGACCGCGGCCCATCGCACGCTGCCCTTCGGGACGATCCTCGACGTGACCAATCTGAAGACGAAGCAGACCGTGCGCGTGCGGGTGAACGACCGGGGCCCGTACATCGGCGGACGCATTCTCGACCTGTCCTACGCGGCGGCGGAGAAGATCGGCCTGATCGAGCCCGGAGTCGGAGACGTGCAGCTCGTGCTGGTGAAAGTCGGCAACGGTGATCGTGAGCCGCCGGTGGCGTTCGAGGCCATCGTGGACGCCACGCCGCAGACCGTTCCGCCGCTGGTGGCGGCAACGCGCTCGCCCACTCCGTCGTCGAGGATCGTGCCTCCGCCGGTCCCCTCTCCCCGCCCCGAGGCGGTCCCCAACGTCGAGCCGGTGGTGGTCGGCCACGTCGACGTCCAGGTCGAGCGGGCCGGAGTGGTCACGCGGACGCAGGTGGCCGCGGATGGGCGGACGCTCGAGGAAGTGCCGGTGGAGGGCGAGGCGCCGGCGACGCCACGCAGAGTGGTGTCCCGCCGCGAGCCTGCCTCGCCGAGACCCGCGGTTTCAGCGGTCGCGAAGAAGCTCTACATCGTGCAAGTCGGCGCGTTTTCCGTGGAGGCCAACGCCCGCTCGCTGCAGGAACGGCTGGCCGCCATCGGCCAGCGCGCGCACATCGACCGCAACGACCTGTTCCGCGTCCGCCTCGGTCCCTTCACCACCAGGGACCTGGCCGTGGAAGCCCGGGCCACTCTCGAAGCGAACGGCCTCTCAGCCATCATCGTCTCGGAGTAGCTCTTTCAGCGATCGGCGCGTTCAACCGAGGGATTCACCACAGAGGCACAGCGCGGCGGAGCCGCAACCAAGGAACGCCGGCGTCTCGCCGGCTGGCTGTG
>JBDTOZ010000897.1:0-3175 GCA_039932995.1 Acidobacteriota bacterium | reverse complement strand
CGTCGGGTCGTCGGGTCGTCGAGTCTCATAGGTTCATAGTCTCAGAGTCTCATAGGGGGACCGTCTCATCGACGCAACTGGCCCAGCCGAACGCCTGTGAGACTGTGCGCCTATGAGACTGCTGTGAGACTCGACGACTTGAAGACTCGACGACTCGAAGACTCGAAGACTGGCGACTCGAAGACTCGAAGACTCGACGACTCGACGACTCGAAGGAGGGGCAGAAATAGAAAAGCCGGACGAGGGTCGTCCGGCTCTCCCACGACTGGGGGCTCAGTGCGCCAGGAGATCGGCCGGCACATTGCCTCCGTTCTCGGCGAGCTTGCGCATCACTTCCTTGTGCAGCCAGACGTTCATCTTGGCGCTGTCGCTGGTGTCTCCGGTGTAATGCAGATCCGCGGCGAGCTCCTTGCGCTCGGAGAGACTGCTGTCCATGCCCAGGAGCTTCATCAGGTCCACGATGGAATGCTTCCAGTCCAGCTTCTCGTGATGCTTGGCCGCCATGCCGTCGAGGATGGCCGCCACATCGACCGGCCCCATTGCAGCCGCTGTCGCGCTCGGCGCGTTCGGGACGGCCTGGCCCACCGGCACGCCCTGCCGGGCCGCCGCGGAGACCCGCGACTCATTCGACTGGCCGGGCTTGAGGGCGTCTGGTGGCGCTTCCGCATTCGCCGCGCCGTGAAAGATCTTGTTCATGATGTTCGAAAACAATCCCATGGTCATTCCTCCAATTCAGAAAGTCAGTCTATCCACGAATCGCGCCTGCCACGGGCTCCCACGATCGGATCTCGCGAGAAATGGAAACCCCTCCGACCTCCGGCCTGTAGCACCTCCTTCACACCGGCGCCTTCCCGGACCGGCTATCCTTCCTCCCACCTACGATGAAAAGAGGAGCCCGTTCGATGCGTCTCAACCCCCTTGCGCTCACAGCATCTCTATTGATCTCCGCTTCCCTGCCGGCGCCCCTCCTGCACGCGGAAGACCCGACTCCCGCCGCGTCGCCCGCCGTGGCGCAACGGTATGGCACGTGGGGCATCGACCTGGCCGGCATGGACCGGTCGGTGAAGCCCGGCGACGATTTCTTCCGCTACGTGAACGGCACATGGGCGGCGCACACGCAGATCCCGCCGGACCGGACCTCGTACGGAGCGTTCGTGATGCTCCGCGACCTGTCCGAGGCGCGCGTCCACGGCATCCTGGACGGCTGGGCGGCGCGCAAAGATCTCAAGGCCGGCTCGGACGAGGCCAAAGTGGCCGCGACCTACCGCACCTTCCTCGATGAAGCGACGGCCGAGAAACTCGACGCCAAGCCGATCCAGGCGCAGCTCGACGCGGTTCGCAAAGTGAAGACGCTCGACGACGTGGCTCGCCTGATGGCCCGCTCGACGTCCGCGTTCGGGAAATCGTTCTTCAGCGCCGGGGTCAGCGACGACGCCAAGGATCCGGAAAAGTACACGCTCTATCTCTCCCAGTCCGGACTCGGTCTCCCCGACCGCGAGTACTACCTGCGCGACAACTTCAAACCGCAGAAGGAGCGCTACGAGAAGTACGTCGCGGACCTGCTCCGGCTGGCCGGCTGGGAAGAGCCCGAGAAGAACGCCGCCGCCGTCGTGGCCCTGGAGACGAAGATCGCCGAGGCCCATTGGACACGCGCGGAAGGACGGGATCGCGACAAGACCTACAACCCGATGACCCCGGCTGAGCTGGAAAAGTACGCGCCCGGGTTTCCCTGGACGCTTTACCTGAAAGAGGCCGGTCTCGATCGCGCCTCCCGCGGCGTCGTCCGGCAGAACACGGCCCTGCCGAAGCTGGCCAAGATCTTCGCCGAGGCCGATCTGGCCGCGCTCCAGGCATGGGAGGCCTTCTCCATCACCGACGAGGCGGCCCCGCTGCTGTCGAAGCGTTTCGTCGATGCCGAGTGGGAGTTCCGCGCGAAGTTTCTCAATGGAGCCCAGGAGCAGCGTCCGCGCTGGAAGCGCGCCGTCGAGACCGCGGAAGACACCATGGGCGAGGCCATCGGCCGCACGTACGCCGCCCAGTACTTTCCCCCGGACTCCAAGGCCAAGATGGAAAAGCTCGTCGCCGATCTTCGCGCGGCGATGAAGATGCGCATCGAGAAGCTGGAGTGGATGGGGCCGGAAACGAAATCCCGCGCGCTCGAGAAGCTGACGAAGTTCGGAGTGAAGATCGGCTATCCGTCCAAGTGGCGCGACTATTCGACGCTGCAGGTACGCGAGGGAGACCTGGTCGGGAACGCGCAGCGCGCCGCGAAGTTCGAGTGGGACCGGCAGGTCAGCCGCATCGGCAAGCCGGTGGACAACCTGGAGTGGGGCATGACCCCGCAGACCGTCAATGCCTACTACGCCTCGACGAAAAACGAGATCGTCTTCCCGGCGGCCATCCTGCAACCGCCGTTCTTCGATCCACAGGCCGATCCGGCCGTGAACTACGGAGGCATCGGAGGCGTGATCGGTCATGAGATCACCCACGGGTTCGACGATCAGGGCCGCAAGTCCGACGGCGACGGCGCGCTACGCGACTGGTGGGCCGCCGAGGATGCGCAGAAGTTCGAAGTGCAGGCCACACGCCTGGGCGCGCAATACGAGGCCGTCGACTTCCCGCAACTTCCCGGACTGCACATCATTCCGCGCATGACCATGGGCGAGAACATCGGAGACCTGGGCGGCATCCTCCTGGGCCTGGAAGCCTACCGCGTCTCCCTGCACGGCCAACCCGCCCCCGTGATCGACGGCTTCACCGGCGAGCAGCGCGTCTTCCTCGGCTGGGGCCAGGTCTGGCGCACGATGATGCGCGACGACGCCCTCCGCCAGCAGCTCGCCACCAACTCCCACTCCCCCGGCACCGTGCGCGCCGTCAACCCCCTCCGCAACGTCGACGCCTGGTACGACGCCTTCGGCGTGAAAGAAGGCGACAAGAGCTACGTCAAACCGGAAGAGCGCGTGCGCATCTGGTAGACCCGAGAACATGGGGCGCGGGCATCTTGTCAAGGCAAGATGCCCGCGGTCTGGAGTTTGGCCGTTGGACGCGGGAAGAGCGCCGGGCAGAATGCCCGCGCCCCCCTCGTTCCGTTGCACGAGCACAGTTCAGTGGGGCCGCAATCCAAGGAGCGCCGGCGTCTCGCCGGCTGGCTGTGCGGCGTCCTCGCCGCGGGCGG
>JBDTOZ010000896.1:0-3003 GCA_039932995.1 Acidobacteriota bacterium | reverse complement strand
ATCCTCAATCCTCAATCCCCCTCCCGCCCTCAGGCATTTGAATTGCTTGGTCGCTCGTCAATGGGTTCCAAGGGTCGGGTACTGGTGGTGGATGATGAGCCCGCGATCCGGGCCTTGGTCACGAAGATCGTGGAGCGGGCGGGGTATCCGGTGGACAGCGCGCGCGATGGCGCGGAGGCCATCGAGAGGCTCGAGGACACCGAGTACGCCGTCATCGTGCTCGATCTCATGATGCCCAACGTCGACGGCTACGGTCTGATCGATTACATCAAATCCAGCAGCCGGCGCCGTCCGGCCATCATCGTCATCAGCGCCGGCGACACCGCCGCCTTGCGGCGCCTGGACGGCGCCGTCGTCCATTCCATCCTCCGCAAGCCCTTCGACATCGACGTCCTCGGCGACCTCATCACCGCCGCCGCCCGCAGCATGGAAGAAGAGGCGGCGGAGACGCTGCGACGCACCGGCGACCTGCTCTCGTTCCGCAAGAACGACGCAGTCTGTTGAGCGGCGGGCCACTCCGCTAAACTCCGCTCCTCATGAAGCGACTCGGCTTTCTCGCGCTCTTTCTTCTGGCCCTCGCCTGCAACCGCGGCGAGAGCGCTCCTCCCACGACGCAGCCGGAGGGCAATCCTGAGCACGGCAGGCAACTGGTGACTCAGTACGGGTGCCCTGTCTGTCACACGATTCCCGGTGTCGAAGGAGCAGTAGGCGCTCTCGGGCCCACGCTTCAGGGAGTGGCTTCCCGTCCGGCTCTCAGCTTCGGCGCGGTCCAGAACACTCCGGCTAATGTGGCCCGCTTCATCCAGAACCCCGCTTCGATGAACCCGCAGAGCAGCATGCCGCCGATCTCGATGCCGCCGGCCGATGCGCAGGACATCGCCGCGTTCCTGGGCACTCTTCACTGAGAGCGTTCCGAAGGGCATTGAGGCGCTTGTTTGGACTGCCTCTCCACTCGCGGACAAGCCCGGCCCAAAATCGGGCATGAACGTCGCACCGTTGGGTTCGTTATGAGCTTTACCGTGCAAAAGTCGCTCGGCAATTCCCTGTTCCGTTTTGCGGTTGGCCGGCGCCGCGAGCTGAAGTCCATCGATCACGATGTGGAGCTGAGCACCGGGCCCACCGGAGAATTCGTTCGCCACCGCCCCGAGATCTTCTATTCGGCGGACCTCCGCACCATCCGCAGTCCCGAAGTCCCGAAACCGCGCTCGATCTCCGGGACGCCGTTCTGGGCTTCCCTCATCGACGGCACCGGCCGCGGCTGGGCAATGCTGGGGGTGATGATCCTCGGCGCGCTCTTCGTGTTGATCGGGATGGCCGTCCTCGGCAACGGTAAGTCTGCCGGCTGGGTCGAAGTGATCCTGGGGCTGATTCTCATCGCCGTGCCGATCGTCATCGCCTGGCAGAAGCGCCGGGTCATCCTGCAGGCCGAGGACCGCAAGAAGAAGGAGCGGGAAGAACGCGACGCCCGCAATCGCGAGCTCCTCGCGGCGTACACCGCCACCCTGGAACAGCTCCGCGAAGATCCGACCGATGCCACGCTGGCGCACGTGCAGGGAGAGAACGAAAAGCTGGACCTTCCCTACGCCGTCTGGGCGGACGTGGCCATCGGCACGGTGCTCAACGTCGGGTTCTCGACGCTGGCGCGAGTCGGTCCGGAGAGAGCGGCCGAAGTGGCCGCGCTGATGGACCGCGCCAGTGAAGCCTCCGGCCTCATTGCCGAGGACTCACGTGCGGTCAAGCACGCTCTGTACTCCACCATCCTCTGGCATTTCCTGGCCGACGACCGGCTCGGGGAAGAGCAGTTGAAAGTGGTTCGCTCGATCCAGAACGGCTTCAACATCAAGAACGACGAAGTGCCCATCGATGCCTCGTCCGAGGCCCAGTTCGAGCGACTGCGCGGTGTGGACCATCGCAACGCGCCGCGCTGCAATACCACCATCGCCCTGCAGCTCAACGAATACTGCATGCACACCGCCTCGGTGCGCACCGGCGAGGGGACGGAGACGAACGCCTGGATCACCAACAAGCGCGTGATCGTGGAAGGCCCGAAGCCGACCGAAGTGTCCGTGCCGAAGATCGACGAAGTGCTCGTCGATGCCGACCGCCAGTCCATCGCCCTCCGGGCCTCGGACCTCAAGCGACCGCTCGAGATCCGACTCGCGGAACCGATCTACTTCGCCGCCATGCTCGACCTCGCCACGAGACTCGACGACCGGCCGAAGAGCTTCTCCTGATTCGGGTCGCAGAGGTCAGGGCGCGGGGCGGGAGAGCCCGCCACGCCGCCCTCCCCGGCGTCCCGCGCCCTGCCTCGAACGGCGTGACCTTCGGAGCACTTCGTTCGTCGTAGAGACCATGACCATGCGAAACCTCACCGCCGCTTTCGCCCTCACGCTTCTGGCCGCCTCTCCCGCGGCTCTGGCCGAGCAGGCAAAGCAGGACCCCGCTGCCGCAGTCGAGAAGTGGTTCCAGAAGTACGACAAGAACGCGGACGGGAAGCTCACCTCCGCGGAGTTCCTCCTCGGCCGCACTTTCTTTGACGGACTCGACCTCGACAAAGATGGCATCGTGACCCGCGAAGAAGGCGTCCGGGCCCTGCAGCAGCAGCCGGTCGAAGTCGACCTGGCCGCGCTCGACACCGACAAAGACGGATATGTCACCCGGCGCGAGTGGCAGGGCGACCAGGCCGGCTTCGACAAGCTGGACCGCGACAACGACGGCGTCATCTCGGACATCGACCACAAGATCGAAATGGACGAGGTTCGTGCCGCCAAGCGCCTGGCGCATCTCGACAAGGACAAGGACGGCGTCGTCTCCCGCGCCGAATGGCCCGCCGATGACGAGTCCTTCCGCAATCAGGACCTCAACCGCAACGGCTCGCTCAGCGTCGACGAGCTCGGCGATCGCAACCGCCGCAAGTAGTCCGGGGGGGGGCGTCCATCCCGCACAGGGCCGGCGCCGTTGATGCTCGTTCCGCGAAACGTTGTGGCGGCCGCCTTCGCGGCC
>JBDTOZ010000895.1:0-10029 GCA_039932995.1 Acidobacteriota bacterium | reverse complement strand
CGACCCTGGAGGGGTCGCGGACTCCGGCAGCGGTGACGCCGTTGAAAGCCCATCACCATGGGGCCGGGCCGATGCCCGCGCCCCCATGGGACGTTGGCCGGCAGCGTGCCGGCTGAGCCGGCTCAGGAGGTCGGCTTGAGGCTGGCGATCGCTTCCTGCTCGTTCTCGTAGACCTCGAACACGGTGATGAGCTGTGTCACGTGCAGCAGCTCGTTCAGCTTGGCCGGCAGGTGCAGGAGCTTGAGCTTGCCGCCGCGATTGGTGACGGTGGTGTAGGAGCCGACCAGTTCGCCGATCCCGGAGGAGTCGATGGTGGTCACTCCGGAAAGGTCGAGAAGAATGTTCGTCTTGCCCGCGTTGACGGCCTCGGCAATGACCTCACGGAGCTGCGTATCTCCGGAGCCGATCGTGATCTTGCCCTGCAGAGCGATGATCTCGACACCGTCGACGGTTCTGTTGATGGCTTTCATGTGTTCGTTCTCCTTGCTCGAATTCGAGACTTCTCTCAGGCTTTGGTGCTGGCGATGCCGCTGCCTTTCGACAGATTCTTGGTCATGACCAGCGACGTGCCGCCGCCGGCGCGGAACGAGTAGTGAACCTCGTCCATGAACGTCTTCATGTAAAAAATCCCCCGCCCGCTGGTCTTCATCAGATTCTGCGGGTTGAGCGGATCACTGACTTTCTCGGGATCGAATCCGGCTCCCTCGTCCGAAACCGTAATTTCCAGATTCAAGCCATGCAGGTCGAACGTGGCGTGGACCTTCTTGCGCACATCGAGCTTGTTGCCGTGCTTGATGGCGTTGGCCACGGCTTCTCGAACAGCCATCCCGATCCAGTGGGAGCCGTCTTCGTCCACCCCTGCGTTCTCGCAGAGGTGCTCGGCGATCACCTGCACCAGTTCGATGTTCTCGAACCGGCTACTGACGGTGATCTCGATTCGCTCGCTATCGCCACGGTCCATGTGCTGAATCGCGAGGCATTCTACACAACCGCGAGCCGGTCGGAAGGTCGTAGTTCACACTCGGCCTCTTTTTCTGTTTCATGGAGGCGGAGGAGGTGGACGGGCCCCCGGTCACCATCCACTGGACTCTCCGGGACCGTCCGGAGAGCTCGGCTCCCACCGCAAGGACCGTCCACGCCCAGCTCTTCCGGAATGGCCCGATATCGGGGAGGGTTGCGCACCGCATGATTCGCCCCCGGCGGCTGCGCGTTCTGTCCCTGTTCCTTCTCGCCTCCTGCGCGAATGCCTCTCCGCTCACGCCGGCCATGAAGGCGGTGGAGACCATCCGCGGCCACAAATTCACGAGCGACGTGCGCACGGTGGCCATCAACCGCTCGGAGCTGGGACGCTACCTCGAGCAACAGATGAAGGACGGCACGCCTTACTCCCTCGAGGATTGGGGCCGGGTGCTGCGCGCCCTGCAGCTCGTGGACGTCGATGGGAAACAGATCGTGCCGAAGCTGTTGACGCTGTACGAGTCGCAGGTGCTGGCCTTCTACGACCCGCAGTCGCACACGTATTACTCGATCCGGCAATTGCCGAAGTTCCCCGCCGAAGTGGCCGCTCTGGCCGACCCCAAAGTGCTCGAAGAAACGGTCATGGTCCACGAGCTGATGCACGCGCTGCAGGATCAGCACTTCGGGCTCTCCGCCAAGGAGAAGACGCTCCTCCTCGACACCGATGCGAATCTCGCCTACCACGCCGTGCTGGAAGGGGAGGCCGTGCTGGTGATGGTCGCGCACATGCTCGGTAAGTCCGGCATCCAGCTCGATGAGGTCATCAAGGATGACGCCATGCTGGGCATGATCACGTCGGCGGCCGCAGCCGACCAGATGATCGATCCCTCCACCCCGCCCTACTTTTCGCAGATGCTCCGCTTCCCCTATCTCGACGGGATGAAGTTCGTCGTGGCCGCCTATCGGCGCGGGGGATGGCCGGAGCTGGACAAGGTCCACGCGAATCCTCCCCGGACGACGCGCGAGATCCTGCATCCCGAGGAGTACTTCGCCCGCTCGTTCAAGAGCGAGCCGTTCGATTCCTCGAAGCCGGCCGGTGCCATCGCCACCGAGCACCTGGGCGAGTTTCACTGGCGGTTCCTGGTTGGACCGGATGCCGCCAGCGGCTGGTTGAACGACCGCGCGGTCATCTTTACCGACGGCCGCGTGAGCATCGACACGAAATGGGAGTCGCCGGAAAGAGCGACAGCCTTTGCCGCCGCCTACAAGGCTTTTCTCGAAAAGCGCGGCGTGACTGCCACCGTCACGCGCGAAGGTGCGGCCGTGAAGGCTGCTTACACGGTGAAATGAACATCGACTACGTCACTCTCGAACAGGATCTCCTGGACGGCAGTTTCCGGCAGCGGCTCGAAGAGGAGCTCACCCTCGGCTTTCGTCAGCTCCACGATTCCGGAGAGCGCCTCCCGCCGGCCTCCTACTACGCCGCGCAGATCGCCGAGATCGTGAACAAGGGTGCCGAGCTCGATCCCGATCTCAAGTACAACCTCTATCAGGAAATCGTCCTGGCCGTCGAGAACGCGCGCACTGCCGTGCTGGGAGACGAGGGCAAGCCCAACTAGCCGGCGCGGCCGGCCGGCACGGCCGGCAGCGCTGGTTGGCATAGCCTTGGGCACGTGCGGTCGCTCCGTCGGTGCGTCCTCGCGAAAACTTTCTGCCGCACACATTCCCCTTTCGGTCTCCCGAGCTCCTGCCGGCTGTCGACTGGGACCTGCCAACTGGAGAAAGGGATACCATCGGCAACGTGAAACACAAGCTCCGTCGCCATCCCCCGTTGTCGTCGTTCGCGACGACCGGTGGCTGAGCCTGCAAGCTGGGTCAGGATGACCTGCGCTCGATCCTCTCCAAGCTCCCCTCCGGTGAAGGGGTTGGGGATCTCCTTGTCGGAAATTCGACCTGCGATGACGCCGCGGTGATCCGCATCATGGGCGATACCGCCATCGCCCAGACCGTCGATTTCTTCACGCCCATCGTCGACGATCCTTACCTCTTCGGACAGATCGCGGCGGCCAACGCCATCTCCGACATCTACGCGATGGGGGCCACGCCGATCCTGGGCCTGGCCATCGCCGGGTTTCCGACCGACGCTCTTCCGCTCGAGGTCCTCGAACAGATTCTGCGGGGCGGCGCGGACAAGGCGGTCGAGGCCGGGTTTCCCGTCGCCGGCGGCCACACGATCATCGACGACGTCCCGAAATATGGCTTGGTCGTGACCGGCATCGTCTCGGTGGCCAAACTGGTGCGCAACTCGACCGCGCGGCCGGGCCACTCCCTCTTCCTGACCAAGCCCATCGGCAACGGCATCCTTGTCAGCGCGAACCGGATCAAGAAGCTGTTTCATCGTCCTCCTCCTCTGGAGGAAGCGATCCGCTGGATGACCATGCTCAATCGTGATGTGGCCACGGTGATGGTGGAGGCCGGCGCGAGCGCGGCCACGGACGTCACCGGCTACGGGTTGATCGGCCATCTGATGGAGATGTGCGAAGGAGCCGGCGTGGGCGCGACGCTTTCCGTGAGCGCCGTGCCGGTGCTGGACGGCGTGCGCGAGCAGTTGCAGCGCGGCTTCCGGCCCGAGGGGACCATGCGCAACGTGCGCACCTTCCGCAATCGCGTGCGCTTGAATGTTCCGGAGGCGGAGCTCACATTGATGTGTGATGCCCAGACCTCGGGCGGTCTGCTGATCGCCATCCCCCCGGACCGCGAGGCGACGCTGACCAGGAAATTCGACGAAGGCGGCCTGTTCTATGCAAAGGTCGGAGAGATGACCGGCGATGCCGGCCACATCACCTTGAACGCATAAGGAGCGAACGGAATGGCAGATTCGAATCAGGACTATCCGGAAAACGTGAACACGGTTCCGGCCGAAGACGGCACGACCTGGGTCGAGATTGCCAGTACGGGCACCGAGGACGAGGCGAACATCCTCCAGGGCTTCCTGGACGCCGAGGGCATTCAGGCGCAGATCGAGCACGTGAAGTTCTCCATGGAGCCCACGACCTTCGGAATGATGGGCGACATTCGGGTCTACGTGAGCGGTGCCGACGAACAGCGAGCCCAGGAACTGATGCGCTCGCGTGACCGGGAGTTCCAGCGTCTCGACGACGACGAGGAAACCGTGGTCACGGATGACGGCGTCGCCGAGATCGCCGAAGGCGCCGAGATCGAGACCGCATCGCAGGAAAATGATGTCGAGTGACGATGACGCAACAAGAGCCTGAGCAACCAGACCCTCCGTACGAGCCGTCCCTGATGCCGCGCTGGGTGCCGGTGCTGATCGGGGGGATCCTGGTTGTGATGGCCGGCCTGGCGGTCTACACCGGCTTGCGCAACCGCGACCGGAACACGCTCCTGCAGCACGTCCCGGCACGCCGCGAGCAGCGCGCCAACACGTCCGCTCCGCCGGGGGAGCCGGGCGCGGGAGCCTCGCTCGTCCTCCACGGAGAATCGGGCGAGAACACCCCGGCGGCAAACGAGCCGGTACAGGGACAGGCGCGGGCCGTGGTCACGGGAGGGCCGGGCGGAGTGTCCTCGGTGGTGCGGATCTGGGCCCGTCGCGGCATGATGCTCGACGTCTTTCCGGCCAGCACGATGGTGTACGTCAACGAGATCCCCATCGGCGAGGCCGCGCAGTTCGACACTCCGGACGAGACGTACGAATTCGCCGCCCTCGGCAGCTACACGATCAAGCTCGTCCCTCCCACCGGCGCGGGCAAGACCTACATCGTCACCGCCAGCGAAGACGCCCAACAGGACGTCGCCAAAATCACGGCGAAGTTCTAACCGCAAGGGACTGCGGCCACGTCAGGCTTGTCTGCGCACCGGCCTGGCGCGCCACAGCGCCTCGAGGCGCTTCCGCAACGCAAACAACACGAGCGCGGCCAGCGTGACGAACGTGATGTTGCGTCCCCGCGTGAAGGCTTCCGGCTGGAAGAGCACGCGCAGATGGTGTTTCCCTTTCGCCGGGACGAAGACTCCGATGAAAGCGTGGTTGGCGTATTGGGTCTCCACGCGCTTTCCGTCGAC
This sequence comes from Acidobacteriota bacterium, assembly GCA_039932995.1. Lineage (GTDB taxonomy): Bacteria > Acidobacteriota > Thermoanaerobaculia > Gp7-AA8 > Gp7-AA8 > QHVT01. Next base: position 4,992 of record JBDTOZ010000895.1, on the reverse strand, counting down.
GTAGGCGCGCCAACCAGGCCACCGCGAGTCGGAGAGCACGACCCAGGCCGGCTCTTCCAACATCACCTCGATCTCGTACGCCAGACCGTTCCGGCGCATCTGAAGAGTGCCCCGTCCGTTGTCGATCTGGTGAGGCGAATAGTGCGGGGCGGTGATCCAGGCCGTCTCGGCGAAGTCGCTGGTGAGGGCCATGCCCCGACGGACGGCCTCGTCGTTCTGTTCGTAACGGATACGCCGCGGCAGGAAGGCGCGGGGAACGACCCGCGTGTTCTCGAACAGGCGACTCTGCCGGTCTTCGAGCACCAGTTTCCAGGTCTCGCTCGGTTGCGCATCGAGCGAGCCGATGGCGTACTTCACGTTCAGAAAGGAGAGGAACGTCCGCTCTTTGTCTTCGATGATGTTGAACGAAACCGGTTGCGGCCGGGACCAGAGCGGATAAGTCTCATGCAGCCGCTCGAAGGTCATGGCCTCGTAGCCGCGGGCGTCTTCCAATCCGTAGAGGGCGGCCGTATCAGGGATCAGCGCGTAATAGAGGCCGACCACCCGGAACGGTCCACTGGTGTCCTGCTGGATCCGCCGGATGATCGGCACTTCAGGGTAGAAGGCCTTCTCCGGCAACGACGGATACATGCCGCCGTCCTCCGCCACGCGCTGGATCAGCAGCAGCGCCAGAACGGCCGGCAGCGCGTACCGCGGGTTTACGCGGAGAACGAGCAGGATGGCCAGGATGGCCAGCGGCAGCAGCTCGGCCACGGTGGCGGCGGCGACGAACGAAGGGCTGGTTCCGGCGAGGATCTCCGCGTCCCGGATCAGACTCGCGCCCACGGCCAGGATCACGCCCACGGCCAGGACGAGGCCCGCACTGATCATCGCCCCTCGCCGATCGTCCGGCCACGCATCGAGTGCGAATGCCGCCAGCACGCAGAGCGCGAACACGGCCGCGAATCCAAGACGCTCGTTGATGGCGATGTCGAACAGCGGCAGCGCATGCAGCAGATGGCCCATGGGGAACGCATTCAGACCCGCACAGCCCATCACCACGAACAGCCCGAAGAAGAACCAGGTCTCCCTCCGGCGGCGGGCCAGATAGAGCGCTGCCAGGGACAGTGCGATGACGATGCTGCCCACGCGCATCGACGAGGCGTCCCAGTGATGGCCGCCCGCGCCATCCTCGGGACGTCCTCCCGAGAAGGGAACGAGCGACGCCGCCACCCTGGCCGGCACCACTCCCTTCGGAAGCTCGAAGCGCGCCGTCGCGTACTGATCGCGACGGACGTGGTACTCCACGGTGTGGGGCGTGACGGAGAGGAACGGCAGGATCGAAATCGCGGTGAGGCCGAGCGCGACCACGCCGCAGAGTGCGGAGACCCCCACCGTGCGCCACGGGAACCGGTCACCGCGCCCGCGGGTCGCCACCAGCTCGTACACTCCGTAGATCACGCCCACGAACACGATGTGCAGGATCGACTCGGGATGGCCCGCGAAGATGGTCAGCACCAGCGCGAGCGTGAGGACGACAGGCCCGCGGAACCGAAACGGGGGCTGCTCCGCTCGGTCCCGCACCAGCAGCCGGACGCCCAGCAACACCAGCGGCATGAAGGTCCACACCCGTCCCAACGGCCAGCCGACGAAGAAGGCCAGGATGGCGCAGAAGGCATAGCCGCCGGCCGCAACCAGCGCGGCCGGCTCGCTGGATCCGTAGGAGCGCAGGAAGCCGAACGTGAACAGCCCGGCCACGAAGAAGGTCATCGCCGCGGCGAAAGTCAAGGCCTGGGGATGCGGCAGGACCATGCCCAGGAGCTGGATCGCGTCGTACGGCGCGGCCTGCATGTTCGCGGCGAGGATGCTCCCGCACAGCAGGTAGGGATTCCACACCGGCCACTCTCCCGCGGCCAGGGACTGCCGAACCGCGGCCTGCCACGGCATGATCTGCATGTATAGATCAGACAGTCCCGAGTTGTGCGCGCGCTCCACTCCATAGTCCTGCGCATAGTTGCTGAGAGGCTCCGCCATCAGGGCCAGATCGATCGGCGCATATACACGGCCCGTGAGCAGAGCCCGTCCAGTGAAACAGAGCGGCAGAAGGACGAGCGCGATGGCCGCGCCACGGCTCAACGGCTGGAGCCAGCGCCGCCAGACGGCGATCAGCGCGAGGGTGACCGCGACATAGAGAAGGATCGCGAGCAAGCGCGATCCTTCTAGCACACTCCCGCCGCGTTGAGCAGAGTCGTCGCGAGAAGCTGGTCCTGGTCCGTCGCGCGAGATGTGGCGTAGATCACAGCGCTGCGTTCAACGGATCGACATCTTTCCTTCCATCCCATTCTTCCCACAAACGAAAGGAGAGAGGCACATGGCCATTCCTAGTCCTACCGGATATCTGACGATCCACACCGCAAGCAAGGTGATTCTCACGAGCTACTCATGGACTCGCGGAGGAAACCGTCCTTCGTGGACACGCCGCTGGCCGGCTTTCCAGAACGGTCTCGTGCAGCGCGGCACGGTGGCCTATGGTGATTACGTGGCCGATCTCTGCAATCAGAATGGCGTGGATGTATTGAGCGGCTATTACCAGGCCGAGGGCGACAACCCGCTGGTCAACTTCCGCAGCTCGCTTTGGGCGACTGCGCGCCTCGGCAATCTCAGACTTTGTCACATGGCCGGTTTGGTCGGCTTCCCCGCCAAACGCCCGATCATCGAGGCTCAGGTCAAGAGCTGGTGGCCGGATCTGCAGAGTCCCAAGTACGCGCGCATCCGCATCTCCACTGGCCAATCGCGCCCGATCCTCATGTTCTGGGGCAATGAGTACGTGAACGACTATGCGGGATTCGTGGCCATGCTCGGAGCCATTCGCACGGAGTTCCGCAACCGCGGCATCGGAGAGGTGTTCATCATCCTCACGGATCACATCTGCGGCCTGGCCGGCGCGAACATCGCCGGTGCGGTGAACGTGCTTCAAGCAGCCGACGCGGTCTACCACCATGCGGCCGGCCTGCCGTGGGAAACCTGCGGCGGCTGCAACAAGACCGGCGTGGAGTGGACCGGGACGCAGTCGGCCACCCAGCTCGGAAACGACCTCGGTGCCGAGGCGACCGTGGTGTCCCGCAATCACAGGTACTACATGGCCGGCGGCATGCCCAGCTTCGACCGCGATCTGTTCGGTTCTGCCCCCCAGGGACGCGTGGTCACCACCTCCCCCGCGGAGCTGCGCACGATTCTGCGCACGATCAAGAATCACTCCACCGCGATCTGGACGGATTCGCAGCAGCTCGCCGATGGCGAGCACCTCTACGAAGACGTCTGGTCAGTGATCACCTCCCTCGGCGAGTGGGAGGAAGGGTCCACGGTCGAGCCGAGCGTCGTTCGGGCTACCGCCTACACCGCCCCCTACTGGGAGTATGGCAACGACCGCATGGCCGCCATTGCCGAGGTGTTTCGCGACTCTGTCCGCCGCATCCGCGAGACCGAACGTCCGGTCCAGCCGCTCATCGAATCCGGACGATAGCGGGCGTTGGAGCGCTTCATCCGTGCCGGGTCCGTTCGAAGAACCGGGCCCGGCACGAGGACGCGGGACTCGACCCATCCCGCGGCGCGACGCGCTACCATCGCCTGCATGGATCGCCGAGATCTTCTGAAGGCCGCGCTGCTCGTCCCGTTCGCGCCGGCCGCGCTTGCCGCCGAACGCCACCTGTTGCAGCTGGGTGGCTATCCGCTGAACGCGGAGACCCCCCTGGAACTGCTCACCGATTACCTCACGCCGAATGACCTCTTCTTCGTGCGCAGCCACTGGATTCCGCGCATGCCGGATGCCCGGAGCTGGCGGCTGAGAGTGGACGGTGAAGTGGGGCGGACCCTTTCTCTCACGCTCGCGGACCTGAAGAAGCTCCCCGCCGCCGAGACCACGTGCGTGCTGCAGTGCGCCGGGAACGGACGCGGTCTGCACGAGCCGCCGCTCCCGGGCGTGCAGTGGCGTTACGGCGCCGCCGGCAACGCGCGCTGGTCCGGCGTGCGCCTCCGCGACGTGCTCTCCCGCGCGGGCGTCAGACCCTCCGCGAAACATCTGCACCTGTTCGGCAGTGATGATCCTCCGGGCAAAGTACCGCCGTTCCATCGCAGCATCGAGATGGAAAAGGCCATGGATGACTGCATCCTGGCTTACTCGATGAACGGCCAGCCGCTCCCCCCCTCGCACGGTGCGCCATTGCGGCTCATCGTTCCGGGCTGGGCCGGCGATCACTGGATGAAGTGGCTGGTGCGTCTCTCGCCCGCCGCCGAGGCGCAGAAAGGTTTCTTCATGGACACGGCCTACCGCTGGCCGCTGAAGCCGGGAGCACCGGGAGTCGTGTTCAAGCCGGAGGAGATGCGGCCCCTGCAGGAGATCGCCGTGAAGTCGAACATCACGGTCGCACCGGCCCGCGCGCGGCGAGGAGTGCCGGCGGGCATCCACGGCTTCGCCTTCTCCGGCGCGCCGGACATCGCCCGCGTGGAGCTCAGCGAAGACGGTGGAGCGACCTGGCAGCAGGCCACCCTGGACCCACGTCACACCCCGCACGCCTGGCGGCTCTGGTCGTATCGCTGGACGCCGAAGCGCGCGGGACGGGTCACGCTCCTGGCGCGCGCCACCGACTCTCGCGGCGCCGTGCAACCGCGGGCCGCCATCTGGAACCAGAGCGGCTATCTCTACAATGCGTGGCATTCGGTGGACGTGGAGGTGACGGCATGAAGTTCCTGATCACGCTCCTGCTGGCGGTGCTGCCCGTGCCGGGAACGCAGTTCCGCTCGCTGCCGGATGGGGCCGGCAAGGCGGAGACCGAGGCCGCCTGTTACGCCTGCCATTCCGCCGACATGCTCGTGCAGCAGCGCCTGACCGAAAAGCAATGGACGGCTACGGTTGAAAAGATGACGCGTTGGGGAGCGGAGGTCCCGCCCGCCAACAAGCAGCCGATCATCGACTATCTCTCGAAGCGCTACGGGCCGGGAAACCGGTTCACGCCG
>JBDTOZ010000894.1:0-3264 GCA_039932995.1 Acidobacteriota bacterium | reverse complement strand
TCGACGGCATCGTCCACGCCTTCCGTTCGCCATGCACGTTCCACTCGTGCTCCTGCGTGTACTGGTCCAGGACCGTCTTCGCGCCGAAGCCCGAATGGTCCGCGTAGCGGGTCTGTTTCGTCCGCCGCGGCCTTCCCTCCAGGTCGTAGTCGTCGTACGCCAGCTCGGCATCGCGCGTCCGCCACTTCGCCAAATCGCCCGAGGGTTGATACTCCATCTCCTCGATCAGATCGGTCGTGTTGCGGATGCGGAAGAGCTGGCCGTTCGCGTTGTACTCGTAGCGGAAGATCCGCTCCTGCCGGTCCTTCATCTCCAGCAGCCGCGGGCCGTCGTACGTGAAGCTCTCCGAGGTGCCGTCGGCGTAGGTCCGCTCACGCGGACGTCCGATGCGGTCGTTGACCGTGGTCGTCGGTGGATCGACCGGATCGTCATACGCGGTGGCCGCGCCACTCTCGGCATACTCGCGTTTGAAGCTGGCCGCTCCCGGCTTGATCTCCTCGGTCAGATTGCCGCGCGCATCGGACCGATACTGGAACTCGGCCGACGGGGGCCGCTCCGGTTGCAGGCTGCTGGTGAGGTTGCTGTCCTCGTCGAAGGTCTGCTTCCACTCCAGCCCTCCCACGTTCTGCCGCGTCACGTTCGCCATCGTGTCGTACGACTGCGAGGTGGGGATGGCCGCGGCGATCCCCTTCTCGGTCACCTGGCCGCTCTTGACGAGCGTGCTCTCGTGCGAGAGCGCCGCGAAGCTGTTGAAGGGAATGATCGTCGTCGCGTCCAGCCGTCCTGCCACCGACGTCTTCAAGCGGCCGGCGTCGTCGAAGCGCAACTGCGAGGCGCGCTCCTGCGTGGCCGCGTACGTCGTCCGCCCACCACCGTCCCATTTCAGGGTGCTCGTGCGCGTCTGCGCCGCGTCCACCTTCGTGGCCATCGACTGTAGTCGTCCGGACGGCGTGAACGTGGGACGCGATTCCGACAGCAAGGCGCCCCCGGCATCGCGACTCTGCACCAGGGTCGGGTTGCCCATCGCGTCGTACTCGGTCTCGGTGCGCGTCCCGTCCGGGTGCAAGCTCGCCGTGGCCCGGCCGTGCACGTCGTACGCGGTGGCCGCGGCCAAGTGGTTGTCGCTGGTGTAGACGAGGTTGCCGGCCAGGTCGTAGGCCAGCTCCTCGACGATGTCGCTGCTCCCGGTGACGGTCCTGCGCGTCCTGACTCGTCCCAGCCCGTCCAGGGTCTCGACGATCTCCGCTCCGCCCGGGAGGGTGCGCTTGATCGTGCGCGCGCCGAGGTCGTAGTCGACCTTGCTCTCGACCTCCGCGCTGGCGCTTGCTCCGACGGCGATCCCGTCCGACTTCGAGGTCTTCAAGCGGCCCAGCGCGTCGTAGCCGAAGGTCTCGGTCACCCAGCGTCCGTCCTGCCAGCGCTTGCTGGTCTTGACCCGGCCGTTCGCGTCGTAGGTGAGCTCGCCCTTGAGCGTGAGATCCGGCCCCGTGGTGACGACGCTTTTCGGTCGCAACCATTCATCGAGGTCGGTGGTCGTCTTCACGTTCCGCTCGACCTCGGTGCTCTCGATCTTGTTCGGCGTCGGATACTCGACCTTCGAGACGATGCCTGCACGCTCGACCTGCTCGACGAGCCCCACCCATCCCCAGCGCGGTGTACCCGATCGTCCTTCAATGGGGAATCACGCAAAGCTTCTGCGGAGGAAGGCTAACTACTGGATCTGATTCAGTAGTGGAGCGTATTGGGGCGTGTCTTTAGATAACCCCTCAATGATCCTTTTGTATTCTGCCCGCGATTCGCCGTCCATCTCATTGATCAACATAAGCGCCTGCGAAGCATGTGCTGGGCTGTTCAAGATCGATTGAAACATCAGTCGAAACCATCGTGGCGCCTTCTTCACGACAGCCAAACCCACTTCAAAGAACACACGAACATAATGAGGAAAAGCTTCGCACGCCTCAACAAGCTCGTACTGGACCTCGCCAGCATCGGTGTCCCTGAGACATCCCAACATTCGACGTAAGACATCCTCAGAATCGCTTCCCCGCAAAGCGTCGATCACCTCAACGTATCGCTGAATTGCTTCATCCGACTCGAGGTCACACACAATAGCCAGAACCTGTGTCAGTCGTTCCTCTTCTGCGCGCATAATTTTTTAGTAGTGATCCGGGTAGATTTTTCGATTCAGGTCTCTGATCATTTGTGCGACCTCGTCCCCCAACCGCATGACTGGCGGATCGAGAAGGTCTCGACCCTCAGATACAGTGAGTGGCTGGCCACGCTCAGCCGCCGCCGCCCTAGATCCTCCAACACCGTATGTTCTAGTCCCGGTGTGCCCCAGCTTCTCTCCAGCACCTCCCGTCAGCCGATTCTCCATGACGACTACAGTTCCATCAAGTGGTTCTAAACCCAGTTCCTGCAGCCGTGCACTCTGCGGAATGTGATGACCACGCAAATTGCTACCGGACGTACGGCGAGATAGATACTCTCGATAGCTCATGACCTCGCCAACGTTGAGGGGCGTAGCGCCGCCATTAAGCGGCGTAGTCGCCGGGATGGCATTCGCTTCCGTCTCAACCACTATCGCGGAACTGGTTGTTGTTACCGCTCTGAATCCACTTGCCGCCGCGTAGAGTAACGCGAGATCGCTTGCAGCACTGATCGCCGTACGGCCGGTTTGAAGACCTTTCTGGAATCGTCCCTTCTTGGCGGCGTCTGGAACCTCCTTCGCCGCAAAGTAAGTGCGGACAAACGGCACCGTCTTGAGGAATGCCTTCTCCTCGATGACGTATTGATCCGTCGCCCAAGAGACTCCACCACGCTCGTACGCCTGCGCAACGCGCTTCACTCGGCCGTATGCGTCGGTGATCTTCTCCGTCGCAATCAAGTCGGGGCGGAGCAAGGCCTTCGAACATCCAACTCCGGCCTCCAGAACTGCGACGGCGTTGCCCGCTTTCTCTTCGACCTCGCCCTTTACCCAGTCCCAGATCTTTCCTTCACCAGTCGGATCTCTTCCATTAACGGGATCACCGCCCGCAAATGCATACAGATTCGGCGAGTCCCGATACCCCATCGGGTCCGGCGACAAGAACGACCCCGTTCCCGGGTCATACCACCGCTCCCTCGCAAACACGAGGCCCGTTGCGGGTTCGCTAAAGGGGAGAGCCTGGAACCCCATGGCCCTACGCAGTTCTGGGCCTAACTCGTTCAGTTCGTTGATGTTGTTCTCTTCGAACGCCGCGAGAGGCCCTGACGCGAGTTTTC
>JBDTOZ010000893.1:0-2680 GCA_039932995.1 Acidobacteriota bacterium | reverse complement strand
GGCACAGAGACACGGAGAGGCAACCAAGCCGCCGTAGGCGGCGTAGGCGGAACGCCGGACTGGCCGGGGGGCGTCCTCGCCTCATCCAAATCTCTGTGTCTCTGTGCCTCTGTGGTGAACGCACTTCGCAAAAAAAAGAGCCGCGCCTTGCGGCGCGGCTCTGGGGTGAAGCGAAACGAAAAAACTTAGTGGCGGACCGGGCGGCGGAGGATGCTCTTGCCTGCGCTGGGCGGGTAGAGGATCTCGAGCGCTTCGGCGTCCATCTCGACGAGGTACTGCGCTTCCAGCGTCGTGGCGTCACCGGAGACGTTGTCGAGGACCGAGCCGTAGGCGAGGAAGGCCGGGCAGCCCTGCACGCAGTTCGACGGGGCGCCCGAAACCGCTTCCACGTTGCCCTGCTCGACGGTCACGAAATAGTTCGAGCCGGTGAAGTTCGGGAAGAGGGCGGTGAAACCGTAGAGCTGGTTGCCCAGCGGTCCGAGGTTCTTGATGACTTCGGCCTTCAGGTTCGCGTCCGTGAGCGAGCCCTGATAGAGGCGGAACTTGATCTCGGTCCTGGACCACTCGGACGCGTTGACGACGCCGATGTTCGCGCGGAAGGTGCCGGCCTGGCCGGCCAGGCCGTTCTGCGTCAGACCCGTGATGAAGACCTTATCCAACTGCACCGGCGCCTGCAGCTTGCTGACGAAGCTGTACCAGGGAATGCCGGAGAAGAGCTGGCCGGTGGTGGGAGGATTCGGAGCCGCGGAGGTGATCTGGTAGATGCGCGTCTGGACGCTGATCGGGCGGAAGTTCGGGCTCACGCCCGTCTGCTGGTTCTGCGTCTCCGTTCCGCAGCTCGTGCCGGCCTTGCAGCCGTTGAAGACGAGCATGCCGAACGCGCTCGGCTTCCCGAGGGTGTTGGCGAAGATGTCCAGGAACTCTTTCCGTTCGAAAGGCTGGAGAGTGATGCGGCCACGAAGCTCTTCGAGGCTCGCCACCGGCGCGTTGGCGCCGCTGTTCTCACCCAGTGGAACATAGATGACGGACACGTCGACGCTGTCGCTGGACAGATTCGCCAGGAACGCGTCGCTGATGAACGTGCCGCTGGAGCCGCCTGCGTGGGCTGCGACAGGGACGTAAACCTGATCCGCCGCCCGGAAGTTGCTTGCAAACGCGCCGGTCGCGCTGAGGATCAGGGCCGCGGCGACACCGAGTTTTCTCATGAACATATTCTCCCCTCTACACCGTGAAGTTGGTTGACTGCTCGATCTTGCTGCGGGCGCATTCTAAACGAATTTGCCCCCGCAGAAACGCTTTCCATGAACTTATACGTAGTTTCTGAAAACAACGTCACAACTTTCTTTCCCTATACTTGCGACCTGTGAGCGACATCCGGGAAGCGATCGTCGGGGACCCGCAGCACGGACTCCGCCTCGACCGCGCCCTCGGCGAGCTCTTCTCTGACTATTCGCGTAATTTCCTCGCAAACCTTGTCACCGGCGGCCGGGTCCGCCTCGACGGCCGCCCCGCCGCCAAACCGTCCCAGCGCGTCGAGACAGGTCAGCGCCTTGCGATTGAGGTGCCTGACGCCACCCCATCCGCTCTTCCTTCGCAGGATATCGCGATTGCCATCCTCCATGAGGATTCCGACGTGGTCGTGCTCGACAAGCCCGCCGGGCTGGTCGTCCACCCGGCCGCCGGCCACCCCGACCAGACTCTCGTCAACGCACTCCTCTTCCACGTCAAAGACCTCAGCGGCATCGGCGGCGAGATCCGCCCGGGGATCGTGCACCGTCTCGACAAGGACACCAGCGGAGTCATGGTCATCGCCAAGAACGACGAGGCCCACCGCAAACTGAAAGCGGCTTGGAACACGGACCGCGTGCGCAAGGAGTACCTGGCCCTGGTCTACGGCACGCCCACCCTGCTGGAGGGAACCGTGAACGCCCCCATCGGCCGCGATCCCCGCGACCGCAAGCGCATGGCCGTCGTCCCGGACGGACGCGCGGCCATCACCGATTACAAGGTCGTGGAGCAACTCCGCTTCGCATCCCTCGTGCGCTGCAGCCTCCGCACCGGCCGCACACACCAGATCCGCGTACACATGAAGTCCCTCGGCCACCCGATCGTCGGCGACCCGCTCTACTCCGGTCCGCAATGGAAAGGGATTCCGGAGAAGCGCATCCAGAAGATGCTCTCTTCTCTGCAACGACAGATGCTGCACGCCACTCGCATCACCTTCGAACACCCGCGCAGCGGGGAGAAGGTATCGTTCGAGGCTCCGTTGCCAGATGATTTCGCGGACGTCGTCGCGGCGCTGCGGTGAATGCTTTGGTTGCTGGTTGCTGGTTGCTGGTGATTGGTTGCTGGTTGCGACGGAGCGCAGGCGTCTCGCCTGCTGGCCCGCAGGCGTCCTCGCCTGCGCCGCGTGCCCGTCGCGCGACACGCACATCTCGCGAGGCGCGCGTCCCCCGCCCGCGGCGGGACGCCGCACCTCCAGCTGGCGAGACGCCGGCGCTCCTTGCGACGGGCGACCGGTGCGTTCGTCGATCCTTACACCGCAATCAACCAGCAACCAGCAACCGCCGTAACCGCAAGCAACCAGCAACCAGCAACCGCCGTAACCGCAAGCAACCAGCAACCAGCAACCGCAGTACCCGGGGCTACAAGAGGATTCCCGCGATCACGGCGGTGAGAA
>JBDTOZ010000892.1:0-1634 GCA_039932995.1 Acidobacteriota bacterium | reverse complement strand
CTTCGGCGCTTGCCCCCGGCTCATCTCCGCCACGCCTCCGGCGTGAAACCCGAGGGAAATGCCTCGGAGCTGCCGTACGTGCCTAAGGCTATGCCAACCAGCGCTGCCGGCCGTGCCGGCCAGCCGGTGGGACGCCGGCGCTCCACGAAGCCTGGCGCCGGATCAACCTCGCACCGCGCACCGCAAGGACCGCCGCGCGGCCATACGGCTCCCCGTTTATACTGCCCCGCGCATGTCCGACCTCCGCCTGTTCAATACCCTGACTCGGGAAAAAGCGCCTTTTCTGCCCATCACTCCGGGGGAGGCGAAGATCTATTCGTGCGGGCCGACGGTCTATGGGCATCCGCACATCGGCAACCTGCGCACGTTCCTCTGGAGCGACCTGCTGCGGCGCTACCTCGAGTACCGCGGCCTGCGCGTGCGGCAGGTCATGAACATCACCGACGTCGAAGACAAGATCATCCGCAACGCCAACGCGGCCGGACAGGACATCGGCACGTACGTCGTCCCCTACATCGAGGCTTTCTATGCGTCGTTGAAACGCCTGCGCATCCGGCCGGCGGACGTCTATCCGCGGGCCACCGAGTACATCCCCCAGATGGTCGACCTGGTACAGCAGCTCACCGCACGCGGGCACACGTACGTCGCGGACGGCTCCACGTACTTTCGCGTCTCCACGCTCCCCGGCTACGGCAAATTGGCCGGCGTGGAGATCGACACGTCCAGCGAATACAGCCGCATCGAGTCCGACGAGTATGAGAAGGAGTCGGCCCGGGACTTCGTCCTCTGGAAGGCGAAGAAGGACGGCGAGCCTTCGTGGCCCGCGGCCATCGGCGAAGGCAGGCCGGGGTGGCACCTCGAGTGCTCGGCCATGGCCATGAATCTCCTCGGCGAAACGTTCGACATTCACACCGGCGCCGTGGATCTGATCTTCCCGCACCACGAGAACGAGATCGCCCAGAGCGAAGGCGCCACCGGCAAGCCTTTCGTCCGCTTCTGGATCCATGGCGAGCACCTCAACATCGACTCGCAGAAGATGTCGAAGTCGCTGGGCAACATCTACACGCTCGCCGAGCTCGAGGAGCTCAACTACTCGCCCCTGGCCGTCCGCTACGCGCTGCTGTCCGTCCCCCACCGCACAAAACTCAACTTCACCACCCAGTCCCTGGACGACGCCCGAAACGCACTGGCGCGCATCGAGTCGTTCCTGCTCCGTCTCGACGAGGTGGCCGCTTCAGGACCGAAGGACGCCGCGCACGCCAGCGATCACGGCGACGCCATCATCGGACGCTTCCTGGGCGAGTTTCAGGAAGCGATGGACGATGACCTCAACACCGCCGGCGCCCTGGGCACCCTCTTCACCTTCATCCGCGACGCGAACTCGGCCATCGACGACGGCTTGATCTCGCCGGGCGATGCCGAGGGAATGCGCGCCGCCCTGCGCAAGGTCGACCCCGTCCTGGACATCTTCCCCGAGCTCGAGCAAAGCATCGACGCCGAGATCGAAGCGCTGATCGATGAGCGCAACGCCGCCCGCAAAGCCAAAAACTTCGCCGAAAGCGACCGCCTCCGCACCCTCCTCGACTCCCGCGGCATCACCCTCGAAGACACGCCCGGAGGGACGCGGTGGAGGC
>JBDTOZ010000891.1:0-4310 GCA_039932995.1 Acidobacteriota bacterium | reverse complement strand
AGGGGCCGCGGGCATCCTGCCCGCGGTGGACTTTGTTCTGTGGAGCGGTGGACTTGAGTCCACCGGGCACTCGCGAGGAGTGCGCCGTGAGCCGTGTGAGTCTTCTCGCCACGCTCGCGCTCGAGAGCCGCGAAGGGGCCGATCCTCGCGAGAGCGACGGTGGACTCGAGTCCACCGCTCCACTGCTTCGGCGTTTCGAACCCAAATCCGAACGCAAACCGCCTCATTGCTGACCTCTCGGTTTTGGCAAGCGCGGTGGCGGCGGTGCCGGCCGGCGGCAAGGCCGCCCATTCCGCGAGTGGAAGCACGGCCATCGCCGGCGGCGCGGCCAGGCTGGCCGGCTGTCGGTCATTTCTTGCGCTCCCGGAATGCGGCCGGCCCCATGCCGTGCGCTTGCACGAACCAGCGGTGCATCGTCGATCGCGTTCCGAACCCGCTGCGCGCGGCGATCTCTTCGACCGAGAGTGGCGTCCTTCGCAGCAGCCGCGCCGCGTACTCCACCTGCTTCCTGCGCAGGAACTGGTGCAACGACTCGCCGAGGATCTTCGCGCCCAGCCAACTGACGTACTCCGGCGTCATGTCGAGCGACTGCGCGAAGTCCTTCCCGCGCGCCGGCTTCTTCCGCCGGTAGCAGTCACGGAGGAAGTGTTCCGCGGCGCGGTCCAAGCCCTGCCGGTGCCCATGCGTGAAGATTCGCGGCTTCTTCTTTTGAGGCGTCGCCATGTCTTTGCTCGCGACCGCAGCGATGAGGTCGAGAACGCCGGCGAGAAGGGGGTGAGCCGGTTCCTTTTGCCTCTCGCATCACCAGCTCTCCGAGCGAACCGGATCCAGCGAGAGAACGTAGGGTGATCTGCTGGCATGGGATTGCGCTGCCGGTTCGATCATCGCCGCGGTCATCAAAGGAGTGACGCGGCGGAGATATCTCCTACCGCGAATGCGGGCATGGGAACGCGATTTCCCGTCGCATTTCTTAAGCCCCGCTCGATTTGTCACACGTCGGGCGTACGGGCTCGGCTTCCGCCAGCCTTGACAGCTCTCGAAACAGGTTGTACGCGCTATCTGTTCGGGATGCTGATCCGCGACTGCAACCAGCCCAGGATCATGTCCATCAACGACATTTGATCCGGCGCACCTCCCGGGGGCTGCAGCCGCGCTTGCGCGGTGAGACCGCCCGGCGGATTAATCCGCGCCTGTGTCGTGACGCCAACGGGTGGCTCGATACGCGCTTGTGTCGTGACTTCGTCCGGCGGCGCGATGCCGACAGGCGGATTCAGCCGGGCTTGCGCACTCACGCCGTCCGGCGGACTAATGCGCGCTTGCGGGTCCATTGGCGGTAGCGCGTCCTCGGCCCACGCTCCCACTGCCCCAAAAACAAGGAGCACCGCAAACAGCGGTGCCACACGTGAAACCCACGACGATACACCTCGCATAAACCCTCCGCGCCGACCATCTGGCCAGCGAATGAGGGCGCCCTCATGAACGAGGGTTGCGTCTTCTTCGGTGCGGTTATCGCAGTCTACGGTGGGGGCGCGAACAGCAGGTCGGGCTCCCGCTCCACACGCCGCAGGTACTCTCGAACCGCCTTCAGCGCTACCGGCGTCAGCTGCCGCATTGCCGCCGCTTCCTTCAGGTACGCCAGCGCGGTCAACGCTCCGGTCACGTTACCTGCTTTCTTCAACACCCGGAACGCGCGCCCGGCCACCTTCTCGATCTCCGGCCACCGGTCGAGTACCAGCAACGCTTCCGACAAATCGATACCAGCGAGCGCGGCATTCGTCACTCTACCCATGTCTTCAAATGCCGCGATCACGTCGCGTAACCTCCGCGCGGCATCACTGGCTTTGCAATCGTGTAAGACCACGCGAGCGATACCCCACTCCGTTTCGATCCGATTTTCCGTCGGCCCAGTCTCGCGGAAGATCGCCAGTGCCTTCAGGAACAACGTACTTGCTTCAACCGCGTTGCCCCGATCCAGTTCGCAGTTTCCTCGCGCGTACGATCCTTTCGCGGTCCATACCGCGTCGTCCACTTTCTCTCCGAAGTCGATGATTCGCTGAAAGGTTGCCGATGCCTCAGACAGCTCCAGCGCCTCGTACTTGATCGCACCGCGGAGGAATACAGCCTTCATGCGCTCGCGCTCCAAACCCAAATGCGCGTAGCCCTGCTCCGCTAGGTCGACGTGTTCTGCCGCCTCTCGCAGGTCGCCACGCTCGTAGTGCACCCCGGCTCGTACCAGTTCCACCGCGGACAATCCGCGCCCGGACGATCTGAGTTGTCCATAAGCATCCTCCGCCCGCCGCAGCGATTCCAATGCCTCGTCGAATTCCGCCAGTCGCCGCAACGCATGCGCCCGCTCCTTCCACGCCGTGCCTCGCAACTCATACACCGCTCTGTTGGGGTAGATGTCATCCGGGAGCAGGTCTGCGACCGTTTGCGCCAAGTCCGCAAAGATCAACGCGTCCAGCGGCGTGCTCGCCACCAACTCGTGCGCCCTCGCGTTCAACCGCCGCACCACGCCGCCCGTGTGAAACTTTCGCTGGTTCGCGATGTTCGCCATCGCGGCCTTGCGTGGCTTCGCAAAGTACTCCGCCAGCAGTTCGTCCGCTTCGGCGTCTTCCGCCGCGCATTGATTCGCGTACGCGCTCATCGCCGCGGCGGTCGAGGCGATGATCGGCTGCCAGACGGCCAGGTCGCCGAGATCCTCCTCCGCGACCGAATGGAAGTCGAGCGTCGCGCCACACTCGGCGCAGTTGGCCACGTGACGCTCGATCTCCTCCCGACGCTCGCGCGCGAAGGCCAGCTTGTCGTGCGCGAACAGGGAAAGCTCCGGTTGCGCGATGTGCTCACCCATTCGATTTCTCCATGATCGCCCGATACGCGTCGAGCGCCCGCTGCCGGCACTTGAACAGCTTCACCTTCACCGACGGCCGCGTGATGTTGAACACATGCGCCAACACTTCGGTGCCATCACCGTTCACGTAGAAACGCCGCAGCAGATCCCGGCACGGTCCGCCCACTCGCGCGAGCATCTGCGCCAGCAGCGTTTTCCGTTCGAGCTCGTCGAGCAACGCGTCATCCGGCGTCGCCACGCACGGCAGCTCACCGCAGAAAAAAACCTTCGATGCCGACGATCGCCGGATGTGGTTCCGCGACGCGTTGCAGATCGCGCCGATCAGGTACGGCTCCAGCCTCTCCACGTTCGCGGCGTGTTGGAAATACGTCGTGAACACATCCTGCACGAGTACTTCCGCATCCCCGGGCTCGATTCGAAATCTCCGGATGGCAATCCTCTGTAACCTCGGTGCGTATAGCAGGTACGCCTCCTCGAATGCGGCGACCGCCTCGCCCCCGGGCGGTTGTCCCGGCGGCGGTGCTTCTCGCCCTAGCTTTGGTCGCGTGTCCTGCATCTCTCTCTCCTCTGGGTGTGACTCATCGCCGTAATTCCCTACCCGCGTCATTGCTCGAAACCCCCTCTTTTCGTTTAAAAATCGACGGGGACTTAAGAAATGCGACAGGAAATCGCATTCCGGCCATCCCGAACGCCGTCGAGACACCTATACGAGTCAGTATCGCCGCCACCTTAGAAAACGCGACGAGCTTATTCGTCAGAGCTTAAGAAACGCGCTGGGGAAAGCCGGATCGACGAGCTACAAGAGACGCGGATACGCGCCATGCCCATCGTCTCGCAACCACCTCGCTTCCCGGGCCGCGAAACCCTCGCGGCATTGCTTCGCATGGATCGACGGCAGCGGGTGCGCGTTCCCGCCCTGGCCCAACTCCTCGGCGCGCCCGAAGAGCAGGTCCGCCAGGTGTTGCTCAGCGAAGGCGTCGAACTGCACGTCGACTCCGTCGAATGGGGCGAAGCGGCCGGGTATCTCTTCGACGCCTGGCCACGCGCGCAGATCATCGACACGCTCGGCCCCGGCCTCGCGCTCCTGGTCCCTTCCGCGTTCCATCCCGCCCGCGTGCAGTGGCAAATTCCACTCTTCATTCTCCGCGCGATGGAGCACCAGGCGGCGCTCATGCGCCACAACGATCCGCGCGTCAACGCCGCCGCGATCGACGGCCACTTCAGGTCGCCCGCGCTGGAAGACTACATCGCCGACATTCTCTTCACCGAGATTCAGCCCTCGACGGTCGCCGATCTCGCGGCCGACCCCGCCTTCTTCGACGCCTACCACTACCCGCCACTCGACTAGCCGGAGATCGCCATGCACCCGCCACCGCACAAACCTTTTCTTCAGTTCGCAAAGTTGGTTGGCGGTTGGCGAGAGCCAGAGGCCAATCCCCATGAACGACCGAAATCCAGC
>JBDTOZ010000890.1:0-2421 GCA_039932995.1 Acidobacteriota bacterium | reverse complement strand
GATTCCAGCGGCGTCCTCCGCTACGTGCGCCTGGAGTTCGGGGGCTTCGCCATCGCCACCAACCAGGAGATCAACGGCCTCACCGCCGGCGGAGTCGGCACCGGCACCGTGATCGACTACGTCGAAGTCCTGCACAACAAGGACGACGCCTTCGAGTTCTTCGGCGGAACGGTCAACGCCAAACACCTGCTGGGAATCGCTTTCGCGGATGACGGTCTGGACTTCGACTTCGGCTACGGCGGCAACATCCAGTACGCAGCCATGATCAAGCGCGCCGTGAACGACGAGAGCGACTCGAACTTCCTGACCGAGTCCGACAACAACATTCCTGCTGCCGCGGACGCCGCGCGTCCCCTCACGAATCCTCAGGTCTACAACGTGACCGCGGTGCGCATCGCCAGCGGCGTCGGCCAGTACGGCGGCGTGCTGCGGCGCAACACCGCGGGCAGGTTCCACAACATCGTCGTCACCGGCAGCAGGCTGGCGCCCCTGACCCTTCGCGACAACAGCACTTTCGTCAACGCCACCGCGGGCGAGCTGGTGTTCGACCACGCCATCCTGAACGGGAGCTTCGACGACGCCGCATTCGGCACTGGCGATCAGCCAGGCAACACGCGCACCTTCGTCTTCACGACGATGACCCACAACCGCAACCTCGACCCGCAACTGGCCATGGGCACCCCGAGCCTGATCCGGAGCTACATGCCGGACCTCATGCCGCTGGATGACTCTCCTGCCCTCGACGCCGAGTTCGTCGCCAATCCGCCCGACAACGGGTTCTTCGACGCGGTCGACTTCCAGGGCGCGGTCGGTCCGGGACAGGACTGGATCCTTTCGGGCTGGGCCAATTTCTCTGACAACTGATGCTGCCGCCGCAGACCTCCAGGAGAACGAACATGATCAGACGCACCGCAATCCTGCTGCTCCTCCTCGCGCTGATGCCCGCAGCGGCGTTCGCGCAGTCGTACAGCGCACAGCTCACCGGCGCCGCGGAAGTCCCGGGTCCCGGTGACACGGACGGCACCGGCTTCGCCGTCGTGACCATCGAAGGCACGACTCTCCGCTACACCGTCTGGACGCAGAACATCGCTCCGGCCACGGCCGCACACATCCACATCGGCGTTGCCGGCGTAGCGGGCGACGTGATGGTGCCCCTCGACCAGAACACGTTGTTCAGCGGCACCGCGACGATCACCAGCACGCTGGCCGGCCAGATCAACGCCAACCCTTCCGGCTACTACGTCAACGTGCACAACGCCGAGTTTCCCAACGGCGCCATCCGCGGCCAACTGGCGCGGGGTGAAGGCGACGGGGCTCGCTCCGCCTACCTGCCGGTCATCGGCAAGGTGAAGGGGCAGGCCGGGACGAACTTCGTCACGGACCTGAGCATCATCAACAACGGAGGCGCGGTGGCCACCGTGACTCTCGAGTTCTTCCCGCAGAATGGCTCCGGCAACGCCGCGCCTTCGACGTCGAAGAGCATCTCCGTCGCTCCCGCGGAACAGAAGGTGCTGGCCGACGTCATGGGGGGCACGCTCCTCCTCGAGAGCGGACTGGGCGGCGTGAGGATCACGTCCAGCCAGAACGTGCTCGTGAGCGCCCGTGTGCTCAACGACCTTCGCGCCGAAGGGAAGGGGACGTCCGGCTTCGCGTTCGATGCCGAGGAGCAGGGCGCGACGGGCGGCACGATGTCCTTCCTCGCGAACGACACCGACTACCGCACGAACGTCGGCTACTTCAACCCAAACGCCACTGCGACCACGGCGACCTTCGTGGCCCACCGCACCAGCGACGGCGCCGTGCTCGGCTCCAACACCGTCGCGGTTCCCGGCTACGCCATGCTCCAGCAGTCCGCGTTCGCTCTGCTCTCTTCGGTTCCGGAAGCCGACCGCACGCAAACCAATTTCTACGTCACCTGGACCGCCGGCGCGCCGCTCCTCGCCTACGCCTCGGTCACGGACAACAAGACCGGCGACGCGGTGCTGAGCCGATAGCCGGGCGCAGCGCGGTGATCGCGCTGAGAGGCTGTGCTGTGAAGACGGGGGCCGGGCATCTTGCCCGGCCCCACGTCTGGGCCACGCCTCCGGTCGTCAAGTCTTCGAGTCGTCAAGTCTTCGAGCAACGCGTGGCCGACATCCTTCCGCGATCCCTCGTGCCTCAGATCGTTGGGACTGACTGCTATTTAGCCGCGAGCTCGTGAAGGAGCTGCTCGATGCCTTCCGGCAAGGCGACAGGAACGAACCACGCCTTCGGATAAAGGTAGTCTTCACCGGATTCGTCAATCACACGGAGGTAGTTTCGCGTCTCCGCCGAAGTGTCGTCGAGGACTTCATAGACCTTGCGGAGATCCAGCGTACCGGCGTACTCGCCGTTGTGAATACAGATTGCGAAATGCTTCGCTTCACTCATCCCGTCAGTCGA
>JBDTOZ010000889.1:0-19807 GCA_039932995.1 Acidobacteriota bacterium | reverse complement strand
CGCACCACACTGTCACCCCGCGTTCCCCGGGCCGAGCCCGGGGCTACATTGTGGAACGCGCCTTCGCGCGTGAGAGCCCGCTTCCGCGGTCGTAACGGCGGACTTTAGTCTCCCCCGTTCCACAGAACAGAGTCCACCGCTGGCAAGATGCCCGGGCCCCACCGAGTGCCTTGGCGCGATGAGCATGGTGCGCGGGCATCCTGCCCGGCGCGCTTTCCGCGCGACGTGCTCCAGTACAGCGGCGGAGTGACATCCACTCGCCACCTTCATGCTTTCCAACGCCTCGGCGCGGCGCTTACGTCGCTACAGGTACATCCGGCCCAGCACCACTTTGCAGAGGAAGCGGACGCGGTTATACGTGTCGTTGGTCACGGCCACGGCGCCTTTCGTGAAGCGTGGTGAGCTCGCCGCCGGGACGTATTGGATGAAGAGGGAGCGCAGGTCTTTGAGAACGTTCGCGCCGACCTTCGGATGGGCGACCATCAGGGCGCCGGGCAGGGCCTCCGAGGTCTCCAGGATGCGCAGCTTGTCCTTGTTCGCGTCGTAGAGGGTCTCGGAAATACCGCCGGCCACCACGCTTCCATCGAGGATGGCGTCGACGATCTTTCGGGTCTGGTCGCCGACGAACGTGATGCGACCCAGGTTCTCGCTCTTGAGTTGATGCTTCGACAGCAGCAGCATCGGGAGAAGGTGCGTGGTCGTCGATCCTTCGTAGCCGAGGGCCAGGGTCTTGCCGCGCAGCTCATCGACGGAGCGGATCGGCGAGCTTTTGGCCACCACCAGCATGCTGCGCAACTCGCCCGCCTCGGCCACGACCGGCTCCGCCTTGAACTCGAAGTGCGCCTTCACGTACGGCGCCGGTCCGAGAAACGCCAGATCGACCTTGTGATCGCGAAGGGCCTCGTACTGCTTCTCACCGTCTTCGAACACGACCATCTCGAACGCGTACCTGGGCGACAGGTTCATCTGCTTGAGGAAGGGCGCGAAGGAATCGGCCGCCGTCTGCTTCCCTTTCCCCTCGGCCACGCCGATCTTCAGGGTCTGTCGGGCCGTCAGGGGCGTTGCGGCGAAGGTAGGGAATGTCAGGAGCAGCGTCAGAACGAAAGCACTTGCAATGCGCATGAGATCCTCGATTGAGCCAGGCGGGCGGGTTGCTTCAGGCGGGCGGTTGAATTGCGTTCTGGCCTAACAGGGAATCGGTGTGCTCCATTGCAGAACCCGCTGGATCTCTTGTCGAGTCGGCGGTCTTCGAGTCGCCGAGTCGTCGAGTCGTCGAGTCGCCGGTCGCCGAGTCGTCAGGACGTCGAGTCGTCGAGCCGCCAGGTCGCCGAGTCGTCGAGTCGTCGAGCTCGCGGTCTCATAGGTTCATCGTCTCGAGTCTCATAGGCGTAGCTTGGCCAGGTCGAGCTCCTATGAGATGTTTTGCGCATCTCTCGACCTGCCGAGACTCGATGTCGGATGTGGCTTTCTCCCGGCGGCAATCCTAATCTGAGGGAACGATGAAGAAAGTACTCCTCGGCGTCGTGGCAATTGCGCTCGTGGTCTGGGTCATCTCGTGGTTCCGCACCCCGGAGGCGGTGGCCACCTCCGGTGCACGGCCGTGGCCGGGAGGGATGGGGACGCTGGGCTCCGTCTCCGCCCGGTTTCCGCCGCGGCCGGCCAATGCCGCGGCCGGGAGGCTGGCGGCGCTCGGCAACGCATTGCCGAAGAGCGACGCGGTCGACGAGTTCGTCCGGCGGGAGGTCGCGCGGGGGGAGCTCACCATCGGCGAGCCCCCGGCAGTTCCCGACATCTCCGCGATCCGCGAGCTCCTGCTGCGCGAGCCGATCGTCTGGGCGCGCAACGAAGGGATCGGCGGCAACGACGCCACGGAGGCGATGCGCAGCCTGCAGTTGCGGTGCGCGAGAGCGCTGGTCGCGAGCGCACTGATCAAGGCACGCGCGGAGGATCCCGCGGCGTGGGAGGACCTGCACGCCGCATGGAAACTGGCCCGGGCACTGGACGGTCATCCGCAACTGATGGCCCAGACCGCGGCGTTGACGACGGCGCGGACGATCAACGCGGTCGCCTGGAAAATGCCGCTGCCTGCGCCGGCCTGGCTGGGCGAGCTGCAGGAGCGCGACGCCGTGCGGCCGCTGCTGGAGTCGTTTCAGTATTCGGCGGCGTCGTACTGGGATGACGGAGCGCGGATCTTTCCGACCAAGTCGCTCGCGACCTCGGTCGAGCACGACCGTCTGATCGCGGAGGAGCTGTCCCGGTCCGCCGCGTGCGACGTGAATGCGCGCGCGAATGACCTGGGAACGGACCTGACCTCCGTCTGGCGCCGCGCATTCCGCTACCGCGCCGAGCGCGAGGCGACGTCGAACGCGTTACGCGTGCGCGAGGGCAAGCCGATCGAGCCCGCCTCGCGCTGCAGCGACGGAGGATGGACCTTCGACGGCACGACGCTGCGGTTCAGCCGCGAGATCCCCACGGCCCCACCGGATCGGCCCATGCCCCTGGTGCTGCGGGTCGTCGCCCCATAGCTCATCGCACCAAGACACTCCCATGAGGGCCGCGGGCATCCTGCCCGCGGTGGCCTTTCGTCTGGTGGAGCGGTGGCCTTTAGTCCACCGGGCACTCGCGAGGAGAGAGCCGTGAGCCGTGTGAGTTTCTAGGGACGCTCATGTCGAGAGCCGCGAAGGACAGAGGGCCGATCCTCGCGAGAGCGACGGTGGACTCAAGTCCACCGCTCCACTGGAGTTTGGCCATTGACGCGGGAAGTGCGCCGGGCAGGATGCCCGCGGCTCCAACCAGAGTTATCCCATGGGGCGTCGGCATCCTGCCCGGCGCTTTCCGCGCGACCGCACCTCCCTGCGGTACGCTTCGCTCATGCAACTGGTCACGCGCCGTCTCTCGCTGGTCCTTTTTGTGGCGTTTCTCGTCACGCCGCTGCTCGCTGCCTCGAAGGCGGAGAAGATCGATGCGTTGGTACAGAAGTACAACGCCCTGCGGCAGTTCAACGGGACGGTGTTGGTCGCCGATGATTCCGGCGTCGTTCACAAGAAGGGCTACGGTTACGCGAACTTCGAGTGGCAGATCCCGAACACTCCGGACGTCCGCTTCCGGCTGGGCTCGATCACCAAGCAGTTCACGTCCATGGTGGTGATGCAGCTCGTGAGCGAAGGGAAGATCAAGCTCGACGAGCACATCACGACGTATCTGCCCGATTACCGGAAAGACACCGGCGACCGGATCACGATCATGCAGTTGCTCAATCACACCAGCGGGATTCCCAGCTACACGGGACTGCCGGGCTTCTTTGCCAATGAATCGCGCGATCCGTACGAGCCCACGGCGTTCGTCAAAAAGTGGGCGAGCGGCGATCTCGAGTTCGAGCCAGGCACGCAGTGGGCTTACAACAACTCCGGTTACTTTCTCCTGGGCGCGCTCATCGAGAAGGTGACGGGAAAGAGTTACGCGGAGGCGGTCAAGACCAGGATCTTCGACCCGTTGGGCATGAAGGCCTCCGGCTACGACCTGGCCTCGCCGCTGATCCCGAAGCGCGCCAGCGGGTACCAGCTCGCCGGCGGCCAGTACGTCAACGCGCCTTACCTGGACATGACCATTCCCTATGCGGCCGGCTCGCTCTACTCGACGGTGGAGGATCTCTACCTCTGGGACCGGGCCCTCTACACGGACAAGCTGCTCGAGGGCGATCTGAAGAAGCAGCTCTTCACGCCCACGTTGCACGACTACGGCTTCGGCTGGGAGATCAACAACGTGAAGCTCGACGATCAGAAGACCGAGCTGCACGCCATTCAGCACAGTGGTGGAATTCATGGATTCAACACGCTGCTCGTGAGGATCCCCGAACGAAAAGAGCTGGTGGTCCTGCTCGACAACACCTCGCGGGGCGACATGCTGGATGGTCTCGCGGCCGGCATCCTGAGCATCCTCCACGGCGTCGAGCCACGAGAGCCGCGGAAGTCGCTCGCCGACGAGCTGCAGTCCTTCGCCGGAGACGGCCCGGCCATCGTGTCCCGTTATCGCGAGCTGCGCCGCCAGAAGCCGGACGAGTACGACTTTCGCGAGCCGGAGCTGAACACGCTCGGCTATTCGCTCCTGCGGACCGGCCGCACCGCGGATGCGATCGCGGTGTTCCAGTTGAACGTGGAGATGTTCCCGCAATCCGCCAACGCCTACGACAGCCTCGGCGAGAGCTACGCCGCGGCCGGCGACAAGGAGCGCGCGCTCACCAACTATCGCAAGTCCCTGGAGCTGAATCCCGCGAACACGAATGCGCAGGACTTCATCCAGCGGCTTGAAAAACCGGCGCCTGCTCCCGGAGCGGGAGACGTCCAGTACCCGCTGGATGCGTTCGTCGGCCGGTACCAGCTCGCGCCTTCGTTCATCCTGTCGTTCTTCATCGAGAACGGGAAGCTGATGACCCAGGCCACCGGCCAGGGAAAATTGCTACTGACCGCGGAGTCTGCGACCGAGTTCGCCGTGGTCGGCGTGACGGCCCGCGTCGCCTTTCACATCGGTGCCGACGGCAAGGCCACAGCGGTGACGCTGTTTCAGGGCGGAAGGGAAATGCGGGCCGAACGGATCGCCGAGTAACTCGCAGCCACGCTCAGCTCGGCGATCCGCGCCTCGACTTCTTCGATCACATACTCAGGAGTCGACGCGCCGGCCGTCACGCCGATCACCGTGGCCATGCGGAACCATTCAGGGTCGAGATCCCCGGCGCCTTGCACCAGGTAGGACGGTTTCGACTCACGGCAGATCTCCCAGAGGTGCCGGGTGTTCGCGCTGCGGGTGCCGCCGATGACGACGATCAGGTCGACCTCCGGGTCGTGCGCCAGCACGCGCGCCGCGTCCTGATTCTGTTTCGTGGCGTAGCAGATCGTGTCCGCGCGTTCCACGTTCGCGCCGCGACGCTCGATCGTCCGCACGACGTCTTCGAATTCCTCCGCGTTCAGGGTGGTCTGATAGAACACCTTGATCTTCGCGTACTGCGACCAGTCCACCGCCTCGGCACCGGCGACGGTGGAGACGATGTGGTACGCCGACGGATCGAGATCGTTCGTGTAGCCGATCACTTCGCGGTGCTTCGGATCACCGATGAAGACGAGGTGATGGCCCTCCGCCAGCGCGGCGCTCGATTCGCGATGCATGTCGTAAACAAACTTGCAGGTGGTATCCAGGATCTTCAGGCCGGCCGATTGCGCTCTCCTGTGGAAGGACGGGGGAACGCCGTGCGCGGAGAAGACGATGGTCGGTGCCTCCACCGACGTGAGGTCGTGAACCGTCCGTACGCCGAGCGTCTCCATCTCCTCGACGACGCGCTCGTTGTGAACGAGCTGGCCAAGGATGGCGCCCTGGCCACCGGCGGCGGCGAAACGCTTGACCGCCCGGTCGGCGATACGCACGCCGGAACAGAAACCATATTTCTGGGCTCTCTTGATCTTCATGATGGGCTCTCATGCCGTCGAACGCCACGTCGACGGAGGGGGCGTTCTCGCGCTTTCACTTTAACACATCAAGTACTTGCGCTTATGTTAGCGGAGGCCAGAGCCCGCGAACTGCCGGGATCGCCAGCAGCCATCCGCTGTCCGGAAACTTGCATACACTTGGAGCAACCTGGCGATGCCGGATGAGCACGTACGCGCCGCGATGAGGTCATGTCCTGGCCCATCGCGTCCGTCACGGAAGACTGCGGCATCCGCCAGGATCGAGCACGAAGGAGCAGATGAGCATGACGCCCAAGAACACGATTTGTCTCTGGTACGACAAGGACGCGGTGGGTGCGGCGCGTTTCTACGCCGCCACGTTTCCGGATAGCAAAGTGACCGCAATTCACGAGGCGCCCAGCGACTTCCCGGACGGCAAGAAGGGCGATGTCCTGACCGTGGAGTTCACCGTGCTGGGCATTCCCTGCCTCGGTCTCAACGGGGGGCCGTCGTTCAAGCAGAGCGAGGCCTTCTCGTTCCAGATCGCGACGGACGACCAGGAAGAGACGGACCGTTACTGGAACGCGATCGTCAACAACGGCGGCGAGGAAAGCCAATGCGGCTGGTGCAAGGACCGCTGGGGCCTCTCCTGGCAGATCACCCCGCGCGTGCTCACCGAGGCGATGGCCGCCGGTGGTGCTGAGGCCAAGCGTGCCTTCGACGCGATGATGACGATGAAGAAGATCGACGTGGCCGCCATCGAAGCCGCGCGGCGGGGCTGACAGAGTTCCGCGCTGCGGTTTGATTGGCGCTTGCGGCCGGCGTCCCGGGGCCACCTGGGATGCCGGCCCGGGGAGTACGGTCGCTGCTCTCGAACAGCGAGGTCGCAAGGGCCACACTCTGGTCCTGCGCTATCTGCTCCGGCTGGTTCGAGAGTATCCGCGTGGATGATGCTGCCCGTCCCCCGGTCTCACAAAAGCGACGTTCCTGACGGTGGTCAGTTCAACTGAGCGCTACCCGACCTACCTGGCCAGCCTCATCCAACCTTCTGTCGCTCCTCGATCTGACCTTGTGGCGGACGAGAGAAGTCGTCAGGCATGCCGGCGAACGATTCGGTGTAGCTCGCTGGCCAATCGTGCGCAGGCTCGAGAATCACGGCACTTCCCTCGCGCCGCACGAGGACCGTATCGCCCTCGAAGCGAAATTCCTTCGGAAGGCGCACCGCCTGACTTCGTCCCATCCAGAAAATGCTTGCTGTCTTGTGTTTCATGGAGGTTCCTCGGTACGGCTTTGCACACAAAGTTGGCAGTGAGCCGTTCGCAGTTGGCAGAAGACCAAACCGCCCACGGGAACATCGGCGTCCTGCCTACTCAGAACTGCCCGACTTTATGTGCAAAAAGGAGTATCGAGGGACTGCCGCTTCGATGTCAAAAAGCGACGAGGCGGGAGGGTCGGTCCCCGTACGGCGTAGACTCTACGTCGCACCGTGAACGTCATTGCCGTGTCCGAGCTGACGCGCCGCTTTGGCGCGAAGACTGCGCTTTCGTCGGTGACGATGTCCGTGCCGCGCGGCGGCGTGTACGGACTGGTAGGCGCGAATGGCGCCGGCAAGACGACGCTCATCAAGCACATCCTCGGCCTGCTGCGTGCGGAAAGCGGCTCGGTGCGCGTGTTCGATCGCGATCCCGTCGTCGATCCCGTCGGCGTGTTGTCGCGCCTGGGTTACCTGTCGGAAGAGAACGACCTGCCGGCGTGGATGCGCGTCGACGAGCTGCTGCGCTACTCGCGCGCGTTCCATCCCGGCTGGGACGACGCGTACGCGGATGAATTGCGGCAGGCGTTCGCGCTCGATCCGTCCGCGAAGATCAAGAGCCTTTCGCGAGGGCAGAAGGCCCGCGCCGGGTTGGTGGTCGCGCTCGCGTATCGTCCGGAGCTGCTCGTGCTCGACGAGCCATCGTCCGGCCTCGACCCGATCGTCCGCCGCGACATCCTCGGCGCGATCATCCGCACGATCGCCGACGAGGGACGCACGGTGCTCTTCTCGTCGCATCTGCTCGAGGAAGTCGAGCAGGTCGCGGATCACGTCACCATGATCAGTCACGGGAAGATCGCACTCAGCGAGTCGCTGCGCGCCATCAAGGACTCCCATCGCTGCGTGACGCTCCGCTTTTCGGAATCGCGTCCGCAACCGCCTGCGATCGCGGGCGTGTTGCGCTGGGACGGCCACGGGACGCAATGGACCGCGGTCGTGCGCGGTGGCTCGAGCGATTGGAAGGTCGACGGCGCAGACGTCGTCTCCGATCGCGTCGCGTCGCTGGACGAGATCTTCGTCGCGCATGTCGGGGGCGGGTGAGCCATGCACTCCGCCGCGACCGCCTTGGCCTGGGAGTTTCGGCGACGGCATCGCTGGGGAATGCTGGCGGTGCTCGCGTCCATCGTCGCGCTTGCGGTGATCCGCCTCGTGGTCGCCGGGAGCGGGCCCGCCGCATTCGAGAATGACGAGACCTTCGCCATCGCGGTCCTCGTTCCCATGAGCGCGATGTTCCTGTATTTGCTTGCGGTTTTCAGCTTCGGCGTTGCTGGCGACATCGCCGCGCGGCAATCGATCTTTCCCGCCCGGATGTTCACGCTGCCGGTGACGTCGAGCGCACTCGCGGGCTGGCCGATGCTCTACGGCTCCATCGCGATGATGCTCCTCTGGCTGGCGACGCGTCTCCTCGGCGTGTGGCCGGCCGGCGTCGACGTGCCGATGTTCTGGCCCCTGCTTTTGGGTCCATCGCTGCTGGCGTGGACGCAGGCTCTGACGTGGACGGCGTATCCGATGCCGGGCTTGCGCGTGATCGTGACGGTGCTCTGGCTCTCAACGATCGACGCGATCATCATGATCGCTCTCGAGCTCGAGGCATCCGAGGGAGTGATGCTGGCGCTGCTGGCGCCTCACGTGCCGCTTGCGTTTCTCGTGGCGCGGTCCGCAGTGGCGAGGGCGCGACGAGGCGAGGTGCCGGACTGGCGTCACGTGTTCGCCTGGGTCGGGAGATACACCAGCGTGGTGACGCGCCGGCGCGATCACTTCACCTCGCCCGCTCGCGCGCAGGAGTGGTTCGAGTGGCGTCAGCACGGGCGATCGCTGCCCTGGCTCGTCGCGCTCCTCCTGCCCTTCGAGCTGGCGCTGCTGTTTCTTTTCCACGAGGCCCCGGTCATCGTGTTCGAGACGCTGTGCGCCGTCTTGCTCACGCCGCCGTTCATGGCCATCTTCGTCGCGGCGACGGTCAGCAGATCGGGCTCGCAGACGAGCGATGCCTACGGCGTCACGCCGCTCATCGCGACGCGACCCCTGACGAATGCGTCGCTGATCGCGGCGAAGTTGAAGGTGACGATCCGAAGCACGCTCATCGCGTGGCTGCTGGTCCTCGTCGCCATCCCGATCGCCTTGCGAGGGTCGGGGACGACGCCGATCGTGAACGACTGGCTGCGCGAGCTCGTGAAGGGCATCGGCATGCCCCGCGCCATCGCCATCGTAGTGCTGGGCCTGGCGTTGCTGTTCGCATCGACGTGGAAGCAGCTCGTGCAGAGCCTGTTCTTTGGCATGACCGGCCGCGAGTGGCTGATCAAGACGGTGGCCATCGGCGCGCTGACGTGCCTTGGGGTGATCGTGCCGGTCGCGCACTGGGCTTTCGGCCAGGCGGTCATCCTGGCGAAGTTGTGGGCCGCGCTGCCGTGGATCCTCTGGACCCTGGTTGTTTTGAAGCTCGTCGCCGCGGCGTGGGTGGCGATCCGTCTCCATGACCGCGGCCTGGTCAGCGATCGCACGCTTCTTGCCGGCGCCGTGTGTTGGGACGTGGCCGTGTTCGCTCTCTACGCATTGCTCGTCTGGATGACACCGGCGTTGATCGTTCGCCGCGATGCGCTGGCGTTGCTGGCGATCCTGGCCGTTCCGCTGGCGCGACTCGCCGCGGCGCCGCTGGCCCTGGCGTGGAATCGACATCGATGAAACGCGTGATCGTGGCCGTCGTGATCCTCATTTCGTTGCCGGCGCTTCTCGCGCTGGGCCAGGCCATTGCGTTTCACGTCCGCAATCGCTCCAACGGCGTAATGGTCTCCTCGGGCGTCGAGCGTGAATACATCGTTTACGTCCCGAAGAGCTACGACCGCGCGAAGCCAACGCCGCTCGTCATCAGCCTGCACGGCGCGGCCGGATGGCCGCGGCAGCAGATGGAATTGAGCGAGTGGAACGAGCTCGCCGATCGCGAAGGGTTCATGGTCGTCTATCCGTCGGGAACGACGGGCGGCGGCCCCAGGGTGTGGAGGATGGGCGGGGCAGGCGGGAAGCGGGACGTGCAGTTCATCTCGGACCTGATCGACGAGTTGCAGAAGACGTACAGCATCGATCCGCGCCGCATCTACGCGAACGGGATGTCGAACGGCGGGGGCATGAGCTTCATCCTCTCCTGCAGGCTCTCCGATCGCATCGCCGCGGTGGGACTGGTCGGTGCCGCGCAACTCGCGCCGTGGAGCTCGTGCGCCGACGATCACGCGGTGCCGATGATCGACTTTCACGGTACGGCCGATCCGATGGCTCCCTACGA
Source organism: Acidobacteriota bacterium (assembly GCA_039932995.1). GTDB lineage: Bacteria > Acidobacteriota > Thermoanaerobaculia > Gp7-AA8 > Gp7-AA8 > QHVT01. The sequence goes on along the minus strand of JBDTOZ010000889.1, from coordinate 9,786 downwards.
CGGTGGATCATCGTGGGTGGCGCCAGTTCCGCTTCCGAGCGTGCCGAAGTGGGCCGCGAACTGGGCGCGTCGCAATCGGTGTGCGCCCCATCCGATCGATTCCCAGGTGAATGGCGAAGTGACCGGTCGCGAGTACACGCACTGCGCCGAAGACGCGAGCGTCGTGCTCTACACGATTCGCGGCGGCGGCCACACCTGGCCGGGCGGCCAGCCGCTCCCTGAGTGGTTTGCCGGACGGACGAGCACCGGCATCAACGCGACGCGCGAGATGTGGTCGTTTTTCGCGGCGCATCCATTGAGTGCGACGCGTTGACTGGCGTGCTCCCCGGGTGTGGGGGAACACTGCGATCGGGAGAAACGCGCTCGGAGGCCACCGCGGGCAGGATGCCCGCGGCCCCTGGGGGTCTCGCGAGCTTCTAACTCCCCGTCGGGGCGCGCGCACAAGCCATCTCATCGCCCTCGGTGTGCGATCCGGCCGGCGCATGAAAAGGAGCGCCGTCAGTCCGTCGAATCGACAGTCCCGGGTCGCCTTCGAGAACCGATTGCTTCAGGTGCGGACGCTCTCCGCTCTTCCAGAGTGTGGCGGTGTGCGCGACGCGATACCTGATTGGCCCGCCGTCGGGTCGTTCGCTACGCGCAATGGGACGCGGGATGCAGACAAACTCGGTGCGCATCTCATCGGCCGACAATCGGACCTTCGCATAGCCATGTCCTCCAAGATCCACGAACTCGAGGTGCGGAGACAGATCCGGATTGGAGAGCGACCGTGCGCGCTTCAGGTCGAAGCTCTTTGCATACTCGAGGCACGCACGGACGCCGTGTTTCAGGAGCATGTTGAAGGTCCATTCCGGCGCCCCCGCCTCCTTGTCCGCAAGAAACAGCGGCCGTAGCGGAGCGTCCTTTGGGAGGTTGTGCTCGTAGGCCTCCATCGTATTGGGACTGACGAGAGACGCGCCCACGAAACTCAGGCCGACCGGCTCGAACTTGCCGGGCGGGAGCTCCGCGCTCGCATATCCGGCCCAGAAGCTGTGGCGGTCGCCCGAGACGATGGCGAAGCCTGCAATCTTCGCGTCGCGAACGAGATGGTAGATTTCAGCGCGCTCCACGTACGCGGTGCCGTAGTCACCCCCGCCCAGGGCCGCGTAAGCGTTGGGGGGCCAGGACTCCTTGGTGAGCCCCGCGGGCAGGTTCTGCGGGTCGGCGCGCCAATCCAGCGTGCCCTGCGAGTTCGCCCAGATTTTCCACGCCGCTGTCGAGCGTTTGAGCCTGTCCTTGAACCATGCCTTCTGCTCCGCGCCGAGAATCGTTTGCGGCGGCGCGTTCCGTTGCGGGTTGGGGACATGAGCATCGTTGAACCCGACTTCGGGAGGAGGATTGCCGCCGTTGAAGGCGCGCCCGCCGTCAAGAAGCCGCATGCCGGACTCGGGAAACATTCCGATGAACTCCTCGCCGCCGAGATTCCCGAGAGAGGAATCGCTGAAAGGGTCCGCGCTCCGGTAGCTGTGCTGGTCGGTAATGATCATGTCCAGGTTCCGGCCGTACCGGAGCGCCCGGTAGCCCCTGAGACTGTTGATCGCCGTCAGGTTGTTCGGTTCCACCCCCAGCCCATTGCTGTCGAACTCCGTGATCGGAACGTTCTTCACAGCCGGCGGATCGAAGCGCTCGAGCGAATCGCCCCGATGAGCGACACGTGCAGGGAGATACTCGAACCAGGCCTGATTCGCCGCGACCTTGACGGTCTGGCCGGGCTGCTCGAACGGCCCCCCCTTGACGATGCTCTGCCAACCTTGCCATGAGAATTCGTGGTTGTCCCAGATGGCGACGAACGGCCAGCGCGCGCGAGCATCCTGGAGGTCGGGATCGGCGAGATAGCCTTTGTAGATGGCCCGGTAGCCATCGACGGTCAGCGGTATGTGGAAGTTGCCGACCTTGTGGCCATCCGGGATGCGCGCAACTTCATAGATCGTGCGGTCGTAGCGCGTCTTCACCTCGTCGGGATACTCGACCACCTCGTAGATGAAGTCACCAAGGTGCAGAACGAAACCGAGCTTCTCGGCGGCGGCAGCGCGTTCGTCTTCGTAGATCATCCGACGATAGGCGTTGAGCTTGCCCTCATTGATATCCTGACAGCTCACGAATGCGAAGTTCACCGTGCGGGGATCGTTCGGCAACGGCGCTGTGATCGTGCGGCCGACTCGGCTCCCATTCCCGTCGCTGTCGGTAAAGCGATACCAGTACGTACGCGCCGGCTTGAGTCCGCCGACCAGAACGCGCCCGGTCCAGTCCGCGGCGCTCGAGACCGGTGCCGGCGCGTGCGCAATGACGCGCCGGAATGCCTCATCCTCGGCGACCTCGACGGTCAGGAGCTGGCGCGCGCCCTCGGCGAACGGACGTCTCGTCCACAGAATGACGCTGTTGGGGTCGGGATCGCCCGAGGCGACGCCCTGCGGATAGAGATCACGCCGCTCATTCCATTTGACTCGCGAACCGCGCGCCGGTCCGACCCATGCGAGCGAAGCGCCGATTGCTGCTGCGGCTTTGAGAAAGGACCGGCGACTGATCTTCATAGTCTCACTCCATCCGGGCTGGAGTTTGCCATACGTGCGGACGGCGGATCTCCCGGTTCCGCCATTGCTCCGAGGATGTCACACGGTAGTGTCCGATCGTTCACGCGCCGGGAAGCGATGCTGCCGGAGGATGAAAACCGGTGGTCCCGCCAGCTCTTTTTCGCGGACCCAGACGCGGCGCACGGATGGCATCGATCAGTCTGGCGCTCGCCTTGAGGCCGCGTCTCAGTGCCAGTTGAGAACGCGCAACCCTCGGACTTGTCGAAAGGCAGCGTCGTTGAACGTGACGAGAATCAATTCGTTGACGTGGGCAACCGCAGCGATCTGGCCATCTGCGAACGGCGGTGTCGCCCTCGCTCCGCCAGCCTCCGGCTTCGACGGGTGTGATTTCCGCGCGGCGGATCTTTTTCCAGAGAATGTTCCCAAACTCAGGAACAATCAGATCGGGAGCATAAAGAGCGATCGTCGGATCGAGAAGACGTGCGGCTGCGTCGGAATGGATCTCCGGCAGGAACCACTTCGCTGCGACACTGGCGTCAACGACGACCTTCATCATCGCCGGCGATCATCGGCAATCAGGACGGCGCTGTCGGAGTGTTTCCGATCGCTCAGTTTCCGGCGGATGCGAGCTGCAAGAGCACGACTTTCGATGACGTCCACTGCAGCCGCCCGTTCGACGATCAGATGCAGTTCCGCTTGAAGAGACCGGCCGTTCCGCGAAGCGCGCTCCTTGAGTTTTTCAACGATGCCTTCGTCCAGATCTCTGATGAGCACACGTGCCATGGTTCTCTTCGCGAGCAAAATGATAGCAGAGCTGAACGAGAGAAGCAGATTCCTCGCACCGCCTCCGAGCGCAGACCAAGGGCAAGGTCGAGAGCGGCGTGAAGTACGTCAAGCGGAACGCGCTGGCCGGGCGCCGCTTCGCGAGTTTCGAGGATCTCAACGCCTGGCTCGAGCGATGGGCGCTGACGGTGGCCGATCAGCGCGTGCACGGCACCACGCACGAGCGGCCGTGCGATCGATTCGAGCGCGAAGAGCGCGCGACGATGATTCCGGTCGACGCGCGGCCGCCGCGGGCGAGTCGCGCACGGTGAACCGTCGCGTGTCGCATGACGCCTTCGTGGAGGTGGAGACGAACCGCTATCCGGTGCCGTTCGCGTGGTGCCGCGCCGAGGTCGGCGTCGAGCTCTCAGCCGACAGGCTTCGGGAGCCGCTGCTGCGGCTACGCCTGGTGCAGTCGGTCGAGCGACTGCGCTCGCTACTGGAAGCGGCCGCAAAGCGGGAGTTCTCGTACAGCGACTTTCTCGAAGAGCTGTTCGGCAGCAACGCGTGGGCAAGTCGATCATCCTGACCTCGAACCAGAGCCTGACCGGATGGGGCGACGTGTTCGGCGACCCGATCATCGCCACGGCCATCCTCGACCGCTTGCTCCATCACTCGACGATGCTCAACGTCAAGGGCGACGATGCTGGCCCGGAGGATGAAAGCCGGTCGCTCCTCCAGCTCATTCTCGCGCACCCTGACGCGGCGCACGGATGACATCGGTCAGCTCGTGATGGGAACGATCATCGCGACGCGGATCCCTCCAAAGTCGCTGGCGGAGTATCGAACCATCTTGCTCGCCACGAGACCGGGAGTCACCGCCAGCTTAGAACTCGCAATCCCTGAAACAGTCGAAAGTCAGCGTCATTGAACGTGACGAGGATCAGTTCGTTGACGTACGCGATGCCAGCGATCTGGCCGTCCGCGAATGGCGGTGTTGCGCCTCGGGCTGCCAGGCGCGCACGCTCCTTCGCGTGCCACTCCGCTGCGGCACGGTCGTAATCGAGAATCGGCATCGTCGCCACGACGACCTCGTCGAGATATTGAACGATTGCTTCGCGGCGGCGCGACGGTGGCAGTCGTACGGCCCCGTACTGCAGCTCGTGCCAGACGATCGACGAGATTGCGATTTCGTCTTCATGTCGGCTGAGCTTTCGGACCACGCCGTGCTGCGGCTTCGGCCGAAGCGGTTCAGATACGATGTTGGTGTCGAGGAGGAACTTCAAACTCACAGCCTGACGTCCCTTCCGGCTCGCGCGTCTCGCAGATCGCTGAAGATCTTGTCGGGATCGATGGCCAGCGCGGCGAGCTCGACTTCGCGATTGAACTCGTTCCAAGCCTCAGAGAAGCGCCGCGATCGGGTCGCCAAACGCTCGTACTCCTTCCGGCCGATCAGCACGGCGACACTTTCGCCACGCCGTGTCAGCTCGATGGACTCACCAGCTTCCGCCTGGCGAACGAGTTGGGGAAGGTTGCTCCGCGCCGCCGCGATCGATTGCTGCTTTCCCATCAGACGCACCTCTCCGTGTACATGTCGTTGTACATCTTAGCCGTTTCCAGCCTCAGGATCGGTCGGAGGTCGGTGAGCTCGGCGCAAGCTTGGAGTGGGCCTCATAAGCCGCGACAGGTCAGTTACTTGAAACGGTAGCTCGAGCTCCGACGAAGGAACCGGCCGGTGGCTGTGAGTGCTGGCAGAGGATCGCCCTGGCGTGGAATCGACATCGATGAAACGCGTGCTCGTCGCCGTCGTGATCCTGATACTTCTCGACCTCGTCGTCAGCGATCAACGCGACTGCGTTATCCGGCAGCACCGCCATGGCTCGTTTCAGTCGCTGCACGTTCTCCACCGAGGGTCAATCAACAGATTGATGTCTCTCGTCGCTCGAACGAAGCCGTGAAGGATGACCGCGAAGCCGCCGATCAGAACGTACCGAACTTCTTCGGCGTTCAGCGCTTTGCAGGTCTTGAGTAGATGGGGGGACGAGTCGAACCGAAGCGCTCGCCGCGGCGTGAGTGTGATCGTGGGGCGCTGGCTCCGCCGGGCCCTACGTCCGAGGACATTGATTCCGCGTCGCGGGCGAAAAATCTTGTTGCCGCTGTAACCCCCGCGAACCGCAGACTTGTTAACGGAAGATATACTTCGCGCCAGCAGTCCCGCATTGCAACTGTGTCATGCAGGAAAGAAGGACACGTGGTCTCGTTCACGTCTCGAGGATGCCTACCTCTTCGGGAGGCCAGCTACCGATTCGCATCGTCAAAATGACCCGAGAGCATGCGAATTGGTGGGATCAGCACGTGCAGCGGAAGTGGATAGACTCCCTTGATCGCGCGGACAAGAATTGGAGCTGGCCCTTTCGGATCTTCAATCTGACGCGCCTCGGTGCGTTGGCCTTCGGCCAAGCACCTCTGGCGCTCGTTGCAGGGGTGGAATGCGCCTCGCCACCTCACCTATTGCCTTGCGTAATGAGCCTTTTGGTGGAGGAGTACCCCGCCCTGCAGGACCCCAACAAAGACAGTGCCTTCCTCTGGTACCTGAGCCCGGCGCCTGATGAGTTCTTCACAAGCGGCCGTGGCAAGGAGATCGCAGCCGTGCCCGAGCGACGCATCCTGATGAGAATTGGAATGGACATGGCGATCACCTCCAGTTACAACGCCATGCGGCGCGGGCTTTTGGGCTTGCACGCCGATCAGAAGGGAGGCGACCGTCTCGTCAAGTGGTACGAGGGACCCGAGGCAGGAATGATCGCTCTGCCGCGCGACCATCCACTCCCACCCGGTTTTCGCCGTCTCGTCGTGCGAAACGACGGCCGCTACTTTTACCACGATGAGGCAAGTGCCTTCGCTGCCTCGTCCGAGTTGGACTCGCTTCGATAGGGAGGAGCATAATCGGCCGTGCCTACTTCGATGAACGCTTTCGCGACCATCGCCGCACGTTACGGCGTTGATCCGACCGACGAAGAGGCCGTCGATCGCTTCTTCGACGAGCGTGCTCCGTCGCTGCCGGCAGAGGAGCGCGAAGCGATCCTCGCGGAACTCATGACGGCCGACGGGATAGGTCTCTCGAATCGGCGACGCCGCTACGCCACGAGCAGCGATGACGTCAACTTCAGAAACGATCCCGCGGTCGAGGTGCCGTGGGGTGCCGTTAATCCCAGAACGTCCGTGGCCGCCGCCGCACCTCTCGATGACTCCGAGGCGCGCCGGTCGCCAAGAAACGAATCGGCAACGGCGAAGCTCTTTTTCGTCGGTCTGGATGGCGGGGAGAAAAGCTATCGCCTGCAAAACCACCGGTCATTTACGATCGGCCGCGATCCAAGCAACGACATCATCCTGCGCGATCCCAAGGTCGGCAGCCATCATGCCGAGATCGTCTTCGAGCGCGGGTTCTTCGTGCTGCATGACTTGGCTAGCGCGAACGGCACGTACGTCAACGGCAGGCGCGTGCGTGTCGCGCCGCTAACACACGGCTGCAGGCTATGCCTCGGCAATACATACGGCCGCTTCTCCGAGGAACTGTCCACGGAGAACGCGGCGAGCGCCGTGGCGGAGCCGTTCGAACTGCCGCTGCCCGATGATGGCTACGCGCATATCAATCTCAACCCCCAACGACGCGAGCCGCTGCCCGCGGACCAGCCAAAAAAGAAGTAGGCGAGATCATCGACGGCCCGGATCGCGAGGGGAAGGCGACAGGATCGTTCAAGTTCCTGCGAGTCTCCTACGGCGGGTAGCGATGAGGCACGGCGAGTCTTCGAAGCGATGATGCCGATGAAGAAATCGATATCGCCACCATCGAGGTGGCGCGGCGAGGCTGAGTGCTCCGCTAAATTGCGGCAGGTGGGCTTTGAGTAGATGGCTGGGAGTTCTGGCGGAGTATTGAACTGCCGTGCTCGCCTCCTGAACTTGCTTTCGGCCGATAAATACTCTCTGGCAAGAACTTAGCGAATCATCCGGACCTTGGAAGTAACGAACGGGTGCTCCCACCGCTCACCTAAACTAACTAACCGGACGCTGCCGTTGCCGCCACCAACTGAACGCCGGCAAGATGGGCAACCTGAAGCGCGACGAGTCCGCGTAGACAGACACAGGAGGACTCCTACCGGAACAGCCAAGCGATCCAGGCTCTCTTTCAGGAAGAGACTGGGCGGCTGGTCACGAGAATCGGCATGTGGGGTAGGAGTCCGTGCCTCCAGGGCACTCCTACTCCTGAGGGGGAGACTTCATGCGGCTGCTCACGACGCTGATGGTTACGGTGATGCTGACGGTGATGCTGACGGCTTGTTCTTCGGCAGCGACAACAGTAGCTCCGGTTCGCAAGGATTCGCCAGTCTACCAACTACCCGGCTACATTCGTGGCAGCAAGGAACTCCGTGCTGACCGTGTGATTGTCTTCATTCACGGCGTCATTGGCGACGGCACATCGACTTGGACGAACACCACTACGGGTGCTTACTTTCCAGCGCTTGTTAGTGATGATCACACATTCGATGGTGTTGACATCTGGGCCCACGAGTTTGATTCTCCGAAGCTGCGCCGCAGCTACACCATCGACGAACTGGCCGACCACTTGCGGAAATACCTCAACAACGACAACGTGATTGCGAACCATCGCCAAGTTGTCTTCGTGTGCCACAGCCTGGGTGGGCTTATCGCGCGCGCGTACCTTCTCAAGTATCGTGACCTGTCCCCAGATCGGGTGCCGATGATCTACTTCTTCAGCACGCCGACAACCGGAAGCGACCTTGCCAACATCACCCGCGTCATCTCTGCAAACCCGCAACTGACCGATATGCGCAAGATGACAACGGATGACCCGGGCGTGCTCGGGGTGTGGGAAGCGCAGTGGACGAGTTCAGACTATGCGCGCCAGATCCTCTCGTATTGCGCGTATGAGCTTCTCCCTACCTACGGCGTATACGTCGTCCAACGCGAAAGCGCACGCCACCTATGCAACACCCGCCCCGATCCGATCGAGAAGAATCACATTGAGATCGCGAAACCGGCGAACAACACCACCGACGAGCGATACGTCGCGTTTCGCGAAGCATATCGAGATACCTTCAACCGGCCAACAGAGAGCGGGCGCGCGGCGATCTGGAATCCCGCAGGCGACGACACCCCACTGCTTCGTGTTAGGAATGTCACGCAGACACCCAACTGCGAACACACATGCTGGGCTAAACGAGGAACGACCGTCGCTCCAGGCGACGACCTGTTAGTCGCGTTCTCCTATCGGAACGGAGGATTTGCTACCGCGAAAGACGTGCGGCTTCGACTTGACATTCCGCAGCTTCCAATCGGCATGGTGCCCATCACCGGCAGCATTACAGGGACCAGTGTGCCGCCAGCATTCGGATCCGCGTTCATCGCCGCCTTCGGCGCCCCGGTGCTTCTCACTCCTACCACCGCCTGGAGCTACGATATGGATCCGAGCGATCGCCGCATGCTGTCGTTCACACAGACTGCCGCAGCGGCTTTGACGCCCGACGGTCTGCGACTCGGAGACGTTGCACCAGGTCTGACCTTGCATCACATCGTGCTGCAGTTCCACTGCGAACCCGTCACGCTTGCGGGAACCGGCGACGCAGACTCCGAAATGCGATCCCTTGGGAACATCATGACCCAGGCGCGCGCCGGGACCCTACCGGAAGCGAAACTGAGTCAGCCACTGACGATCCCTTCGGGGCATATCGAGTACGACGAACTCGGCGCCAACGCAGCCTGGGTACCGGACCTCGTCGACATCGCCAACGACAACGCGATTCTCTTGCGGCTGTGGCACTACAACAACTCGCATGAGACGCTCCGAGACCTCCGAGCAAGCATTACGATTGAACAAAGCGACTCGGAGCATGCAAAGGTAGTCGTGACGCTTCGTAGTCGCAAGGGTATCGAACGGGTTGCGATGGCAAACCTGACGTTTCGACCAGGTACGACGCATCGCCCTGTACTCGTTGGTGTTTGGCACGGCCAGAAAGACCTATTCAAAGGACTAGCCGCTCTCGGCGGCGAAGAGGGAGAGGCCCGAGAGCTTGAGTTTCCGGTGGAAGGAGACACAATACAACTGGGCGATCTGCCATCTGAGACCCACACAGCGGCCATTCTCGACTACGAGATGCTGCCCACAGAGGAGTCGGCCCCCCTCACACAGAATCCGGCACCTGAACGAACAACCCTGAATGGCACAGCACTCGACTGGCCACTGTTGCAAGTCTCGAACGCGCGTCTTAACTCAGAATGGACCGAAAGCCTCACCAAGTTTACTCCAGGACAGCCCCTCGGCGTGCTTTTCTCGTTTCACAATCGCGGGAGCACGATCGCCCGCTCGGTAAAGCTTCGCTTAGTCCTAAAAGAAGCGAAGAGTGGTTTCGCCCATGACGGGCTGAAGTATAGTTATTGA
>JBDTOZ010000888.1:0-5220 GCA_039932995.1 Acidobacteriota bacterium | reverse complement strand
TTCACCCACACGCTCTTGGTCTGCGTGTACTTTTCGAGGGCGTCCCGTCCCTGGTCGCGGCCGAAGCCCGATTCCTTGAAGCCACCGAAGGGAAGCGCCGGATCGTAGAGGTTGTAGGTGTTGACCCATACCGTGCCCGCCTTGATGGCCCGGGCGATGCGATGCGCTTTCGAGACGTCGCGCGTCCAGACCGCGGCGGCCAGGCCGTAGACGGTGTTGTTGCCTTTGGCGATGGCGTCCTCGGCGTCCTTGAATTTGAGGGTGGCCAGCACCGGCCCGAAGATCTCTTCGCGGGCGATGCGGTGCTCGGGCTGCACGTCGTCGAAGATGGTCGGCTGCAGGAAGTAGCCCTTGCCCGTGCCGATGTCCGTGCGCGCGCCGCCGGCCACGAGCTTCGCTCCCTCGTTCTTGCCGGACTCGATGTAGCCGAGGACGGTGTCCATCTGTTCCTTCGAGACGATGGCGCCGAGGCGGGTCTTCGGGTGGAGCGGGTCGCCGGCCACCATCTTGTTGGCGCGATCGATGACCTTGGCCATCAGTTCCTCGTGCGCGCTCTCCTCCACGAGCAGGCGCGAGCCGGCAGCGCACACTTCGCCCTTGCCGTAGAAAATCGCGTTCAGCGCACCCTTGGCGGCGGCGTCGAGGTCGGCGTCGGCGAAGACGATGTTCGGGGACTTGCCGCCCAGCTCCAGCGCCACCTTCTTCAACGTCTTCGCGGCCCGTCCCATGAGCTGCTTGCCCACTTCCGTCGAGCCGGTGAAGGTGATGGCGTCGATGCCGGGATGGTCGACGATGGCGTTGCCGACCACGCTCCCCCGGCCGGGAATGACGTTCAACACGCCCGCCGGCAGGCCACACTCGCGCGCGTATTCGGCGAACTTCAGCAGGGAGAGCGAGGTGTTCGAGGCCGGTTTGGAGATGACCACGTTCCCGCACGCGAGAGCGGGGGCGATCTTCCAGACCGCCATCATCAGCGGAAAGTTCCACGGCGTGATCGCACCGACCACACCCACCGGTTCGCGCAACGTGTAGGTGAAGGCGTTGTCCGCGACCGGGATGGTCTCGCCGGTCACTTTGCCCGACCAGCCGGCGAAGTAGTAGAGGCACTCCGCGGCAGCGGGAGTATCGACGAACTGCGACTCGAAGATGGGCTTGCCGTTGTCGATGGTCTCGATGTGTCCAATCTCGGCGGCCCGGGAGGTGAGCATGTCCGCGAGACGCCACAAAATCTTGGCGCGGTCCCGCGGCTTCATCTTCTGCCACTCCGAGCCCGGCTCCATTTGCGCCCGCGCCGCTTTCACCGCCGCGTCGACGTCCTCCACCCCCGCCGACGCAACGTCGGCGATCTTCTCTTCGGTGGCAGGGTTGGTGGTCGCAAAGGTCTCCCCCGAGCGGGCATCGACGAATTCGCCGTTGATGAAAAGCCGGTTCTGAATCTCAGTCATGGTGCGGATGCTAGCAAATGTTCGGTTGGCGGTTGGCGGTTGTCGGTTGGCGGTTGTCGGTTGTCGGTTGTCGGTTGTCGGGGCTTGTCGTCGTCGGGCGTGTCGTCGAGTCGTCGGGTCGTCGAGTTGGGAGGCGCGGGCCCGGGTCTCATAGGTTCATAGGCTCACAGTCTCATAGAGGCTCGTGGCACGTGCTCCCATGAGACTCGACTGTGAGCCTGTGCGACTCGGCGACTTGACGACTCGACGACGAAACGACCCGACGACCCGACGACCCGACGACCCGACGACGACTCGACCAGCCAACCGCCAACCGTCAACCGCCAACCGCCAACCGACCGCTAGAATGATCCTCTGATCAATCGAACGCGTATCGCTCTGGAAGCGACCTGGGTGGCCGTCCTTTGCGTGCTGGCCCTTTTTCTCACGCTGGACCACACGCGCGGGGATTCCGCGACCATCGACGAGCCGCCCCACATCTATGCAGGGATGGAGTATCTGACTCGGGGTGTATTGCGCACCAACCCCGAGCATCCCCCGCTGTCCAAACTCCTGGCGGCGTTGTCGCTGGTGCGGGCTCCCGGCCTCACCCTCCCCGACGTCAGTGGTGCGCCGCGCCTGCGGCCCGCGGACCTGTACCCGTTCTTTCTGGCCAACGCCATTCCTCTGCCGGAGATGCTGGCGCTGGCGCGCGCCCCCTTTCGGTGGTTGCTGGCCGCGCTGATCGTCGGTGTCTACCTCGCGGCACGGGCCGCCTCCGGGACCCCCGCAGCGCTGCTGGCCTCGGCCATGATGGCGCTCGACCCGAACCTGATCGCTCACGCCGGCGTCGTGCATTCCGACGTGGCCGCCGCGCTGCTGATGACCCTCACGGTCGTCCTGACCCTCTCCGCCGTCGGCGGCCCGTCCTGGCGCTGGATGCTGGCCGGTCTGACTCTCGGCCTGGCCATCGCCACGAAGTTCACGGCGTTGATCCTCGTGCCCCTGGTCGTCCTTGCGCCCCTGCTTCTGCTTCTGGAGCGGGAGAGCAGGCCCAAATGGATCGAATCCATCGTGAGCGCGCTGGCGGCGTGCATGGTGGCGGCACTGGTCGTGTACGCGGTTTACGCCGCCAGCATGCGGGCCATGGCTCCGAACGAGGCCGCCTCCGTTTCCTCCACGTTCCTCCGCCACCGCGGTGCGGACCCGGAAACGGTGGCCCGCTACGCGCGTCTCACGCAGCGAGCGCCGGAGGTGGGGATGTTTCTCTCCGGGGTGAAGGGTGTGCAGCTCCTGAGCGCGGGTGAGCGCGACTGGAACTTCCTGAACGGGCGCTTGTCGCGCAAGGGCTTTCCTCAGTACTTCTTCGTGGCATTCCTCCTGAAGTCGACACCGGCCATGCTGCTCCTGACCGCGGCCATCGCCGCGGGGGGGAGGCACCTGCGCAACAAGTGGGGCATCGGCATGCTGGTCGTCGTGGCCACGCTCTTCGTGGTCTCGATCCCCTCGGCGTTCAACATCGGAGTGAGGCACATCCTCCCCATTTACCCGCTGCTGGCCATCGTCGGCGCTTCCGCGCTGGCGGCACGCCTGCCTCGCCGCGCCTTCGCTGTCGCCGCCGCGGCACTGCTCGTGAGCGCGGCGGTGTCCCTCGCTTCCATCCACCCCTTCGAGCTGGGGTACTTCAACGTCTTCGGCGGGCCGCGGAATCTCAACGACTCCAACGTCGACTGGGGACAGGACGTCGACCGTATGCACTCCTTCTTGCGCCAGAAAGGGTGGGAGCGCGACACGAGGGTGGTCGTCTTCGCCATGCCCCGCCTGCACGGCGTGGAACGCTACCCGCCGCTCGATCTCTCGATCTCGCCGGGGCACTACGCGACGTCTTCCTACATGGAGTACGTCGGCCCCACCACATTGCGTTCCCGTCAGGGAGCGGCGGCGGGCGACGTGCTCCAACGCCTCATGGACGCGCTGCACACCCGCGGCCGACGCGTGGCCCGCGTGGGCTCGTCCATCACGATCTGGGACCTGCCCGCGGCTCCGCCTACTTCCCGGTGAAGGCCGGCTTTCGTTTCGCGGCGTAGGCGTCCAGTCCCTCGCGGGCATCCTCGCTCTGGAACAACTGCTGTTGCAGCTCGCGCTCGAGGGCCAGGCCCGATTCGAGCGGAATCTCCCAGCCGGTCTGCACCGCCCGCTTGATCCGCCCGACGGCCTTGGCCGCCTTGTTGGGCGGGCAGAAACTCCAGGCGTACTCCATCACCCGGTCCCACCACGTCTTCCCGTTCTCTTCGGCCGGCCAGACGTAGTTGACGACACCCAGTTCCCGCGCCTTGCCGTAGTCGGCCAGGCCGCCTTCGACCATCAACTGGATCGACTGCGTCTTCCCCAGGAGGCGTGACAGTCGTTGCGTGCCGCCGGTTCCCGGAAGGACCCCCAGCGCCACCTCCGGCAATCCCCACTTGCCCGATCCCTCCAGGGCGATGCGAATGTCGGCGGCCAGCGCGACCTCCAGGCCCCCGCCGACGCAATGACCATTGAGGGCAGCGATGACGAGCTTGGGCGTCTGCTCCAGACGGTTCAACGTCTCGTTCGCGTGCAGGCAGAAGTAGTACTTGAAGTGCGGCGTGACCTCCGAGAGCATGCCGATGTTCGCTCCCGCGGAGAAGAACTTCTCGCCCGCGCCACGCAGCACGATCACGTGCACCGCCTCGTCCATCCGCGCGCGCAGGATGCATTCATCCAGCTCGCGGTTCATTTCGTAGGTGTAGGCATTCGCAGGCGGATCGTTCAGCTCGAAAACGGCCACACCTTTTTCCACGCGATAGTCGACCAAGGTTCCCATGGCGGCGCATTCTAGTAAAAGAGACGGGCATCTTGCCCGGCCCCCTGCGGTCCTCCGGCTAACGGCCGTCGCCGAACGAGACGCCCAGACTCAAGGCCTCGCGCACGATGTCGCCGTCGGGGTCGACGTACTTGGGACGGGAGACGGCGTCGGCGATGGGAACGGAGATGATCCGGTCACCGCGAAGGGCGACCATCTTGCCAAAGTCCTTGCGGGCCACGAGCTGCGCGGCCTCCACGCCGTAGCGCGAGGCCAGGATGCGGTCGAAGGCGATCGGAGAGCCCCCGCGCTGGATGTGGCCGAGGACCGTGACCCGGATCTCCATCTCGATGTGATTCTGGATGTCCGCGGCCACTTGATAGGCCACGCCTCCCAGCCGGCGTTTGGCCTGATCGACGTAGGTCTCCTCGCCGCCGTGCCTCTTGGCGCCTTCCGCCACGACGATGATGTCGAAGTTGCTCCCCTCGCCCTGCCGCTCCTCGATGAGATCGACGATGGCTCGCGGACGATAGGGAATCTCCGGCACCAGAATGATGTCCGCCCCGCCGGCCAGGCCGGAGTACAGCGCGATCCATCCCGCGTGACGTCCCATGACTTCCAGAATCATGACCCGGTCATGGCTCTCGGCAGTGGTGTGCAGGCGATCGACGGCGTCGGTCGCCACCGCCACCGCGGTCTGGAATCCGAAGGTGTAATCCGTGGCCGCGAGATCGTTGTCGATGGTCTTGGGCACGGCCACCATGGGGATGCCCATGTCGCACAGCCGCTGCGCGATCTTGAGCGTGCCGTCGCCACCGATGGCGATGATGCCGTCGATGCCCAGGTCGTGGATGTTCTGCACCACCTCGGCTGAACGGTCCACGGAATTGCCGTCACTCTGCGGGTACTCGAACGGATTGCCGCGGTTGGTCGTGCGCAGCAGCGTGCCTCCCTTGGGAAGGATGCCGCGGA
>JBDTOZ010000887.1:0-26815 GCA_039932995.1 Acidobacteriota bacterium | reverse complement strand
TGGCGAGAAACTCACACGGCTCACGGCTCACTCCTCGCGAGTGCCCGGTGGACTCGAGTCCACCGCTCCACAGAACCCCGGGCATCCTGCCCGGTGGGCTACTTCCATTTCGCCAGCAGGGCCTTGGCGTCGGTCACGGCGGCTGCGTCTTCGACGGCAAAGTCGGGATGCGACGGACTGTCGATGGCTTCGCGGAGGAGCTTGATCGCTTGGGGCTTCTTGCTGCTGTCGGCCGAGGCCATTGCTTCCGCGAGGAAGACCAGAGTGATCTTGTTCTTCGGGTCGATCTTCAGAGAGTCCCCGAGGAAGCGCAGGGCTTCCTTCGACGAGGCCCAGCCGGTGATGAAGGGGATGCGCGGGGTCTGATCGTGCAGACGTCCCAGGACTCGCGCGGGCGAGCCCATTTCCATGCGCGGGTCGACGAGCAGAGCGATGGTGGCGCCGCGACGGATCTGGTCCGCGGCACCCTGCCGCGCAGCCGCCATCTTGCCGTAGGCCAGCGCCCACTCCCCCCAATTGATGGCATCCCACAGGTACACCTCACCAGCACCCGGGACGGCTCGGGCCGCGTCGGCGACCTGTTTCTCGGTGGACTTCGCAGTCACGTGCAGCCGCGCGTTCACGAGCGCGAGCGCCTTTTCGCCGGCGTTCTTGGCAGTGCCGTAGATCTGCTTCTTCTGGTCGCTGGTCGTGGCCACGTAGGCGCCCTTGAACCGGTATGCGCGCAGCAGTTTCCACCGGGCCTCGATGTCATTGGGGTTTTGCGCGATGGCGCGCTGGTAGGCCGCGATGGCCGCGTCGATGTGCTCGGTCCGGGCATGTCCTCCCTGCGCCCCTTCGGCACGCGCGGCGTAATGCTGATCGCCATCCGCCACCTGCGCGGAGAGTGGCGCGGCCAAAACCAGAGCAAGCATGAGAGCGCGTGCGGAGAAGCTCTTCGGGATCGTCATGTGAATCGCGATTGTAGAGCCTCGCGCCCCGCGCCCTGCCCGCGGCGCCTATAGAATCCGCCTCCCATGCGTTTGGTCTTCTTCGGGACTCCCGACTTCGCCGTTCCCACCCTCGACGCGGTCGCGCGGGAGCACGAGGTGGTGCTCGTCGTGGCGCAGCCCGATAAGCCGGCCGGCCGCGGGATGAAGATGCAGGTTCCGGCGGTGGCGATGCGGGCCCGGGAGTTGGGACTGCCGTTGTTGCAGCCGGCCCGCATCCGCAACGAAGAGTTCCTGACCGAGGTGGCGCGCGTGGCACCGGAGTGCGGTGTGGTCGTGGCGTACGGGAAGATCCTCCCGCCTGCGCTGCTGCAGATCCCGGCGCACGGGTTTCTCAACGTACACGCATCCATTCTTCCGCGGTGGCGGGGCGCCGCGCCCATCCAGCGCTCGATCCAGGCCGGCGATCGCGTGACCGGGGTGACGATCATGCGTGTCGACGAAGAGCTCGATCACGGTCCGATGCTGCGCATCGAGACGACCGAGACCGGACCCGACGAGCGCACTCCGTCACTGGCCCGGCGGTTGTCGGCGATCGGCGGTCAGGCTCTCGCGGCGGTGCTTCGCGACGTGGCCGCGGGGACGGCGGTGGAGACGCCGCAGGATCACGGGCAGGCCACCGTCGCACCGAAGATCGAGAAGGGTGAAGGGGAAGTGCATCTCGACGAGCCTGCGCGGGTCATTTACGACCGCTTCCGCGCTTTCGATCCCTGGCCCGGCCTCTTCTTTCGCGACCTGAAGCTGACCGACATGCGACCCGCCGACGCGAGCGGCGTCCCACGGACCGTCCTGGCCATCGACGAGGGTGGGGTGGTCATCGCCACGGGGGAGGGCTCGATTCGCGTTCTGGAGATGCAGCGTCCCGGCAAGCCGCGCACGTCGGCCGTCATCGTGGCCCGGGGCTTGGGTTGGAAGGCCGGCGATGTCCTCTGAGCGCGAGCACGCCCTGCAGCTTCTGCAACGCATCGAACGGGAGGATCTCTACGCGTCGCTCCTGCTGATCGGGGAGTCCGGTTTCGTGCGCACGTTGGTGCTGGGCGTGTTGCGCTGGCGCTCGCGACTCGACTTTGTGATCGCCGAGCTGGCCCAACGGGCGGTGAAGAAACTCGATCCGCCCGTGGTGGACGTCTTGCGCCTCGGCCTCTATCAACTTCTGTTCATGGACACGCCGGCGTACGCCGCGGTCTCCGAGTCCGTCGATCTCGCGCCGAAGCGCGCGCGGGGATTCGTGAACGCCGTGCTCCGGCGCGCCACGCGCGGCCCTGTGCCGGAGCCTTCCGATCTGGCCACGCGCACCGCCCATCCGCCGTGGCTGGTCGAGCGCTGGATCAGAACCTATGGCGCCGAGCGTGCGGCGAAGATCGCAGCGGCGAATCAGGAGCTCTCGTATCCGGACGTGCTGGCATTGCGGGATGAGCCTCCTCCCGGCGGGGAGCGCTCGTCGCTCGTCCCCGGTGTCTGGAAGCTTCACGGGTCGAGTGCGGAGTTGGATCGCGATGCGTTCCATCCGATGGATGAAGGGAGCGCAGTCATCGCGGCCATCGCCCGAGCCTGCGGCGACGACATCCTGGACGTAGCCGCCGCGCCCGGAGGCAAGAGCCTGTACATGGAGCACTACGGCGCACGGGTCGTGTCGAGCGACGTCTCCTTCTCGAGACTGCGTCCGCTCGCCCGCCGCGGTCGGAAGATCGTCGTCAGCGATGGGCGGACGCCGCCGTTCGCCAAGCCCTTCGCGGTCGTTCTTCTGGACGCCCCGTGCAGTGCCACCGGCACTATCCGCAAGAATCCGGAGCTCAAATGGCGGATGAGAGAAGAGGACCTGGCCGGATTCGCGAAATTGCAACGGGCTCTCCTGGCCGGCGCGTTGTCCGTGGCCCGTGACTTCGTCGTTTATTCGACCTGTTCACTGGAGCCGGAGGAAAACGACCGGGTCGTCGAAGGAGTGGCGCGCGTGGACATCACGCCCTACGTCCCCGAGGGAGCCCGGCCCTGGGTGGAGGACGGCGTATTGCGATTGACGCCGGAATCCGGCGCGGATGGGTTTACGGCATTCCTGCTCAAAACAGGCGCCTGACGCGCATTCACGAAGTGGTCTCTGCACATTGGTGCGCGGAACGAAAGGTCGTGGGACGCAAACACATTGCGTTGACTTTCGCGGATGCGCATCCTAGTGTGGTGTCTCACAAATACCTATGCGTTCTTCGGCACGCTGAAGACTCGTTTGCTTCGCCGCCGCTCCTCAGCGATGTCACCACATCGCCTCGTCGCGTCGACTCGCCATCGAGCCTTCATCGCGTCGAATAATGCATCGCTATTTGTGAGACACCACACCAGATTGACGAGCACGCTTCGACAGGAGGGCAAGGCATGCCAGGTAAGGCTGACGTCATTAACGCCATGGCCGATCAGGCCGGTATTTCGAAAAAAGAAGCCGCTGCGGCGTTCGATGCATTCATCACCTTCATTGCCGATACCTGTCAACGGGGAGAGCGTTGTGCGATCCCGGGCCTGGGCAGTTTCTCGGTCACCGAGCGCAAGGCGCGGGAGGGGCTCAATCCCCGCACCAAGCAGGCCATTCACATTCCGGCGTCGAAGAATGTCCGCTTCAAAGCGGGCAAGGATTTGCGGGACGTATTGAACGTGGCGGTCAAGAAAAAGAAATCTTGAGTCTGTGGCGCGGTCTCTTGCGCACTACAGTCTTACGCACGCCTGACCGATTACGAGACCCACGGTCTCGGCAGAAACAATTTCGCGTGCAGATTGAGCGCGTAACGGTCGGTCATTCCGGCGATGAAGTCGATGGCCAGACGCTCCACGGGCTCTTCACTGTCCGGATCCAGGAACTCCTGAGGGTGGGCGACGACGTATTCGAAGAGTGAGGCCAGAATTCGCTGCGCCTTTTCGAATTCGCCGCGGATCTCGGGGATCAGGTACATGTTCTCGAACATGTACTTGCGGAGTGCCTCCAGCGCCTCGAGCGACTCGGCGGTCATCATGATGGCCTCGTAGTCGTTGGCGAGCGTGGCCTCGATGACGTCGCGCACCATGCGGTCGATGCGGGCCGCTCCTGTCGGGCCAAGGGTCGTGCGGATGTCGCGAGGGATGTCGTCCTCACGGATGATGCCGGCGCGGATGCCGTCGTCGATGTCGTGATTGACGTAGGCGATGATGTCGGAGATCCGCACGATGTCGCCTTCGAGAGTGAGGGCCCGGGACTTGGGCCGCTTGCGCAGCAACTCGCCCTTTTCGCCTTTGGAGTGTTTGAGGATTCCGTCGCGGACTTCGACGGTGAGATTGAGCCCGCGTCCGTCGTTCTCCAGTGTCTCCACCACGCGCACGGACTGGCGATAGTGGTCGAAGCCACCGGTCACGAGCTTGTTCAGTGCGGCCTCGCCGGCATGTCCAAAGGCCGAATGTCCGAGGTCGTGTCCCAGCCCGATGGCCTCGGTGAGCACCTCGTTCAGGCGCAGCGACTTGGCGATCGTCCGGCCGATCTGCGTCACTTCCAGGACGTGCGTGAGCCGCGTCCGATAGTGGTCACCCTCGGGCGCGAGGAACACCTGGGTCTTGTGCTTCAGCCGCCGGAAAGCCTTCGAGTGAACGATGCGGTCCCGGTCCCGCTGGTACGACGGCCGGAGGTCGTCCTCCTCCTCGGGCCGGTCCCGTCCGCGCGTGTCGGCGCTCCGCGCCGCCTGCGGAACGAGGGTGTCGTACTCGATCCGCTCGAGCATCTCGCGAATGGTCATGATTCTGCCGGCATCGTATCAGGTGACCCGCGACCGTTTGGGACCGCGGTCACTTCGAGCGGCGTCGCGATGAAACAGGCGGGCAGTTTTGGCCATTGGTCGCGGGAAGTGCGCCCGGCAAGATGCCCGCGTGAGCGGGCGCCAGAGAATAGCCCACGCCTTCAGGCGTGGGAAATCAGAGTTAGATACGTGGAGCGCGCGTAGCGCGCGACAGAGCGTCCTGTCGCCCGCTACGCGGGCTTGCCTTCTGTTCGTTCCACACACCCGGCTGAAAGCCGGGTGCTAGGTTCTTCGGCCGCCTACGGCGGCCAATTTCGATGGGCTCTACCGGGGCTAACCCTTGGGCTAAATCAGGGCTAAACCGCGATGGTGACCTTCGCCGACTTGCCGTAGAGCCAGCGAACGACGAGGAAGCCGAGCGCGAAGACACCGACCAGGCAGAGTGCCCGGTAGAGGCCTGGATACGAGGTGGCCGACTCCGCGTACATGCCCGGGTAGTGATTGCTGATCATGAGGAAGACCAGCGGTACGGACATGTAGGTGTTGTGCCGGGAGCGCAGGCCGGCCAGCGCCACGAGGTTCGCGTCAGGCGGCGTGCCGGCGGCGACGGCGGAGATGATCTTGCGCTGCGAGGGCCAGATCACCATCCAGACGTTGAAGGCCATCACCGTGCCGAGGATCAGGCCGACGTGGAGGTAGAGAGAGCGGCCGCTGAACTTGCCGACCTGCTCGAGCAACGCGTAGACGCCGGCCAGGAGCAGCAGAGAGATGGCATTGGCGGCGACCACGTTCTTGACCGACTTCATGATCACGTTGTAGATCAGGAAGCCGACGATGAGGATGGCCACGACGATGGCCAGCCAGAGCCACGGGTTCCCGCTGCTGGGATCCTCGAAGACGATCCGGCCGTGGTAGTAGATCAGGCCTCCCAGGAGCAGGCCGGTGATCCACGTCCATGCAGCGCCCCAGCGGAACCAGTAGAGAGCTCGCGGCATCAGCTCGGGGACCAGGGCCTTGCGGGTGGGAGCGTCGAGTGCTTTGGAGACGAGACCGTTGACGAAGTTGAAGAAGTAGAGATGACCGATCCAGAGGATGCCGGCGACGATGTGCGCCCACCTCAGGACGGCTTGAATCACGTTGTTCATTTCGGGATTCATGGTGCTTCTCCTCTCGAAGACATGTGATGAGCTGCTCAGTGCGAGTGCGGGAGGCAGGATGCGGAACCATGCGGCCGGACTCAGGACTCGACACGCGGGTTTGGGATAGCCTGCGTC
This sequence comes from Acidobacteriota bacterium, assembly GCA_039932995.1. GTDB lineage: Bacteria > Acidobacteriota > Thermoanaerobaculia > Gp7-AA8 > Gp7-AA8 > QHVT01. The sequence continues at coordinate 20,806 of JBDTOZ010000887.1, read as the reverse complement.
CGATTATGAGTGAATTCGACGGAAATGTCGCGGTCGTCACCGGCGCCTCGTCAGGGATCGGAGCAGCGACCGCGGAATTGCTCGCGGAACAGGGAGCCCGGGTGGTGGTCCAAGCGCGCTCGGGACCAAGGCTGCGCGCTCTGGCGGAACGGTTCGGCGACCGCATGCTGGCCGTCCCCGGCGACGTGGCCACGCTCGAGGACGTCGAGAGGCTCTTCAGCGCGACCGAATCGCGCTTCGGTCCCTGCGATGTGCTGGTCAACAACGCCGGGATGATCGACGTCGCGCCGCTGGTCGAGACGACTTTCGAGGAGTGGCGAAGGATGTTCGCCGTGAACGTCGACGCGATCTATCTGACGTGCCGCCGCGCGCTTCCTTCCATGCTGGAGCGCGGTGCCGGCGCGATCGTGAACGTGGCCTCCATTTCCGGCGTCCCCGGCCCGGACAAGTTTCCCGGCTGGGTGTCGTACTGCGCCAGCAAGGGCGCGGTGATCTCGCTGACCGAGGCGCTGGCGGTGGAGATCAAGAGCCGCGGCGTGAGGGTCAATTGCGTGAGCCCCGGCTCGGTCGATACGCCGATGTGGGCCGAGGCCAGCGGAGGCGCTCCCGCCTCAATGACGGCGCGGGAAGTCGCCGAGACGATCCTGTTTCTTGCATCTCCCCGGTCGCGACCGATCAATGGGCAGAACATCCATGTCTTCTCTTCGTGAATTGACTCGGGTTGGCGGTTGGCGGTTGGCGGTTGGCGGGAGAGACTGCCGGACCGCAGATCTGCTCCTGCCGATTGCCGGGGGCGTCCGATGAGGCCGACCTGGGCGGAGATCGACCTCGGGGCGTTCGACCGCAATGTCGATGCGATCGTCTCGGGTCTGCCCGCGGGGACGCGGCTCATCGCCATGCTGAAGGCGAATGGGTACGGGCACGGGGCGGTGGCGCTGGCGCGCCGGTGTACGCCGGACCGCGTGGCCATGATTGGCGTGGCCCTCCTCGAGGAGGCGCTGGAGCTACGCGATGCGGGGGTCATGCTGCCGATCCTCGTCGTGGGCCCGCTCGACGAGTCGCAGATCGCGATGGCTCTCGATCGCGACGTCACTCTCGGCGTGCCGGGTCCGGAGGAGTTGGCGCTCGTCGCTCAGGTGGCGAAGGATCGCGATGTGGCCATCCATCTCAAGCTCGACTCCGGGATGGGACGCATGGGGGTCATCGAGACCGACCTGCCTCGCGTCGCGGAGCTGCTCCGCTCCGCACCGCGACTGCGTCTCGAAGCGCTCTACACCCACTTTGCGAACGCCAGCGATCCTCACGATCCTTTCACGACGACGCAACTGGCCCGTTTCGAGACGCTGGTCGAGACTCTGCGCGAGGCCGGCATCGCCGCTCCGAAACACCACGTCGCCAACAGCGCCGCAACCGCGCGGGGCATCACCCCGGGAGACTACGTGCGCACGGGGATCTCGCTCTACGGAGCGGACGCCCTGGATCAGGACTTGGAGCAGGGCCGCCCTGCGCCCTCCAAAGCTGGGCCCTGCTTCCCGCTCATGCGCTGGCGTACGGCCATCGTCCGTCTGAAGGAACTGCCGGCGGGCTCGCCGATCGGGTACGGCACGACCTTCCACACGACCCGTCCCAGTCTCATCGCCACCCTTCCGGTGGGGTACGCGGACGGCTATGACCGTGGGTTGTCGAACGTGGGCGAGGTGCTCGTGCGAGGGCGTCGCGCGCCGGTCGTGGGGCGCGTGTCGATGGATCTGGTGACCATCGACGTGACGGACGTCGCCGGTGCAGCGCTGGGCGACGAGGTGGTCTTGCTGGGCCGGCAGGACGGCCAGGAGATTCGGGCCGAAGAGCTGGCGGCGAAACTTGATACGATCTCGTACGAGATTCTCTGCCGCGTCGGTGCGCGCGTGCCGCGTGTCTACGTGAACCCATGAACACCATCCTCGATCGCATTGGCCGGCGTTTCATCCGCTTCTTCGAGCAGACCGGAATCTGGTTCGAGGCGCTGTGGCGCACGTTCACCTGGATGTTGCGTCCTCCGTATGACGTCGCCGAATGGTTCCGGCAGATGGTGCGTCTGGGGGTGGACTCGATTCCGGTGGTCTTTCTCACGACCATGTTCACGGGGATGGTGCTGGCCATCCAGACCTTCACCGGATTCCAGCGGGTCCATGCGGAACAGTTCGTGGCCAGTGTCGTTTCCCTGGCCATGCTGCGCGAGCTCGCGCCGGTGCTGGTCGGCCTCATGGTGGCCGGCCGCGTCGGCTCGTCCATGGCCGCGGAGATCGGCACGATGAAGGTCACCGAGCAGATCGACGCCTTGAAGTCGCTGGCCACCGAGCCCGTTCAGTATCTGTTCGTTCCGCGCGTGATCGCCGGCGTGATCATGCTGCCCTTCCTCTGCATCCTCGGCGACGCGCTGGGCATCTACGGTGGCTACCTCGTGGCCGTGAAGCTGCTCAAGACCAATCCGGTCGTCTACAAGCAGAATACGTTTCAGTTCCTGGCCATGAGCGACATCTGGAGTGGTCTTGTGAAGGCGGCCGTGTTCGGGCTGATCCTCACGCTCACCGGTTGCGTGCGCGGCTATACCGCCAGCGGCGGCGCGGAGGGCGTGGGCCGGGCCACCACCAATGCCGTGGTGTCGGCGTCGCTGATCATTCTGCTCACCGACTTTTTCCTGACCAAGCTCCTCTTCTGATATGCCGCCGATCATTTCTCTGCAGCACCTGTACAAATCGTTCGACGGCAGGCAGGTCCTGCAGGACATGTCCCTCGACGTGGAGCAGGGGGAGACGCTGGTCATCGTCGGCGGCTCGGGCACCGGCAAGAGCGTCACGCTCAAGCACATCATCGGTCTGCTCAAGCCGGACCGGGGCCGCGTCCTGGTCCAGAACGAGGACATGACGGCGATGGGCGACCAGGAGTTGAACCGCTTCCGCCGCCACTTCGGGATGTCGTTTCAGGAAGGGGCGCTGTTCGATTCGATGAGCGTCTTCGAGAACATCGCCTTCCCCCTGCGGCGCCACACCAAGATGACCGAGGCAGAGATCCGCGCGCGGGTGGAGGAATGCCTGGAAGACGTGCATCTGCCGAATGTCGAAAAGAAGCGACCGTCCGAGCTCTCCGGCGGCATGCGCCGTCGCGTCGGCTTCGCGCGCGCGATCTCGCTCAAGCCGGAGATCCTGCTCTTCGACGAACCGACCACCGGCCTCGATCCGGTCATCAGTGACGTCATCGCCAACCTGATCGTGGAGATGGATCAGAAGCTCGGCACGACCACCGTGACCATCACCCACGACATGAAGGTGGCCTTCAAGATCGCCAACCGGGTGGCCATGCTCTACGAAGGGAAGATCATCGAGCTGGGCAGTCCGGCGGAGTTTCAGGCCTCCCGCAATCCCATCGTGCAGCAGTTCATCGAAGGTCGCGCGGACGGCCCCCTCACGGATTTCGATTAGCCGGCACGGGAGTGACGGATTGAGGATTGAGGATTGAGGATTGAGGATTGAGGATTGAGGATTGAGGATTGAGGATGTGACGGAACGAGGGGGCTCGGGCATTCTGCCCGGTGCGCATCAAGGCAGTTCGAGTGCCTGCGATTTGGTATTGACGACCGCATCCATTGAGGCATGATCGACACGATGGCCGAGCCGCGTATCTACTCCGTCTCCGACCTGATCCGTCAGATCAATCTCGATCTCTACCGCTACAACGACGTCTCGGTGGAGGGAGAGGTGACGAACTTCACGCGTTCGTCGGCTGGGCATTCGTACTTCACCCTCAAGGACGCCCGCGCGTCGATCCGGGTGGTGCTGTTCGCCACCAATGCCCGCTTTCTGCGCTTCCGCATCGAGAACGGCCTGCAGCTCATCGTCCGGGGACGCCTCGCGATCTACGAGGCCAAGGGAGACTTTCAACTCAACGCCGTGGCCGTGGAGCCGGCCGGGTTGGGAGCGTTGCAGTTGGCCTTCGAGCAGCTCAAGAAACGCCTGGCGGAAGAAGGTCTGTTCGACCCCGCACGGAAGAAGGCCATCCCCATGCTGCCGCAACGCATCGCGATCGTGACCAGCCCCACCGGCGCGGCCCTGCAAGACATCCTCAACGTGCTCGGACGGCGCTTCGAGGGGTTGGCGTTGCAGATTTATCCGGTCAGGGTGCAGGGGACCACGGCGGCGCGGGAGATCGCGGCCGCGGTGAACAACCTCTCGCGCTGGCAGTTGCACGATGTCGTGCTCATCTGCCGCGGCGGAGGATCGCTGGAAGACCTGTGGGCCTTCAACGAAGAGATCGTGGCCCGGGCCGTGGCCGCGTGCCCGATTCCCACGATCTCCGGCGTCGGTCATGAGACCGACTTCACCATCTGTGATTTCGTGGCCGATCTGCGGGCGCCGACGCCCTCCGCCGCCGCGGAGATCGTCATCCGCGCCAAGAGCGAGATCTGCACCCAGATCGACCACATGACCCGCCGCGTGCGTCACGTGCTGGAGAGCCGCGTGCGCAACTATCGCCACGAGTTGCGCGATCTGTCCTCGTCGGACCGGCTGGGGATCGTCCTGCGCCGTACCGTACTGGCCCGGGAGAAACTGGAGCGCCGCCGGCTGGCCCTGTTCCGCCAACTGGACGCGCGCGCCAAGACGTTGCGCCGCCGTCTGGAAGCGTGCGGTGAGCCGCTGGCCAGGTATCCGGCGCGCATCGCCCGCGACCGCGACCGCCTGCGCGGCGTCATGGCCACGCTCCAGGCGGTCTCGCCCCTGTCGGTGCTCTCGCGCGGTTATGCCATCGCCTTCTCGCGCACCCGCCGGGGACGCAAGCCGATCCTCGACTCCAACCAGGTCCACGTCGGCGAGCCGATCGAGGTGCAGCTCAAGAAGGGACGCCTGCTGGCCACCGTCGACTCGCGAACGCTGGGAGTGGAGAGTCTCTGGCCGGAAGTGGACGGCGGTGTGTGAATCGTGTCGCGCTGACAAAGGCTAACGCGGTTGGTAGCCAATGCCCCACAGCTTCAAGAGCGCCGCACACCCGGTCGGAAAACGGCGGAACGGGATGATCTGCAGCGTCGATAGCGGCCACGCCAGCTTCTTGTAGTCGCACTCCTGCACAAGCAAGGGGACGACGCGTCCGTCGTAGCGGTCTTCGTTGAGCGCGTACGTCAGTTCGCGTTTTACCCACTTCGATTCGACCGCGGCCGGAGTGAGAAGAACGACAAACCAGTCGCACCGTTCTAGCGCTGCACCGATTTCATCCAGCCACTGCTGAGCGCCGAGGATGTTCCGCTCGCTGAACCACGATGTCACGCCGTGGCGGCGCAGAACTTCCGCGACCCTCACGGTTGCCGCGTGGTCCGTGTGTGAATGCGAAAGGAAGATTTCCGAGGGGACGAGGCCCGGCGATTTTCGTCTCGTCCCCATCGTAGGTGTCCCAGTCTACGCACCGCGTGTTGCGCGGCGCCTGGCGGGCTTTGCCTTCGGTGCGGGTGTGTCACGTACTGGCCGTTTCCGGGAACGACTGCGGACCGGTGGTTTCTCGAGCCGCGTCGCGATCAATCGTGCAGTTCCTTCCGGGTCCTGGGCAGGTGCTTCGATCACGGATAAGTTCCGCAGGATCCAGGGGACCTTGCCGGCACCTGTGCCGAGACGAACCGGTACGACACGGTTCTCGTACTTTTGCTGCGTGGTGACGTACTGAATCTCACGTTTTGAAAATTCAGACCGCAAAGACGCATCGGAAAGGAGGAGCACGACTGCGTCGGCATGTTCCAACGCGCGCCCGGTCTCCGTCAGCCAGTTGCTTCCCGGCAGGAGGTCGCGGTCGGGATCCCACACCTGGAAACCGACCTTCGTGAGAAAGTCGCGGATGTGATCCGCAAACTTCTCGTCCGTGGAGCTGTGACTGATGAATACGCGCACCGTGCATCATTGTAACGCCGGCCGTCGTGGCCGCATTCGCATGTTATAAACCGCGCTCAATGGCCACCGCCGCAAGCACGAACGAGTTCGAGAAGGCCTTTCAACAACTCGAGAAGATCGTGCAGCGCCTCGAAGGGGAAGAGCTCCCGCTCGATGATTCGCTGCAACTGTTCGAGGAGGGCATCCGTCTCTCCCGCTTCTGCCACCAGCGGCTTGCCGAAGTGGAGAAGAAGATCGAGCTGATCCTGGCCGACGCCAAGGGGCAACCGGTGACCGAGCCCTTCGACGAGGAGAACTTGCACGAAGAGCCGGAAGGCGCCGAACGGTAGCGAGCCGTAGCCATGAATCTCAGTGACTACCTCCTCTCTCGTCGCGCGCTCGTCGACCGCACGCTCGACGCGCATCTGCCGCCTGCCACCACGCAACCTCCCGTCATTCACGAGGCCATGCGTTACGCGGTGCTGGGAGGAGGAAAGCGCATCCGCCCGATCGTGGCCATCGCCGCGGCGGAAGCGGTCGGCGCGGACGTCGCGCCGCTGCTGGTCCCGCTCTGCGCGCTGGAGCTGATCCATACCTACTCGTTGGTCCACGACGATCTGCCCGCCCTCGACGACGATGATCTGCGCCGCGGCCGGAAGACCACGCATGTGGTCTTCGGCGAGGCCATGGCCATCCTGGTGGGTGACGCTCTGCTGACCGAGGCCTTTGCGTGGCTGGCCAGGCCGCTGGCGGGGGTTGCGGCAGAACGCCGGTTGAGGGCGATCTCCGAGGTAGCGCAGGGTGTCGACTCGAAGGGGATGATCGGTGGACAGGTGGCAGACCTGGTCGCGGAGCGCTCGCATCAGACCGGTGGCGATCACGCCTCTCTGGTGAAAGAGCTGGAGTTCATCCACCGCAACAAGACCGGCAAGCTGTTCACGGCCTCCGTCCTGCTGGGAGGCCTCCTGGGAGGGGCCTCGGAGCCGCAGTTGGCGGCACTGCGCGGCTATGCGGACGCACTCGGTCTGGCCTTCCAGATCGTCGACGATCTGCTGGATATCGAGGAGTCGTCGGCCACTCTGGGCAAGACCGCCGGGAAGGACGTGGCTCAGGGAAAACTGACCTGGCCGGCCCTTCTGGGCATCGAAGCGGCACGGGCGGAAGTCGATCGCCTGCTGAGGGAGGCCATCGGAAACGCTGCTATCATCACCGGCCCCGTGAATACCCTCGCCCCGATCGCACGTTACATCTGCGAACGCCGCTCCTAGAGTGCGGCCCGGACCGAAAAAAATGCCACGAATTCTCGATTCGATCGATGCGCCGCCTGACCTGCGAAAACTCGATCGCAGACAGCTTCCCCAGGTTGCGCAGGAGATCCGCGACCAGATCATCGACGTCGTCTCCCGCATGGGCGGCCACTTCGGCGGCAACCTCGGCATCGTCGAGCTGACGCTGGCGTTGCACTACGCCTTCGACACGCCACGGGATCAGATCGTCTTCGACACCGGCCATCAGACCTATCCGCACAAGCTCATCACAGGCCGGCGCGACACCTTCCACACCATTCGCCAGCACAACGGCATCTCCGGCTTCTGCAAGCGGGAAGAGTCGGCGTATGACGTCTTCAACGCCGGACACGCCTCGACCTCGATCTCTGCCGCGCTCGGCATTGCCGTGGCCCGGGACTTCCGCAAGGAGGACTACCGGGTCGTGGCGGTCATCGGCGACGGCGCCCTCTCCGGCGGCATCGCCTTGGAAGGGCTCAATCAGGCAGGCCACCTCAAGCGCCGCCTGATGATCGTGCTGAACGATAACGACATGTCGATCTCGACCAACGTCGGGGCCATGTCCGGCTATCTGAACCAGATCATCAAGGGGCAGCGCTACAACCAGGCCAAAGACCTGGCCAAGGGCGTCATGGACCGCGTGCCCTTGATCGGCGGCAAGCTGCACGGTCTCGCGCACGACATGGAGCAGGTGCTCAAGAACATGATCGTGCCGGGCACGCTGTTCGAGGAGCTGGGCTTCAAGTATCTGGGACCGTACGACGGTCATGATCTGAATACCCTGCTCGCAGTCTTCGAAGAGAACCGTGACTACGACGGTCCGGTGCTCATTCACGTCATCACCAAGAAGGGGAAGGGCTACACCCCGGCCGAGGACAAGCCGATCTGGTCGCATGGCGTCTCGCCGTTCGACATCCCCTCGGGCGAGGTGAAGAAGAGCGACAAGCCTCAGCCGCCTTCCTATACGGCCGTCTTCGCGGAGACCTTGATCGAGCTGGCCCGTCGGGACCCGAAGATCGTGGCCGTGACCGGTGCGATGCCGGACGGCACGGGCCTGGACAAGTTCGCGAAGGTGTATCCGGAGCGGATGTTCGACGTCGGGATCGCCGAGGAGCATGCCGTGACGTTCTGCGGAGGCATGGCCACGCAGGGGATGAAGCCGGTCGCGGCGATCTACTCGACCTTTCTGCAGCGCGCCTTCGACCAGGTGTTCCACGACGTGGCCATCATGGACCTGCCGGTGGTCTTTGCCCTCGATCGCGGCGGCATCGCCGGCGCCGACGGTCCCACGCACCACGGCATCTACGACATGGCCTACCTGCGGATCTTCCCGAACATGATCTGCATGGCTCCCAAGGACGAGAACGAGCTGCGGCACATGCTCAAGACCGCCTTCGAGACCGGGCATCCGACCTCGCTGCGCTACCCGCGCGGCAATGGGGCCGGGGTGAAGATGGACGCGGAGCTGCAGAGCCTGCCGATCGGGAAAGGCGAGGTCCTGCGAGAAGGCACCGACGCCACGATCGTGGCCATCGGCAACGAGGTCCTTCCGTCGATGGAAGCCGCCGAGATCCTCGCCAAAGAAGGGATTAACGTAACGGTAATCAATGCACGATTCATCAAGCCTTTGGATGATGAATTGATTGCGAAATATTGTCAGCCATATTCAGCGGTCATTACCGTCGAAGAAGGCTCGCTGGCCGGCGGCTTCGGCTCCGCGGTCATGGAGCGTTGCGAGGAGCTGGGGCTGCGCGATGTCCGCTTCCATCGCATCGGCATCCCGGACGAGTACGTCCATCACGGCACGCAGGACGTGCTGCGGGCGCAATACGATCTGCACGGAGAAGGGATTGCGAATCGGGTGCGAGCCTTCGTCCGTCGCGAGTTGGAGGCCGAAGGGCCGCGCCCCTCGCTGGCAGAGCTCTCGAGCGACATTCCGGACGAGGAGCTCGACCGCTTGCCGAAGGCGGACCCGATCGACGATGCCGTCTACGGGCGCGTTCATGCCAGATGATGAATGAAGAAGCAGCGGCTGGATGTGGCGGTCGTCGAGCGCGGGCTCACCGACACGCGCTCGAAGGCGCAGTCGCTGATCATGGCCCGGCGCGTTCTGGTCAATGGCCGCTTCGCGGACAAGGCCGGCACCACCGTCAGCGATGAAGACGAGGTGAGCATCGCCGAGCTGGAGCATCCCTGGGTCGGCCGCGGAGGGATGAAGCTCGCGCACGCTCTGAAGGAGTTCGGCATCGATGTGACCGCAAAGGTCTGCGCGGACATCGGCGCCTCCACCGGCGGGTTCACGGACGTGATGCTCACGAACGGCGCCGCTAAGGTTTACGCCGTGGACGTCGGCTACGGCCAGTTGGACATGTCGCTGCGCAACGACCCCCGCGTCGTGAACCGGGAGAAGGTCAACGCCCGCTACCTGCAGCCCGAGAACTTCGACGAGCCGCTCGACTTCGTCTCGATCGATGTGTCGTTCATCCCCCTGAAGCTGATCCTCCCGGCCGTGGCCGGCTTCCTGCGCGGCGAGCTGGTGGCCCTCATCAAGCCGCAGTTCGAGGTGGGCAAGCACGAGGTGGGCAAAGGGGGCATCGTCCGCGACGAAGCCAAACGAACCGCTTCGGTGGAAGCCGTCGTGGCCACCGCCCGCGAGCTCGGCTTCGACGTGCTCGGCGTCATCGAGAGTCCCATCCGCGGCGCCGAAGGCAACGTGGAGTTCCTGATGCACGCGCGGAGAGGGTGAGGCTGCGGGCCGCAGGCGGTACGCAACCCCTGCCTCTGTGGAGCGGTGGACTTTAGTCCACCGTCGCTCTCGCGAGGATCGCCCCCTCTGCCCTTCGCGGCTCTCGACATGAGGGTGGCGAGAAAACTCACACGGCTCACGGCTCACTCCTCGCGAGTGCCCAGTGGACTAAAGTCCACCGCTCCACCAGACGAGAGCCCACCGCGGGCAGGATGCCCGCGGCCCCCACCGGAGTGTCTTGGCGCGACGAACCATGGGGCGCGGGCATTCTGCCCGCGGTGGGCTCTCACCGCATCCACAGCGCCGTCATCTCTCCGCGAGGTACTCGCGCAGCCCTTCCCTCCACGAGTCCGGCGCGACGCCGGTGAGACGCTCGTAGCGCTCTGTGGAGAGCACGGAGTAGGCGGGACGGGGCGCGGGGCGCGGAAACTGGTCGCTGGTCACCGGACGGATCTCGACTTCGGCCTCACTCTCTTCCGCGATGGCGCGTGCGAAGTCGTACCAGGAGCAAGCCTCGGCATCCGCGTAGTGCACGATCCCTCGCGCGGATCCATGGACCAGCCGCAGGATGGCGCGGGCCAGGTGAGGCGTGTAGGTCGGCCGTCCCTGTTGATCGGAAACGACGCGCAACGGGTTCGTCCCCGTCCGAATCTGTCCGCGGATGGCTTCGACGAAATTCGGTCCGTGGACACCGAAGAGCCAGGAAGTGCGGACGATGAGGTGCTCCTTCGCATGCGAAGCGGCCAGTTCGCCCAGGAGCTTGGAACGTCCGTAGACCGAGAGCGGCGCCGTGGGTGCCGTCACCTCGTAGGGAGTGGTGGCTCGACCGTCGAACACAAAGTCGGTCGAGACCTGCACCAGGACTGCGCCAGCCTGGTTCGCAGCCGCCCCCAGGAGCTCGACCGAGGAGCCGTTGATGGCGTTGGCCACCGCTTCCTCGCTCTCGGCGAGGTCCACTTTCGTGTAGGCGGCACAGTTGAGGACGACATCGGGCGCATGCTCGGCGACGGCCGCGCTCACGAGTCGCGAGTCGGTGATGTCGAGGTCGTCTCGCCCGAGGGCCACGACCGGTTCACCGCGCGAGACGAGCTCGTTCCGAAGGTCGGTGCCCAGCATGCCGCCGGCACCGGTGATGAGCCACTTCATGGAATCAAGGGGCAGTGGGCAGGGCCAGCGCAGAGGAACCGCCCAACGGAACCCCGCATTCTACCCAAAGGGGCGACTAGGCCTTGTCTTCCGGCTTCGGAAGAGGCGTCTTGTCGTCCTTGGCCTTCAGGCCGTCGCGGAAGTTGGAGATTCCTTCACCTAGGCCTTTTCCGAGCTGGGGAAGTCTGCTGGCGCCGAAAATGACCACGACGATCGCCAGGATGAGGATGAGTTCCATTGGACCAAACGAACCAAGCATGATGCCTCCAGGGAGCGGACGGGCGAGAGTGTACCAAACCGGAAACAGCGGAGGAGGGAGATCCGTTCCCATTGGCGGTTGGCAGGTCGCCGTTGGCAGTCGGCAGGAGCTCCTCGCCGGAGTGAAGTGACCGCAGTCCAAAGGCGCCTCGCTCACGCAACGGAACCCACCAACGATACTATCGACACGTCACCATGCTCGATCTCTCCACCCTCAATCCCCAACAGCGTGAAGCCGTGACGCATGGCACCGGGCCGCTCCTGGTCCTGGCCGGCGCGGGCTCCGGAAAAACACGCGTCATCACCTATCGCATCGGCTATCTCATGGGCGAGATGGGCGTGCGCCCGCAGAACATTCTGGCCGTCACGTTCACCAACAAGGCCGCCGCGGAGATGCTCCATCGCGTGGACCAGCTCGTGCCGTCCGGCGGCTATCGCCCCTGGGTCGGCACGTTCCACTCCACGTCGCTCAAGATGTTGCGTCGTTACGCCGACCGGCTCGGATTCACCAAGTCGTTCGCCGTCTACGACACCTCCGACCAGATGACGCTGGTCCGCCGCTGCATGCGGGAGCTCAACGTCAACGACGACGCCTTTCCCCCGCGCTCGGTGCTCACACGGATCTCGCACGCGAAGAACGAGTTGATCAACCCCGTCGAGTACGAAAAGACCAACCACGATTTCTTCGGTGCGCGGGTCGCGGAGATCTACCGCCTGTATCAGAAGCGGTTGCGTGAGTACGACGCCATGGATTTCGATGACCTGATCGGCAACTACGTCCAGCTCCTCGAGAAGCACGAGGACGTTCGCAACGAGTTGCACGAGCGCTTCCACCACTTGCTGATTGACGAGTACCAGGACACCAACAAGGCCCAGTACGTCCTGGTGAAGCTGCTGGCGGGGAAGGCCGGCAACATCATGGCCGTAGGCGACGAGGATCAGAGCATTTATCGTTTCCGTGGCGCGGACATTAATAACATCCTCAATTTTGAGAGTGATTTTCCGGGAGCCAAAATCATCAAACTGGAGCAGAACTACCGCTCCACGGGAAACATCCTCGAGGCCGCCACGGGCGTGGTCTCGAACAACGTCGCCCGCAAAGGCAAAACCCTGTTCACGAAGGACGGCAAGGGTGATCCCGTGCGGGTGGTGACCTGCAGCAACGATCGCGAGGAAGCGCAGTTCGTGCTGGAGAAGATCTCTTCCCTCCGGTCGAAGTACAAACTCACGGACTTTGCCATCCTCTTCCGCACCAACGCGCAGTCGCGGCCTTTTGAAGAAGAGCTCCTGCGCGCCAACCTCCCCTATTCCGTCGTGGGGGGGGTGAAGTTCTATGAGCGGGCCGAGATCAAGGACATCCTCTCCTTCATCCGCCTGGCCATCCGTCCCCACGACACGCCATCCGTGGAGCGCGTGATCAACGTTCCCTCGCGCGGCATCGGAGACACGACGGTCACCGCGCTGACCGAGCACGCCAACGAAGGGGGAGTGTCTCTGTGGCAGATGGTGGAAGGCGATCTGGCCTTTCTCCCCGCGCGTGCGGCCAAGGCGGTCAAGGAGTTCCGCGAGATCGTGCACGACCTGCAGCGCGCGGCCAGTCAGCCCATCGCGGAGCTCGTCGACTATGTGCTGATCCGCACCGGCTACCGGCGCATGCTGCAGGAGTCGCGCGATCTCCAGGACGAGTCGCGCATGGAGAACCTCGAAGAGCTCATCAACTCCGCCCGTGAGTACACGGATCAGAACCCTTCCGCCGTCCTCGGCGATTGGCTGGACTCGCTCACGCTCATGTCCGATCTCGACAAGTACGAGTCCCAGAAGGGCGTCACGCTGATGACCCTGCACGCCGCCAAGGGCCTGGAGTTCAGCGTGGTCTTTCTGGTGGGGATGGAAGAGGGCATCCTGCCGCACTCGCAGTCCCTCGAGCGCACCGACGACCTCGAGGAGGAGCGGCGTCTCTGCTACGTGGGGATGACCCGCGCGCGAGAGATGCTGTTCTGTATTCACGCACACGAGCGCCGCGTGCATGGACGGTTCCGCGAACAGAACCCGTCGCCCTTCCTCGAGGAGATCCCCGAAGCCGCGCGGGAGGCCGTTCGTCTGGGACGCGGGTACTCGTCGTCGCCTTCGCAAACCTGGCGCGACGCGCCGGTGGGGGCGGGACGCGGGTACCAGGGCTCATCCGGGGGAAACCGGTGGTCCGGCCGCCAGGATGCCGGAGCGCCGCGCTCCGGCGCGCCGCGGAGTGGGGCGCCGTACGGCGGATCGTCTCGCGGCGGCGCTCCGTACGGAGGAGCCTCCAAACCCCCAGCCGCCAAACCACCGGACACGAATGTGAACGGGGTGATGTCGTTCTTCGGAAACGGGCCGGTGCAGTTCGACCCCGGGGCCATCCGCGCAGCCAAGCAGGCGGAGGCTCCGCCAACAGGAGAGCTCAAACGCGGACAGAAGGTGCGGCACGAGATGTTTGGCGTCGGCACCATCCTGACGATGGAGGGCAGCGGTCCCGACGCGAAGCTCTCGGTCTATTTCGAGCGACACGGCACCAAGAAGTTCGTGGCCAAGTTCGCCAAGCTCACGCGCGCGTGAGCCCGGGCGCTCGCCCCCGTTACGCCGCGAAGCGGACGCAGACGCGCGAAGGCGCGTTTCCACAATGTAGCCTCGGGCTCGGCCCGAGGAACGCGGTGTCCGTGTGGTGCGGCCGCGAAGGCGGCCGTCACAACGTCCGGCGGAGCGTTCCCGACGTTGGCGCGATACTGTGGCGACCGCCTTCGCGGCCGCGTCGAGAATCAATCTCGTTTTCCCCGGGCCGAGCCCGGGGCTAGATTGTTCGACGCGCCTTCGCGCGTCACTGGAGTTTGGCCATTGGACGCGGGAACTGCGCCGGGCAGAATGCCCGCGCCCCATGGCTCATCGCGCCAAGGCACTCCGGTAAGGGGCCGCGGGCATCCTGCCCGCGGTTCGACGCGCCTTCGCGCGTCAACGAGGCTCGCGGGCGAGACGCCCACGGGCCAGCCGGCGAGGACGCCGGCGCTCCAATACTACGCTTGCAAATCTTCGCGTCACGCGAAGAAATTCGAGGTCGCTAACCTCGAGAAGGCCGCGGGCGGGGTAACCGCAGGTGTCTATCCCTTGGCGACTTTGCGACGGCGCTGGTGAAGGCGGTCGATGAGCTTGGTGGCGCTGCGGACCTGCTCGAGGATCTTTTCTTCCAGGCCGGCGCCTTTGGTCTTGAAGCTCTTGGCGCGGCGGAAGACCTGTTTGGCGCGGTCTTTCTCGCCACTCTCGAGCAGGGCCATGCCGAGGTGCATCAGGTTCGTGGGCGTCGGTCCGATGTCGGCGGAGCGGGTCAGGAAGTCGACGGCGCTCTTGAAATCGCGTTTCTTGAAGTAGACCCAGCCCAGTGCCGCAAGCGGAAACTGCTTGAGCTCCTTGGGCGAGTAGCGGAGTGCGAGCTGCGCGCTCTCGAGGGCCTCGTCGAGGTTCTCCTCCATCTCCGCCAGGTTGTAGGCCTTCTCGTAGTAGGCGATCGACTTGGCGTAGTTCGAGGTGTAGTCGCGCAGCATTTCCTCGAGGACGTGGTTCGCTTCCTTGAAGTTGCCCTCGGCACGCAAGGCCTCGACCAGAGTCGTGTAGGCCGCCGCGGCGACCACTTCGGCGGGATGGTGTTTGAGAATGCGCCGGGCGATGGCCACCGCTTCGGTGTTCAGGTCCAGATGCGAGCAGAGCAGCGCGTACGGAAGCAGCACGTTCACGTTGTCCGGCTCTTCCTGCGCGGCGTGACGGTAGTGATCGAGCGCTTCCGCGTACTTGCCGTCGCTGGTCAGCGCCTCGGCATCGGCCATGGCCTTTGCCGCCGGACCTTCCACCGGGACGTGGCCGGAAATGCCTTCGTAGATCTTGACCGCCTGCTGATACTCCATCTTGTTGGGATTGAGCTCCAGCGCCTCCTGGAAGCACTCGATCGCTTTGCGATTCCAATTGCGGTCCAGGTAGCAGAGGCCGAGGTGGTAGATGGCCTCTTCGTAATCGGGGTCGAGCTTGAGGGCCGCCTGAAATGCCTTGATGGCGCGCTCGAGCTGTCCCTTCTCGTAGAAGATCGTCCCCAGGAGGAAGTAGGCCTGCGGGATGGCTTCGAGCTGGATGGCCTTCTCCAGGAACTTCTGCGCGCGGAGGAGCTTCCCCTTGCGCGCGTAGATCGCGCCGAGGCTGAAGTACGGGAGGAACGACTCCTGCGAGATCTGGATGGCGCGGCGCAGCCAGCGCTCGGCCCCTTTCAGATCCTGCTGCTCGTGGAGCAGCACGCCGTAGAAGACGGCCGCGTCGAAATGATCGGGTTGCACTTCCAGCGTGCGCTCGAGGTAGGACTTGGCGCGGTCGAGATTGCCGTCGTTGAAGAACATCTCGCCCAGGAAGAACGAGAGCTCGTAGTTGTCCCGGTCCAGACGGAAGGCCTCCTCGAGGTGCTTCATCCCGCGGTCGGGATCGAATCCGTCGAAGGCGGCTTCGGCATCGGCCACGAGAATCAGGAAGCGCTCGCGCTTGTCGCCGCGGAACAGCGAGACCATCCGGTCTTTGTGCTCGGTGAAGCGCTGCTTCTTCTCGAGGGCCAGCATCTGCTCGCCCATCTTCGATTCCCACAGCTCGACCACTTCGTCGCTGGTGACCAGGTTCTTCTTTTCCAGGATCTCCTTGACGGAGAGCAGGCCGGTCTGGTTGATGAAGATGGCGCGCTCGTGCTTCTGCACGGCATCGACGAGCGAGCGAATGGTCTCGGCGGAACGCTTGACGATCTCTTCGATGGCCGAGACCCGCTCGAGCAGATGCTCGTCGAGAGAGAGGTCTTCCTCTTCTTCGTAGTCGTCGAGGTCGTCATCCTCAAAGGAGTTGACGCCGGAGAGGACGAGGAGCTTGTTCTGGCAGCGAAAGCAGAACTCCCGCTCGTCGTCGTTATGCGCGCTGCAGGTCTGACAAAGCATGGCGATTGGCGCGGATTAGAACAGCATTATTCGGAGATGTCATCCCGGAGCAAGACAAGGCCGGCGACAGGGCAGAATCGGTGGAGCGGTGGGCTTCAGCCCACTGCGCGCTCGAAGACGGGAGAGACGATCACGAGCGGTACTCGTAGAACCCGCGCCCGCTCTTTTTCCCGAGCCAGCCGGCATCGACCATCTTCACGAGGAGCGGACAGGGACGGTACTTGGGGTCGCCGAAGCCCTGTTCCAGGACGCGGAGGATGGCCAGGCAGACATCGAGGCCGATGAAGTCGGCCAGCGCGAGGGGACCCATGGGGTGATTCATGCCCAGCTTCATCACGCCGTCGATGGCCTCGCGTGTGGCCACGCCTTCGTAGAGGGTGAAGATGGCCTCATTGATCATGGGCATGAGCACGCGGTTGGAGATGAAGCCAGGGTAGTCATTCACCTCGATGGGAGTCTTGCCCATGCGCCGGGAGAGGTCTTCGACCTTCTGCCAGGTCTCGTCCGAGGTGGCGATGCCGCGGATCACTTCGACGAGGGTCATCACCGGGACCGGATTCATGAAGTGCATCCCGATGACCTTGTCGGGACGCTGCGTGGCCGCGGCCATCTTGGTGATGGAGATGGAGGAGGTGTTCGAGGCCAGGATGCACTCGGGCTTGGTGATCCGGTCCAGTTGAGCAAAGAGCTGGGTCTTGGCGTCGACCTGCTCCAGGATGGCTTCGATGACGATGTCCGCATCGGCGATCGTTTCCAGATCCGAGGAAGTGCGGATGCGTCCCACCACCGCGTCGCGCTCCTCGGCGGTCATCCTGCCCTTGTCCACGCCCCGCTGCAGGTTGGAGGTGATGGTGGCCACGGCCTTCTGGAGAATGGCGTCGCTGACGTCCACCAGGGTCACGTCGAAGCCGCTGGCGGCCGCCGTGTGCGCGATGCCGTTGCCCATCGTTCCGCCGCCGATCACGACGATGTTCTTCATGAGTCTCTCCTGTTTCGAAACGATATCGTGCCGGTCACTCTGTGCCGCGACTGTGAGTGCTGACAGCGTCAGTCACAGGCGACCAGTGCGGCCGGCCGTCACGGCCCGGTCAAAATCGCGCAGACTCTACCGCACCTGGCGTAAGATCGACGGTCCCTGGAGATCGTATGGCGCGGAAATGCTTCATGTGCGGGCGGGAAGTAGGGGAAGGAATCCTCTGCGACAAGTGTGACAAACCGCGCCGGAAGAGTGGCGCGATCGAAATCCCGCAGACCCCAAAGGCGCCGGACGTGCACGTCTCCCCGCAGCCCGAGGCGTCCGGCAGCCGCCAGTCGACGGCCACGGCCAATCGTTCCATCGCCGTGAAAGCGATGACCGATCCTTTCCCGAAGGCTCCCATCCTTCCATTTCCCGTCGAGTCGGCCTCACCCGCGGTCACCAGCGTCGTGAACCTGCTCATTGCCGCGGGAGGTGCGTCGTTTCTGCTGGGCCCGGATCGCAGCGTGAAATTCGTCAGCGACGACGCGCGAAAACTCTTCGACGCCACACAGGCGGAGCTTTCGCAGCTCAGCGTCATCGAGGCCAAGGCCGCGATCCGCGTCGGCAATCTGTCGCTTCCCTCGTCTGCGGGAGTGCGCATCGGGAACCGCAACTTCATCTACACGCTCGTGCCGATGTCCGGCGGAGCCAGCGGCGCAGCCATCGTCTTCCGCCACACCGATCCGATGAACGAGGCCCACGCTTCGTTCGTCACGTACGTGCGCGAGACCGTGTTCGGACCCTTGCGCGCACTGCGCGATTCACTGCAGGACGCAGCCCGCACCCGCCACGATCATTTCCTGGCGGACTCCGTGGTGGCGCTGGAGCAGGTGCTGTCCTCCCTGGAGCTGGCGCCGGAGGTCGAAGAGACGTCGTTCGGCGCGCGGCCGGTGCCGACGGTGACGGAGGTGGTGCGCCGCGTCGCGGACCGCTTCCGTGCGCACGCCGACTTGAAAGGCATCCGGCTCGACGTGGACGTGCAGGAGCTGGAGGAACGGTTCAGCGACCACGAGCAACTGGCGGATGCGCTGGCCATCCTCATGGAAAACGCGCTGCACTACGTGCCTGCCAGTGGACAGGTGGTCATCGGCGTGCGCTGGATGGAGCACAAATCCAAACCGCTGCTGCTGTTCTTCGTCATGGATAACGGGCCGGTCGTGCCCGAGGCTCTGCGGCAGCTCATCTTCGAGCCGTCGTTCACCTGGAATCCCGCCAGTCTGGATCGCACCGGACGGGGACTCTTCAAGTGCCGCGAGTTCGCGGTTGCCCACAGCGGTTCTGTCTGGGTGGAGTCCAAGACCGGCAAGGCCTGCACGTTCTTCCTTCGTGTGCGTCCGGACGGAATCCAATGAGACACCTCATCCTGGCGCTTCTGGTCGTCTGTGCTCCCGCGTTGATGGCGTTGGACTTCGGCGGCGATGAACGCGCGAACGAGATCACGGCGGAGAACGTGACCGCACTGATGAACGCCTACCGCGCCGACGCGGGACTGCCGCCCTTGCGCATCGATGCACGCCTCACCCGCGCGGCGGAATCACGGATGCAGGACATGCTGGACGGAGGCTGGTGGAATCACCGCTCGCCCGACGGGACCTCTCCGTTCGTCTGGGTCTCGCTTGCCGACTACAAGTACTCGATGGCCGCGGAGAATCTGGCCAACGGCTTCGAGACGGCGCGCCTCCTGGTGGAAACCTGGATGGAGTCGCCCGGCCACCGCGCCAACATCCTCGGCGCCGGCTACGCGGACTGCGGCATCGCCATCATCGAGGGCTCCACGCGGGGCCCGGCCACGGGCAAGTCCGTGGTCGTGATGTTCGGACGCAGAATGGCGGAAGTGGTCGCGGCGAAGTAGGAGGGTTCGCTCAGGACCCCTTGGCCGGCGCTCAGCCGACGCGCATGCTGGGATCGACATCCCGGGCCCAGCGCTGCATGCCTCCCACGAGATTCTTCACGCGCGTGTAACCGGCGGTGCCGAGGAGGTGTCCCTGCACGTGGCTGCTCCGGCCGCCGGAGCGGCAGATGAGGACCACGTCGCGATCCTTGGGGATCTCGGCGAGGCGCTGCGGGACCTGGTTCATGGGGATGTGTGTGGCGTTCTCGATGTGGCCGAGGTTCCACTCGACCGGTTCGCGTACGTCGATCAGCACGAGGTCCTCGCCGGCGGCGAGCCTCTGCGACACTTCGGCCGGGGTGATGTCTCTGTCATTCGCAGTCACGGGATTACAGAACTCCTCGTAGTCGATCAGTCGGGTGATGGGTGCGTGTTCGTCACAGCGCCTGCGCAGTTTGACCGTGTTGAAGGTCATGCCCAGCGCATCGAAGAGTAGCAGACGTCCGGCCAGGCTCTCGCCCATCCCCAGAATCCATTTGACGGCCTCGGTGGCCTGCAGTGTGCCGATCACGCCGGGCAGCAGCCCCAGCACCCCGCCCTCCGCGCAGGAGGGCACCAGGCCCGGCGGAGGGGGCTCCGGGTAGAGGCACCGATAGCACGGACCGGCGGGTGTGGAAAAGATCGAGACCTGCCCGTCGAAGCGGAACACCGATCCGTAGACGTTGGGCTTGCCAAGAAGCACGCAGGCGTCGTTGACGAGATAGCGGGTGGCGAAGTTGTCGGTGCCGTCGAGGATGACGTCGTAGCGTCCGAGGATCTGCAGCGCGTTCTCGGAAGAGAGCCGCGCCTCGTGAGTCTCGACGGCGATCTCCGGATTCAGATCGAGCAGCCGCGCGCGCGCGGCCTCCAGCTTCGGCCGTCCGACGTCAGAGGTGCCGTACAGAATCTGCCGGTGCAGGTTGGTTTCGTCCACCCGATCGAAATCGACCAGACCAATGCGCCCCACGCCAGCCGCAGCCAGGTAGATCGAGGCCGGAGACCCGAGGCCGCCCGCGCCGATGACCAGCACGGACGCCCCCAACAGCTTGGCCTGGCCCGCTTCACCAAGCTCGGGAAGAGTGATCTGGCGTTGGTAGCGGCTCATGGGTTGTGGTTGGCGGTTGACGGTTGGCGGTTGGCGGGGATGCCAACGGCATGGTACCGGTTCTCGAGCGTCCTTGAAATCCGATCGGCGCTCATTCAAGGCTCGGTACGCAGTGTCCAGTGTTTTCATCACGCCGGAGGCGTGTCGGAGATGACGCAGTGGTCGGTGGTTTCATGAACGCCGGAGGCGTGTCGTTGATGACGCATGGTCGGTGGTTCTATCAACGCCGAAGGCGTGTCGTAGATGACGCAGTGGTCGGTGGTTTCATCAACGCCGGAGACGTGTCGTTGATGACGCAGCGGTCGGTGGTTTCATGAACGCCGGAGGCGTGTCGGAGATGAGCCGGGGGCGAGCGCCGATGAGGCGCGCTGCCCCCGGAACCGGATGACCATATCTTCAACCCCGGGAGGGGTGTCGGAGTCCGCGACCCCTCCAGGGTCGATTGAAGGACGGGCGAATCCGGGGGCGGCACGCCTTCGGCGCTTGCCCCCGGCTCATCTCCGCCACGCCTCC
>JBDTOZ010000886.1:0-4446 GCA_039932995.1 Acidobacteriota bacterium | reverse complement strand
CCACCGAGATCTACACGCACGTCCTGCCCTCGCAGGTTCGTGACTACGCGGATCACGACGCGGACAAGACCATGGAGCTCGATGCGGTCGAGCTCCTTCGTCGCTTTCTCCAGCACGTCCTCCCGCCTCGCTTCACGCGCGTGCGCTATATTACGGCTTCCTCGCCAACCGCGACCGGTCGAGCAACGTGGCCAAGGCCCGAGAGCTGATCGCATCGAGGCGCCCGATCCGTCCACTCCCTGCCATCCCCGCCCCTCGGCTCTGTCCGCAATGTCACAAGGGGAGATGCGTCGCATGGCGCAGGTCGATCCTCGATGCGACCGCACCTGGTTCGACACATCATGAACGCCGCAATGACCTGTTCCGACCTCTCCGTTCGAGCATCGTCGTCGTTGCGTCGGAACATGTTCGTCTCAATGCCGGAACGCGGGGATCGAGCGCGGCACCCGCGCTCCAGACCGGGCATTCCCCGGCTCTGAACCGCGGCCGATTCGGCGCTACTCGTCCCGATTCAGTCGCTTGAGCCTCGCCATGCGACGACTCCTCGTGCCCACCCACCCAGCTCGGAGCCATACTTTTCCCAAGAGGCCCGCGGCTTCGTCCAACTGAACTCATCACCGCATCCGGTTCACTTCTCAAACACGTGCCTCGGCCTCACACGCGGTTCGCGGTCAGCTCGAATTTCGCGTGGGGGGATGCGGTATAGAGTCCCATGAGTTAGCCGCCGGCGACGTGTCCGGTTGCGTAGTAAAGATCACGTGCGAGTTCGAGAAACCTTGCTTGAGCCGCGGGTTCGAAGACGTCGGCCCTGCGAAGTGCCTCCTCTGCTTCCTGGGCGTATTTTTCACAGGCGTCGGCGGCCGCGAGGTCGTTCCCCCATACTGCCTTGATGCCTCCGGTAAGCAGTTCCGTTCGTATCTTGTTATGGTCCGCCATGAACGTGTTGTAAGCGGGACTGCTTAGCTGATTACCGACGAGCGTTCCGGCGATGCTGGCAATTGCGAAGCGTTCCTGGGCGCCGAGGAGCGCAAGTTGTTGCTGAGTGACGCGCTCAGAAATGAGCGCAGCGGCACGCTGGATAGCGGAGGCGACGAGAAAAAGGCCTCCGCCGATCGCGAAGCTGAAAACGAAAAGATCAATTCGCATGGAGCACCTCGCGGTTCTTTCGGCGGCTAACGGATCAGCGGTCAGCCGCGTCAACCCGCACTCGAGATCGTAGCACCCGCGACAAGTAGCGTGCGGGTTGACGTCGGCTGCACCGCCGAGTTAGGCGCCACAACTACACCTTGCCCTCGTCGATCACAACACGAATCTTCTCAAGAAACGACGCCGTATCGCGCAGCGACATCTTAGATACAAACATACTCCGCGGGAGGCCGGCCGCGACAAATGCCTCTACAATAGCAAGATCGACGCGCACTGTCATCACGAGCACCGGCACTCTCCGCGTAACAAGCTCGTCGCGGTGACGCTGGTAGAATGCAAGACCGGCTTTGTCGCCGCAATCCGTCCATTCTGGCGAATAAGCTTGGGACTCGTCTTCGTCCGTTAGCGGGATCATCACATCGAGAATAAGAAGGTCGTACGAACCCAAGCGGAGCAACTCGGCGGCGCTGAATAGCGTCCTTGCAGACGTGACAACGTATCCTGCATCGGCGAGAGCGAGGCTGAAAGGATAAATATGGGCCGGATCGTTATCGACCCAGAGTATCGTCGCTCGAGGGGTCGTCACCTTAGCCCTGCCTCGGAGTTGAAATGGACAACGAAGGTCGCTACTCGGGGATCTTCGCTATTCTGCTCAAGAATCAACTCTCCACCCATGGCACGTGTGAGCTGCCTTGCAACCCACAACCCCAACCCCACGCCAGCATATAGTCGGCCCCGTTCAACCTGGCGGCCCCGCGCAAACTTCTCAAAGATTCGTTCGCGTTCTGT
Organism: Acidobacteriota bacterium; assembly: GCA_039932995.1. GTDB lineage: Bacteria > Acidobacteriota > Thermoanaerobaculia > Gp7-AA8 > Gp7-AA8 > QHVT01. The sequence continues at coordinate 2,511 of JBDTOZ010000886.1, read as the reverse complement.
AGGTGGAATTGGCTCGCCGACTGAGCGGACGCTGAGGATCGGCCTGTGGTCCGGTCCGCTCAGCAGAAGCTCTAAAGCAATTTCTGAGTCGGAGTCGGCATACTTTACGGCGTTGTGCATAAGGCTGTAAATAACGCTCGCCAACGCTTGTCTGTCAAGCACCAATTGTGGGAAATCAGGCGATTTCCTGTACATTATACGCAGGTCGTTTCGCGCGCTTGTACGCTGAACGCGCCTAGCTATGCTGAACGCTTCGTCAGCGACGTCTACCGTGTTCGCCATCAGTGCGATGGAACGGCCCTCTTCAGACGCAAGCGCGCTTGTGATGCCGTAACCCATCGCGATGAGATCCTCAACCAGCGCCTCGGAATGCTCGATGAGAGGCAGGGCGTCATTCGTCACGCCTCGGTCTTTGGCAAAGGAAAGCGCATTCGCGACTGCCACAAGAGGCGCTTGCAGTTGATGGGTAAGCGTCATCATGTCTCGTTGCCGGCGGCTAGCAGTGTACTCGGCGACCGCGGCCCGCTCGATCTGTTCGCGCGTGTTCTCCCGAGCCAGTCCAAGAATTTCTTCCAACAACTCCCGTTCGGGTCGCGGTGGAGGATCGCTGGCGGCAGTTGTTGGAATCTCCATGAGGCTCCGCTCTAAGTCCGGCCACCATTTCTGGAAGGATCTCACGAGACCCTCCTCTGACAGGGCGACCGTACCGAGCGCACGATTGATGGTTGAAACGACTCTGAACGTGTCGTCCCTATTCGCGACGGCGGCCTGAAATTGAACAAGCGGGCCCTCGACTTCCGTTGGCCTCATGTTGAGAAGATACGGAATGACACATCCAGCATCAACGATCTTCGAGAGGGCGCCGGCTTCAAACACCAACCAAGCTGTTGTCTGGTTTTCTGGAGTGATGCAAATGATTCCGATCTTGGCCTGCTCAAGCTCCTTCGCCAGATCGGCGTTCCATCGCGCGCCCATTTGCATGTCAATGGCGGACATCCACGGCTGGACGACTTGCATGACGCCGGGAAGCCAGTCCCGCAATGCCTGCGCGATGAGTCGGCTTCGGGAGCCAGACCAGCTTAAGAACACGCGCATGAACGAGATGTTACCCGATCCGTTGCTCAGAACGCTCGTCCGGCTCCGACGCTCTCCGGAAACCGTCTTGCGCCTAACGGACCCAGCTCACCCGCGTGGACCCGCACGGAACGAATGATAGCTCTTGCGCGACCGGAGCGCGGGTCCACGTCGGGTGCAGCAAGGAGTTGAACGAAGCCGCTACGCGACGCGCTTCGCGTAACTGAGCGATTCTGCCGAGTCCCGACCGCTTCCTCCCACCGGCCCTGCGGTCTCCAGAGTGATCCACTGAACCGATCTCACTGAAAGGAGATCGTTCATGGTCATCACCACCACCCCTCTCCGCGAACGGATGCGCCAGGCCTTGCGGATCCGCAATGTCTCTCCTCGCACCGAATACATCTACATTCACATGGTTGCTGGTTTCGCAGCTCACTTCCGACGCTCCCCGGATCGGCTCGGGCGTCCCCACATCGAACAGTACCTGCTCTTCGTGCGCGACGTGAAGAAGGTTTCGTACTGCTGGTACAACCAGTGCGTCTGTGCCTTGCGCTTCTTGTATCTGCACGTGCTCGACCGGCCCAAACTGGTCCAGCGCATCCCGTACGGTCATCGCGAGCGTCACCTCCCGGTCGTGCTCTCCATTGACGAGATCGTGGCCTTCCTCGCTGCCATCGGCTCTCTTCGTGACCGGGTCATGCTCACCGTCCTGTACTCGGCGGGCATTCGTCTTGGCGAGGTCTGTCGTCTTCGGGTCGACGACATCGACTCCTCCCGCATGCTGCTCCGGATCCGCCAAGGCAAGGGTCACAAGGACCGCTTCGCCCCGTTGTCTCCCGTCGCGCTCGACTTGCTGCGCGAGTGGTGGCGGGCCACTCATCCGAAGGGGCTGCTCTTTCCGAACAAGAACGACGGCTCGCGTCCGCTCAGCCCCGCCACCGTGCAGCGCGCGGTGAAGGTCGCCGCGCGCGAGGCCGGCCTCACCAAGCGCATCTCTCCCCACACCCTGCGCCACTCGTTTGCCACGCATCTCGTCGAACAGGGCAGTGCGCTCCGCGCGGTCGGCGTGATGCTCGGTCACGTTCACGGTCGCACCACCGAGATCTACACCCACGTCTCGCCGGCGCAGGTTCGCAGTCCGCTCGACCAGATCCTCCCGCCCAGGAAGAAAGCGTGATCCGCGCGTGGGCTCCGAGGCTTCACTCGGTGCCATCGTTCGCGCAAAGGGCGGTGAGGTTCTCGAAAGGTTCCCGGTCAACCCCGCCCAATGCAAGGTGATGCGCGCCATCGCAGACTGCCGCTCGGCCGCCCTCGGCGGTCATCGCGACAGTTGTGGCTCCTGTGGGCTACGTAGATAGCGAACGTAGCACATCTTCTGGAAGTCGTGTCGGGACCGTCACTGTCCGGGTTGCGGCGGCCAGGCTCGTGACCAGTGGC
>JBDTOZ010000885.1:0-6228 GCA_039932995.1 Acidobacteriota bacterium | reverse complement strand
GCAGAGGGGCCGATCCTCGCGAGAGCGACGGTGGACTCAAGTCCACCGCTCCACCCTGGAGTTTGGCCATTTGTCGCGGAAAGTGCGCCGGGCAGAATGCCCGCGCCCCATGGTTCATCGCACCAAGGCACTCCCGTAAGGGGCGCCGCGGGCATCCTGCCCGCGGTGGACTTTTGGCCTCGAGATTGGGGGCTCCGGGCGTCTCGCCCGGAGCCCTGTGTCCTTTAGACCGGCACGTGCTCGTGTGCGGGGGCCGGCTCCGGCTCGGGGAGTGGGTGGCTCTCGCGGCCGGAACGTTCCGTGGTCTTCTGTTCCGCGGCACCGCGCTCCAGCAGCGCGATGGCCAGCACGTCCTCGACGTGCTCGACGAAGTGGAACGTCATGTCGCGCTTGATCGGTTCCGGCACGTCCACGAGGTCACGCTCGTTGAGCTTCGGGAGGATGACCGTGTTGAGCTTTGCCGCACGCGCCGCGAGCACCTTCTCCTTCACTCCGCCGATCGGCAGCACGTCGCCACGGAGCGTGACCTCGCCGGTCATGGCCACGTTGCGTCGCACCGGTTTGCCGGTGAGCACGGAGATGATGGCCGTGGTGATGGTGATGCCGGCCGAGGGGCCGTCCTTGGGGATGGCGCCCGCGGGGACGTGGATGTGGATGTCGTGAGTCTCGAAGTAGTCGGGCGGAATGCCGTTTTCGTCCGCGTGAGCGCGAGCGTACGTGAGGGCGGCCTGCGCCGACTCCTTCATCACTTCGCCGAGTTGTCCGGTCAGGGAGAGCTTGCCTTTCCCGCGCACGGCGGTGGCCTCGATGAAGAGAATGTCGCCGCCAACCGCGGTCCAGGCCAGTCCCGTGGCCACGCCCACCTGATCGCGCTCCAGGAGCTCCTCGGCGAAGTGCTTCATGGGGCCGAGGTACTTGTCGATGTTGCTGTCGGTGATCCGGTACTGCTGCTCGGTCTTTCCTTCCGCCACCTGCACCGCGATCTTGCGGCAGATCGTCCCGAGCTCGCGCTCCATGTTTCGCAGACCCGCTTCCTTCGTGTAGCCCGTGATGACCCGCGTGACGCCCGCGTCCGTCCAGACCACCGGGATGTCGCTGATCCCGTTCTCTTCCATCTGCTTGGGGATGATGTGCTGCTTGGCGATCATCAGCTTCTCTTCGTCGGTGTAGCCGGAGAGCCGGATGACCTCCATGCGGTCGAGGAAGGCCGGCTGGATGGTATCGAGCACGTTCGCCGTCACGATGAACATGACGTTCGAGAGGTCGTACGGCACACCCAGGTAGTGATCGCGGAACGAGAAGTTCTGTTCCGGGTCCAGCACTTCGAGGAGCGCGGAGGAGGGGTCGCCGCGGTAGTCCGCGCCGATCTTGTCCACCTCGTCCAGCATGAACACGGGGTTGCCGGTCTGGGCCTGGTTGATGCCCTGAATGATGCGTCCGGGCAGCGCGCCGACGTAGGTGCGGCGATGCCCGCGGATCTCCGCCTCATCACGCACGCCGCCGAGGGAGATGCGCACGAACTTGCGGTCGAGCGCGCGGGCGATGGAACGTCCGAGAGAAGTCTTGCCGACGCCGGGTGGCCCGACGAAGCAGAGGATCGGTCCCTTCATCTTCTGCCCGCGCAGCTTGCGCACGGCCAGGTATTCGAGGATGCGCTCTTTGATCTTCTCGAGGTCGTAGTGATCCTCGTCGAGGATCTCCCGGGCCCGGGCCAGATCGTGGTTGTCGGCGGACTGCAGGCCCCACGGCAGGCCGGTCATCCAGTCGAGGTACGTGCGAATGATCGACGTCTCCGCGGAGTCCGGATGCGAACGCTCCAGACGTTTGATCTGCTTCTCGATCTCGTCCTTGGCCTCGGCGGTGATGGACTTCTCTTCGATGCGCTTGCGGTAATTCTCGACTTCCTCCGTGAGCTCTTCGCCTTCACCGAGCTCGGACTGAATGGCCTTGAGCTGCTGGCGGAGAAAATACTCGCGCTGCGACTTGTTCATCTCGCCCTGCGCCGCCGAGGAGATCTCCTGTTGCATGGTGAGCAGATTGATCTCGCGGGTGAGCAGGTCGTTGACCTTCTTGAGCCGCTCGACGGGATCGATCGTCTCCAGGATGGCCTGAGCCTCTTCCAGCTTGAGGTCGAGATTGGAGGCCGCCAGATCGGTCAGGCGCGCCGGATCGTCGAGGTTCGCGGCGATGACCATCACCTCGGGCGAGATGTTCTTGCCCAGCGACACGGCCCGGTCCAGGTTCTGCTTCACGGCCCGGATCAGGGCCTCGACTTCCAGCCCTTTGTCCTTCGTCACCGGTTCCTCGATGCGCGTGATCTTGGCCTTGAAGAATGGAGCGGTCTGGATGAAGTAATCGATGCGCGCGCGGGACAGTCCCTGCACGAGGATGCGGATGCGGCCGTCCGGCAGCTTCAGCATGCGCATGATGATGGCCACGGTGCCAACCCGGTAGAGGTCCTCCTCGCCCGGATCTTCATTCTGGAAGTCCTTCTGCGCGGTCAGCATGATCACGCGGTTTTCGGCCAGGGCCTGATCGACCGCGTTGATCGACTTCTCACGCGAGACCGACAGCGGGACGATGATGAACGGAAAGATCACCAGGTCCTTCAGAGGAAGCACGGGAAGGACGTCAGGGATCTTGATTGCTTCTTCTTTCGCGGTTTCGTTCGCGTCAGTCATCTCAATTGCTCTCCGTGGGGAACCGTCTGGCGTCGTGCAATGGCTGTACCCGCTACATTCAGAGCGGGGCGCCCGCGCCCTATTTCAATCGGTGCAACTCTTTCACAAAAGCGTCCACGTCTTCGAACCTGCGGTAGACGGAGGCGAACCGGACATAGGCGACCGGATCGAGACCGCGCAGGCGGTCCATGACCATCGTCCCCAATGCCTGCGACGACAACTCGCGCTCTCCGGCGTCGGCAAGAACCGACTCCATGGAATCCGCGATCCTTTCCAACTCGGCCTGCGGTACCGGACGCTTGCGACAGGCGATCTGCAGCCCACGCATCAGCTTGTCCCGGTCATACGGCTCGCGACGCTGGTCGCGCTTCACCACCTGAAACGTCGGCAGCTCGATCTTCTCGTAGCTCGTAAAGCGGCGCTCACACTTCGCGCACTCCCTGCGCCGGCGAATGACGTCGCCTTCGCGCCCCTCGCGGGAGTCCACGACACGATCTTCGAGATTCCCGCAGAACGGGCACCGCATGGCGCCCCGTATATCACGATCAGTTGGCGCCGGGCTCCTCGCCGCGGGTGACGTCTTTCCAACGAAGACCCTCGCGCGCGAAGAGCACCAGACCGATGAGCAGCACGGGGAGTGTGCCGATCACGTGGAAGAGCACCGCCACCGCCACGGAGGCGTCGACCGTGAAGCGATAGAACCGCGTCAGCACGAGCTGACAGGCCTTGTGAAATCCTCCGATGCCTCCCGGTGTGGGAATGGCCAGGCCGACGGTCGTCACTCCGGTCACGAAAAAGCTGGAGTCATACGGGAGCGGGTGATGCACGGCCAGCGTGGCCAGCCAGAACTGCGAGGTCAGGCAGGCCCATGTACCGATCGTACAGAGAAGGATCGTCACCAGAGCGCGCGGATTCCTCGTGATCCGCAGTCCCTCGGTGAAGGTGTCGAAGACATGCATCCACGAGCCGTGCATGCGCTGCGGCAGCACTTTTCCGATCCACTCGAACAGGCGCCGGCTCCCGTCCCGGTAGAAGCGAACGCCGGCGATGAAGGTCCAGAGCGCGACCAGCAGGAGCGCCGAGGCGATGGCCCCGGCGCGCACGATGTAGAACCAGCGCACGGTGACCGGGTCGTGAGAGAACTCGTTCCAGCGCAGGGCCGCAAACGTCACGAACATCAGCAGAATGCTGGTCAGGTCCAGCACCCGTTCGATGAGAATCGTCCCCAGGGCACCCGAGAAGCGGTGGGACGTGCGCCGCGACAACAGCGCCGGCCGCGCAAAGTCGGAGGCCCGGATGGGCAGGATGGTGGAGAGCATGTAGCCGACCGTGTTGGCGAAGAACGTCGCGTAGAACGGCGGCGGATCTTCAGGGTCGAGGATGGTGCGCCACCGGAACGTGCGCAGGAGTAAAGCCCCGGCATTGACTGCGAACCCGATCAAGACGAACCGGAGATCCGTCCCCCGCAGGATCGTTCCCACGGCATGGAGGTCGGCCTTGTGAAGGAAGAGCCAAAGAAAGAAAACGGTCAGCGCCACGATGACCAGGAGCTGGAGGGCGCGCTTCAAGCGCCACAGTTCTATCATGAGAGGACGAGTTGCTGGTTGCTGGTTGCTGGTTGCTGGTTGCTGGGCGGCTTTCGTCGTCGAGTCGTCGAGTCGTCGGGTCGTCGGGTCGTCGAGTGGTTCCCGTGTCGGACCGTCTTCTAGTCTCACAGTCTCATAGGCTCACAGTCTCATAGGCGCGACTGGGCGGTTTCCTATGAGACTGTGAGACTGTACTGTGAGACAGATCGAAGAGCGACGACTCGACGACTTGACGACCCGAAGACTCGACGTCGGCTCGCGCACCGCAGACAACCAGCAACCAGCAACACAGCAACACAGCAACCGAATCAGATGCACACCTACACCTCCTCCCTCTTCCGCCGTCACGACACCGGTTTCGATCATCCGGAACGGGCGGCGCGCCTCGACGCGGCGCTCGAAGGCGTCCGCCGCGCGGGCGCGAGTGAGGGCGTGGTGCAGGATCGCGGGGATCATCCGGACACGGACCGCATCATCGCCAAGGTGCACTCGGCCGATTACGAACGCGAGCTCGAAGCGGCGGTGGAGCGGGGGGCGCGCTACTTCCACTCGATGGACAACCCGATGTCCTCGGGGACGTTCAAGGCCGCGCGCGCCGCGGTGGCCTTGTCCCTCACCGCCGCGGAGGAGATGCAGCGCACACAGAGTCGCTCCTTCGTCGTGGCACGTCCTCCGGGCCATCATGCGGAGCGTCTCTCGGCGATGGGATTCTGCTTCTTCAACACCATCGCCTGCGTGGCGGAATGGCTGCGTGAGCAGCCGGGCATCGAGCGCGTGTTCATCTTCGACTTCGACGTACACCACGGCAACGGGACGCAACACCTCTTCGAAGAGCGCGACGATGTCTTCTACGCATCGACGCACCGCTTTCCCTTCTATCCCGGCACGGGGGCGGAGGACGAGATCGGGATCGGGCCCGGACGCGGATTCACGCTCAACCTTCCGATGCATGCCGGCCAGGGCGATGCGGCGCTCCTCGGAGCCACGGAAGAGCGGATCGTGCGAGCCATCGACGACTACGCACCCCAGGCCATCCTCCTCTCCGCGGGATTCGACGCCCACCGGCGCGACCCGCTGGGCGGCATGAACGTCACCGAAGGCGCGTACGGCGAGCTGACGCGTAGAATCGTAGAGTGCGCGGAGCGGCACACCGGCGGTCGCGTGTTCTCGCTCCTCGAAGGTGGTTACGACATGGAGGGGCTGGCGGCGAGCGTCGAGGCGCACGTCACGGCCATGAGCGATGGCTGACAAGACCAGTCCTTGGGTTTGGGTGGGCATTGGCTGCGCGGTGATCCTGGCCGGAATGGTGGCCTTCGTGGCGTTCATCGTCTTCGTGGTCTTTGGCTCGATGCGTTCTTCCGATCCCTACAAGGAAGCGCTGCAAAGAGCGCGGAACGACCCGCGGGTCATCGCCGCGCTGGGCACGCCCATCGAGCCCGGCCTCTTCGTCTCCGGATCGATCAACACGCAGAACCAGAGCGGCACCGCGGACCTCAGCATCCCCATCTCCGGACCGAAACAGTCCGCCTCGATTCACGTCGTGGGAACGAAAGAGGGAGGCCGCTGGACGTATACGCGGATCGTGGTCACGCCGAAGGATGGCCCGGTGATCGACCTGCTGGAGGGGACGGTCGCCGTCTTCCCTGTCGTCGAGTCTTCGAGTCGTCGTGTCTTCGAGTCGTCGAGTCTCGAGTCGTCGTGTCTTCGAGTCTTCGAGTCGTCGTGTCTTCGAGTCGTCGTGTCGTCGAGTTGTCGCCGACTCGGACCAACTTCTAGCCTCACAGTCTCATAGGCTCACAGTCTCATAGGCGCGACTGGGCGGTTTCCTATGAGACTGTGAGACTCCTGTGAGACTGTGAGACTCAAAGGCTCAAAAGGCTCGAAGGCTCAAAAGGCTCGACGACTAGACGACTCGACGACTCGACGACTCGACGACTTGACGACTTGACGACCCAAAGAGA
>JBDTOZ010000884.1:0-13310 GCA_039932995.1 Acidobacteriota bacterium | reverse complement strand
TTATTTCTCTGTGTCTTTGTGCCTCTGTGGTGAAAAGCCTTTCGCCAAGGGGATGAACATCTGGTATTTTATGCGCTCCCCCAAAGACGTACCTCTGTACCGGTCGCGAATGTCGCGGTCTAAATGTTCACCTCAACTCCGCCTGCTGGAGGCCTGCATGAATGCAGTGGTTCGCCACGCGATTGTCCTGGTTTGTCTTCTCGGTCTGTCCGTTCCGCTGATGGCGGAGCCCCTCGATGAGTGTCACTCCGGGTTTGCGGCTTATGCCGGCGCACAGCCCTACATCCTCAACAGCAAGGTCCCCGAGCGGAGCGCCACGCAGATCGTGGTGGTCTTCGAGGACATCAGCGCGGACGTGCGGGCCGCGGTTCCGTATCGTATCCAGATTCGTTCCGTCGACACGGGCGCGCTCGTGCTGGTGCGGCGCGGCGCCACGCTCCTCGTGCCTGGCGAGCAGGCCGAGGTGAAGGCGGAGTGGAACGGCCGGGATGCGAACGGAGCGCTCGTCGCAGACGGCGAGTACGCGATCGAAGCGGTCGCGCAGTTCCGCGCCAACACGCTTCTCACGCCGCGCCTCGTGGACGGCGAGCTGGACGAGCGGGCCGGCGTCATCGCCCGCAGTTCCGAGGTGCGCGTCGTGGTCGACCAGGCGGGCCTGTATGACCGGTTGTTTACAACGGCGAACCGCTTGCGTGAGCAGACCCTGGCCGCCTCCATCGACCCTGCCTTCCCCTATCAATTCTTCTTCGGCACCACCCACGCGCACACGAACTGGAGCGACGGCGGCATGCCCGTCAGCGCCTGCAGCTCGGGGCACTACGGGTTCGCCGGCGGCGCGCAGCCGGTCGATGCCTTCAACTACGCCAAGACCTCGGGCAGCATCGATTTCCTCGCGGTGGTCGAGCACAACCACCTCATGCAGGATGCCTGCACCACCTGCACGGCCGAGCAGATCAAGACCCGCTACGTGAGCGGCTTCACCGCCGCCCAGACCGCCACCGTGGCCGGCTCCTTCGTCGGACTGTGGGGCATGGAGTGGGGTGTGATCAGCGGCGGCGGCCACGTGAACGTCTACAACCAGGCCCAGCTCATGTCCTGGACCGGCGAGCCGTACCACGTGCTGACCGACAAATCGAACTACCCGATGCTCTACACGGCCATGAAGAATAACCAGGGGACGCTCGGTTCCTATGGGACGTTCAATCATCCGGAGACCACCGACTTCGGGAGCTACGCGCGCAGCGCGGACGGCGACGCGGTCATGCGCGGCCTGTCGATGATCTCCGGCCCTGCCTTCAGCACCTCCACGACCTTCGCGCCCGGTGGCACGGTCTACACGGCGCGGTTCAATCAGGCGCTGTCTTACGGCTGGAAGATCGCGCCGGAAGCGCATCAGGACAATCACTGCTGGAACTACGGAAACTCCACGCCCAACCGCACGGTGGCCGTGATCCCGAACAGCACCACGTTCAATCAGGCCTCGCTCGTGGGTGCCTACGGGGCGCGCCACTTCGGCGCACAGCAGGACCGCGACGCGCAGCTCATCTATCGCACCGGCGACGGCGCGCAGATCATGGGCGACAGCTTCAACTCCGGTGCGAGCGTGCCGGTCTACGTGAAGCTGAGCGATCCCGCCGGCGAAGGCGTGCAGAAGATCGAGATCTGGGGCGGACGCGCCGGGACGGTGGCCTCGCCCGGCGCCGCACCGACGGTCGTGGCGTCCAATACCGCGACCTCCACGTTGAACGCCACGCTGGCCACGCACACCGCCGGCGAGACCTGGTATTACTACGTGCTGGCCGTGCAGGCCGACGGCAACAACGTCTGGTCCGCGCCGATGTGGATCACCTGGAGCTCCGGCTGCACGCTCCCTGCGACGCCGTCGCTCACTTCGCCCGCCAACGGAGCCACGGGCGTCTCGACCTCTCCCACTCTTTCGTGGTCGGCCGTCAGCGGCGCGACGTCGTACGACGTCTACCTCGGCACCGGCACGCCGGCCTTCTACACCAACACGACCTCGACCTCCGCGGCCGCCAGCGGACTGACCGCGGGTGCGGCGTACTCGTGGCGCGTGGTGGCCAAGAACTCGTGTGGGAGTGGACCGACCTCCGCCACCAACAGCTTCACCACCGCCTCCGGCTGCACCATCCCCAACACGCCCGGACTGACTTCTCCCGCGAATGGCGCGACCGGCGTGGCCACGTCGCCGACGCTCTCCTGGGGAGCGGTCAGCGGCGCGACCTCCTATGACCTCTACCTCGGCATCGGCACTCCCACCCTCTACACCAACACCGTCTCCACGTCGGCGGTGGCCAGCGGTCTGACCGCGGGCGCGACCTACTCGTGGCGCGTCGTGGCCAAGAACGCCTGCGGCAGCGGACCGACCTCGGTGACGCGCACGTTCACCACTGTGTCGGGCGGCCCGGTGACCATTCTCAGCGAAGGTGCGGAGAGCGGCGCCACCGGCTGGACGCTCACGAAGAACACCGGCTCGGGCTGGTCCATCGAGACCACCACCGATGTGCACTCGGGCACGAAGCGCTTCAAGACCAACGTCGGCTACACGACCTACCTCGACGGCGCCGACTGGAGCGTGGTCTCGCCCACGTTCAGCCTGGCCGGCAAGACCTCATCGACGCTGACCTTCTACGACAAGTACAAGACCGAGTCCGGCTACGACTTCTGGCGCGTGGAGATCTCCACCAACGGTGGCACGAGCTGGACGCAACTGCGCAGCGTCTCCGGTCAGTCCAGCGGCTATCCGTCGTGGGCCCCGCAGGTCTCGCTCAGCCTGACCGGCTACGTCGGCCAGACCAACCTGAAGATCCGCTTCCGCTTCACCAGCGACACCACCATCTCCGACTGGGGCGTGGGCCTGGACGACATCCTCGTGACCGCGCAGTAGGTACCGGATTGAGGATTGAGGATTGAGGATTGAGGATTGAGGACCGTTTCGTCCCTCATCCTCAATCCCCAATCCTCAATTCCCCACATCCTCAATCCTCAATCCTCAATCCTCAATCCACAAAGGCGGCTTCCACCCATCGAACTCTGCGGGCAACAAGGTCAGAATCTCCTCCGCCCTCATTCCATAGAGGTCGTAGTTGAAGTCGAGTTGTTGGACGACGGTGATGAGGCGGCGGAGGTTGCCCGGGTTGGTGGTCGTGGTGGCTCCGCGTTTGGGACGGTGGCGTCTTGGGTCCCAATAGAGGAGGTCCAAGGCTTCGATGAGGCCACGGTTGGTGATGAGGTCGCGGCGGTGGCCGAGGTCGTAGACGAAGGCGCCGTGCTGGTGGACGGGTGGGTGAAGGAGCAGGCGGGAGTACTGGCGATGAAGGGTGAAGAGTTTATACGGGCCGGCCAGGAGATGGCGGTCGCGAAGCCAGCCGCTCTCGTCGCTGGGGATGTAGTGGTAATCCTCGCGCGGTCTGCGCCGGCCCTCGGCGTCGACCGGCGAGAGTTGATCGAAGGAGTAGAGCGCGAGCCAGCTCCAAAGGCCCGGGTCTGAGGTCACGGACGGGGGGAGCTCGCCGAGAAGTTGCGCCAGCGACTGGCCGGCGTCGTATTTGTTGGCGAAGGGGCGGGGCTCGATCTCGATGGTGCGCGGCAGGCCCTCCGTTCGCGACGTGATCGGCGAGCTGTAGTCGTCGAGGTAGAGGATGGCCGGGCTGGCGCGGAACTCCGCTCCATCGCGGATCTGCTGGAGATAGCCCCGGAACTCGGCGATGCCGCGCTCGTTCAACGTGCGGAGCTTGGTCACGCGATCTCTCCGCGCGAGGCACGCCAGCGGTCGATGAGGTTCTGTTCCCGACTGAACGCGCCGACCACGTCGTCGATCCAGAACGGAGCCTCGTCACTGTCGCGCGGCAGCGGTCCGGAAAAGTGCGCGGCCCAGCGCAGCCAGAAGTTCCACCACTCATCGCCTTCTTCGTGCGGGTCCTGCTGATCGACGAGAAGGATCTGCGTGAGGATCTGGCGCACCGCGGCGGGGTAGACCAGGGCGAAGAAGGCGGCGTCGTTCCTGGCCACGTCCTTGATGTCGTCGATGCGGTTGTTGAGCTCGAGTACCGGGCCGTTGGCCTCGAAGGCCACCCGCCAGGCCTGTTGTCCCAGGGCGTCGCTGAAGTTGACCGGCAGGAGCGGCAGGCGGCCGGAGGTCTCGGGCTTCTCCACGGAGACGACGATGTCGTCGGCCACGGCCACGATGCGGTGGTCGTTGGCGGTGTTGTCGACGACTTTGACGCGAAAGTGGACCACGCCCGTGCCTTCGATGTCCGTGAGGCGTCGATCCTCGGGCGGTGCGAACGCTTCGACCGACCCGCAGTCGAAGCGCATGAAGGAGGTGCGGTAATAGGCCTCGATGAACACGCGCGCATTGGGAACCACAGCCACGCCGTCGAACCTGAGCTGCGGATCGAACACGAGCACGCCGTCGTTGCCGCGCCGCAACGTCACGCGCACCTGGCTCCGCGGCACTTTGGCGCGCTCAGTGAAGTTCAGTTTCCGCAGCATGGTTCCTCTCGGGTGCCGAGAGGGGACGGTTCACCCTCCCTCAGTTTCATGACTCCCAATCCACCATCTTCAACTCTGCAACGCGTGAGAACTCACGAACATTGTGGGTGACGAGGACGGCGCGGTGCGCACATGCTGTGGCCGCGATCAATAGATCGTTTGGACCGATTGGAGTTCCCGCCCGAGCGAGCTCCTGGCGGAGCAGGCCATACTCTTCGGCGCAGCGGTCGTCGAACGGCAGGCTCGCGATCGTGTCGAAGAACAGCTCGAGCAGGCGCAGGTTTTCCGCCACGCGCGAGCTCTTCCTGGCGCCGTAAAGCAACTCGGCCTTGACGACCGAGGAAAGCCGCACCTGTGAACGGGGAACGGCTCGAAGGTGCTCAGTCAGCGGAGGCGAGCTTCCGTTGAGAATCCGGATGCAAGCGTTCGTGTCGAGCAGGTACATCGCTAGAGCCGGTCGCGGCGCTCAGCACGTCCCTGTTTCGGGCGCTCGATGGGCTCGCCCTTCCATCCCCCTACGACCGTCTCGAAGAACCCATCCGGCCAATCCCCGGCAACCTCGTTGACCACGAGATCGGCCAGGTAGGAAGAGAGCGATTTCCCGGCAGCCTTGGCCCGAGCCTTGGCCGTCGCGGCGACTTCGTCAGGAACGTAGAGGTGCAGTTGGGGCATCGGCCGTTCTCGTTGTATGCACATATAGCAGGATACTTCCCTCGCCGCAACGGGAACCCGCCTCTCGTGATGAAAAGCCGTTCGTCCTTCAGGGAAGTTCCGAAGCCACCACGCGCACGACCAGGTCGCGGCGCGGATCGAATCCTTTCATGGAGAGTTGAAACTTCGCGGTTTCGGGGACGAGCTCGAAGGCGTTGACGGCGGTGGCGCGTACGCCTGCCCCCTCGGCCTGCATCGTGATCGTGCCCGAGGAGATGAGGTCGAAGTCGAAGGGGCTGTGTTTGCGGAACGGATTGCCGGCGCGGACGCGGTAGGCCACTTCGCCGCGCAAGGGGCGGCCGACGAGTTTCGCGTCGGAGGCCTTGATCGTGAAACCGCCGGCGATGCGGGCAATGGTCACGCCGCCGCCGGACCCCGAGGCCCTTTCGGAGCCGGTGCCGGCGCCTGAGGCTCCGGCCGGTGCGTGAATGGGGACGCGCGTGAAGGAGCGCTCTTCGTGCGACTCCTCCGGCATTTCGATGGAGAAGAGATCGCTGAGAAAATCACGTTCACGACCGACGGGCGGTCTGGCCAGCAATGTGGCCAGGAAGGCGGCGCTGTTCTTGACGAAGCGCAGCGTCCAGGCGCCGTGGTCGTAGTGCGTGCGGATCTTGTCGGCTCGCTCGGACCAGTCGGAGTGCGCGGGATTTTCGGCATCGCCCAGGAAGGTGGAGAGGGCTTGGTCGTCGATGACGATGAGGGCGCGCGCCGCTTTGTCCCCGCCGCCGCGGACGTCGGGGATGGTGATGCCGCGGCGGATGAAGTGATGCTCGCCCTTGCGCAGGGAGGGGTCGTGCTCGAGATAGACGTCGAACGACGACGCGGCGGGACGGGAGCGCTTGCGCTTGACCAGGAGTGGAACGCGGAAGGCCAGCCGCTCTCCGGCAGCGAAGCGGTCGCGAAGGACCGCCAGATGCCCGGCGTCGAGCACGTTCTCCTCCCACTTCGGCGCGGCGGCATCGCGCTCGGGAAGGAGCAGGCGCGTCTCGTCCTTCTGCGCGAGCGACCAGCGAGTCAGCTCGCAGAGTCGGGCCACGTTCGGATCGTCGCCGGTGAGGCCGTCGATGGTGTCGGCGGCGATGCGTTGCTCGCGGGTCCCTTCCACCACTTCGACGACGAGGTCGCCGCGCAGGATCGGGTAAAAGTACTGCTCGACGACGGACTGGATGATGCGATCGAGCGAAAGCTCGTCGTCGCGAAAGTAGGGAACCACCAGCGAGAGACCGGGCTCGACGCGGTTGACGCCGAAGTCGTCGGCAAAGCGCTCCAGGAGGATCGGGTCCTCGATCGGGAGCGGCAGACCGTTCTTCTTCTCGAAGCGGGCGAAGAAACCGTAGGGATAGACGCGCTGGCCATGCAGCACGTGGGTCTTCAGCACGGATTGCCCGAGAAGGAGTTTGCGGTCGTCGTCGACGCGGCGGGTGATGCCGAAGACGGTGCGGATGCGCGAGGCGACGGTGAAGACGGCCTTGCCCAGACCCCAGCGTCCGCGGTCGACTTCCCCCTTGTTGGAGCGGCCCACGTTGCGCCAGAAGTAGAAGAAGTCGTTGCGCTTCTCCTCGCCCGCTTCGAGCTCGGGATCGATGTGTGGATCGCCGGTCAGTCCCCGCGTGCCGAAGTCCTCGATGAGGAGATAGGGCATGGCCTCACCGGCACGCGGCAGGATGGTGTGCATGGTCTTCGCGGCCGCGTTGAGGTGCGGCTCGAGGTCGTCGAAATACTCGCGCACGGCATCGGCGTGGAGCGCGTGCTGTCCCGACGCGAACCGGAATCGCACGCGCACCGGTGAGCGGCTGCGGGGCACTCGCGCGTCGAGCGAGTTCTGGATGGACTCGCGCACCAGTGCGTCGGCGAGGTCCTGGGCCTTGAAGAACTCGTCGTGTACGGGATCGACGTGGACTTCACCGAGGTCCATGGGGCGAAAGTGCCACGCGGGGAAGCGGGACATCTCGCGATTGTAGTCGGTGTCGTCTTGCTTCCGCGGGGCCGGGGGATTCACCACAGAGGCATCGAGGCTCAGAGCGGAGTGTGCCGGCGACTATCGAGGCGGTAGTCCCTCTCCCCACGGCGATGAGGCCGCCGCAGGGAGAGGGGACGGTTCTTCGCGAGGGCGACGGTTTGTGTTTCTTGCTGGAGATGCCGGTCTCGCGACACTGCTCATCGAGGGGCTGACTGTTCTCGACTCTTACTTCAACTTCAGCATCGCCATTCCGAGGAGCGAGGCCAGGAGCAGGAGGGCGCCCCAGTCGGAGATCGTGGGGATGGGGGTGACTTCGGCGCGGACGACGACGGAGATCGTGATGCTGAACGGTTGCGTGGCGTTCGGCGCCGTGCCGTTGGAGGCGGTCACGGTGCCGGTGAAGGTGCCGGCGGTGGTGGGCGTACCGGTGATGACGCCGGAGGGGCTGAGGGTCAGGCCGGGAGGGAGACTGCCCGAGGAGACGGTGAACGCCGGCGCGCCGGTGGATGTGTATGTGAATGTGTAGGGCGTGCCGGCCGTGCCGGTCGCGGGCGGCGGGCCGTTGGTGATCGTCGGCGGCACGGCGGCTACGGGTCCTCCGATGAAGAGACCGTGCGAGCGCGGACCGGGTCCAACGGCGACGGTCGTGGCCGCGGTATTGGTGGCGTTGTCGATCACCGAGACGTTGGACGTTTGAAAGTTCGCCACGTAGGTGGAGGCGCCGTCCGGCGTCACGGCCAGGCCGCCGGGCTGACCGCCCACCGTCACCGTGGTCACCACCGTATTCGTGGTCGTGTCGATGACCGTGACGTTGTTGGTGTTCATGTTCGCGACATACACGCGGGTGCCCGCGGGGCTCAGGGCCACGCCGATCGGAGTCGTGCCGACCGGGATCGTGGTCACGGTGGTGTTCGTGCTCAGGTCGATGACCTGCAGGTTGTCATCCGTGCCGCTGTTGGCCACATAGGCGATCGTTCCGGCGGCATTGATGGCCACGCCCTGTGGCGCGGTGCCGGTGGGGATGGTGGTGCTGAGCGTGTTGGTGGCGGTATTGATGACGTTGAGGATGCCCAGTCCGCTGGTCACGTAGACGAAGGTGCCGGCCGAATTGACGGCGACGTCGCGCGGGTTGTTTCCCACCGGCACGGTGGCGGCCACGGTGTTCGTGGCGGTGTCGATCACGGTGACGCTGGCGCTGCCGTTGTTCGAGACGTAGACGCGCGTTCCGGCGGGGCTCACGGCCACGCCATTCGGGAACGCACCGGCGGTCACCGTGGCGATCACGGTGTTTGTGGCGGTGTCGATCACCGAGACCGTGCCGTCGGTGACGTTGGCCACGTAGACGCGGGTGCCGGCCTGGTTCACAGCCACACCCTGGGGTCCGTTGCCGACGGTGATGGTGGTCGTGACGGTGTTGGTGGCGGTGTCGATCACGGAGACCGTTCCGCCGTTCACGTTGCTGATGTAGGCGAAGGGTGATGCCTGGGCGGGACGGATCAGGAACGTGCTCAGGAGAAGGGCAAGGGTTGCAAGACGGCTCATCATTCGGTGTCGTTCTCCGCGGGGAAGTCGCCTCTCTCCAGAAAGGCGCCGTCTACGTCGCGCAGAAGTCGGCGAAAGTGGCTCATTGTTTCTTTGGGTGTTCGTCCGGGGGATTCACCGCAGAGGTACAGCGCGGACTGCGCTCGCAACCGAAAGTGATCGGCTCCCTTCATTTCGATCTCGAAAGGAAGGAACAGATCGGTTGAACGGGCGCAGCCCGGCGAAACCCAACCACTGCTAAGATTCGCGTGGGTCCCATGTCCAACGCCGGGGTGACGGAATTGCTGCTCGACTGGAGCAGGGGGGAGCGGACGGCGCTGGACCGGCTGCTGCCGCTGGTGCAGACCTCGCTGCATGACATTGCACGGGGCCACCTTCGCCGTGAACGTCCCGATCACTCCCTCGAGCCCAGCGCGCTGGTCAATGAGCTCTATCTGCGCCTCGTCGATCAGCGGCAGGTGAGCTGGCGCGATCGCGCGCACTTCTTTGGCGTCGCGGCGCAGATCATGCGCAACATCCTGGTCGATCACGCGCGTCGCCGGCAGTCGGAGAAGCGAGGCGGCGGCCTGCAGCGGGTCACGCTCGACGGCACGATGGTGGCGGACGTGAACGACCGCATCGACGTGATCCTCCTCGACGACGCGCTGACCCGGCTGGAAGCGATCTTTCCGCAACAGGGCCGCATCGTCGAGCTTCGCTACTTTTCAGGCATGACCATCGAGGAGACGGCCGAGGCCTTGCGGATCTCGCCGGCCACGGTCAAGCGCGAGTGGACTCTGGCCAGAGCCTGGCTTCGCCGGGCGATGAACGAGGAACCAGTCTTGCGGGAGGTGCAGTGAGCGAAGACGGGGGTTCGGTCGAGGCATCACCCGATGCGTATTGGGAGCGCGTGCGCGCGCTCTTTCACTCCGCGAGCGAGCTGCCGTCCGAAGAGCGGGAGCGCTTCCTCGACGAGGCCTGCGACGGCGATGCAGACATGCGGGAGGAAGTGGTCTCGCTCCTGGCGTCGGATGCGCTGGCCGGCGACTTTCTGGAGCGCAAGCCTCTGCGCGGCTTCGCCGTGGATGACGTGGTGGCCGGCCGTTACCGGATCGTGCGGCTCCTCGGGTCCGGCGGGATGGGTGAGGTCTACGAGGCCGAGGATGACGAGCTGCGCGAATCCGTGGCCCTCAAGATCATCCGTCCGGGATTTGCGTGGAGCCCGCGGGTGCTGGCGCGTTTTCGCCGTGAGATCCAACTGGCCAGGCGGGTCACGCATCCCAACGTCTGCCGCATCTACGATGTGGCCCGCGATGCCGAGCGCAAGCTTTCCTTCGTCTCCATGGAGCTGCTGCATGGACGGACGCTGAGCGCACGGCTGCGCGAGGGCGGCCGCATGTCCATCGCCGAAGCGTTGCCGATCGCCAGGCAGATGGCCGCGGGGCTCGACGCCGCGCACGCTGCCTCCATCGTGCACCGCGATTTCAAGAGCGCGAACGTGATGCTGGTCCCCGCGGGGAACACCACCCGGGCCGTGGTCACCGACTTCGGACTGGCGCACGAAACGGGAGCGGATGGAGACCGCCAGGCCTCGCGGCTCACCGACACCGGCACGCTCATCGGCACGCCCGATTACATGGCTCCCGAGCAGCTCGAGGACGGGCCGCTCACGCCGGCCACGGACGTCTACGCCCTCGGCATCGTGCTCTTCGAGATGATGACCGGGCGGCTGCCCTTCGAAGGGAACACGCCGCTCTCCCTCGCCTTGAGCAGGCTGCAGACGCCGGCACCCTCTCCCCGTCGCTGGGCTCCCGACCTTGACGGGCGCTGGGAAGCGGTCATCCTGCGCTGCCTGGAACGCGATCCCGCGAAGCGTTACGCCACTGCCGGAGAAGTGGCGGCGGCCCTCGATGCGACCGCGCCGATGCCGGCGCAGGTGAAGCCGCCTGGTGCGCACCGGAGGTGGCCGGTGGGTGCCGGGATCGCGCTGGTGGTGTCGCTGACCGTCATCGCGCTTGCCTTCGTGATGCAGCGGCGCGAGGCGAAGCCGTCCCCCGCTCCGCCGGCTCCCGTCGCCGCCGCTTCCTCGATCACACCGCGGCGCGCGGTCGCGGTGCTTGGATTTCGTGATCTTTCGGCGCAGCCCGGGGACGCCTGGCTCTCCGGCGCGTTCGCGGAACTGCTGTCGAATGAGCTTTCGGCCACGGAGACATTACGGCTGGTGCCCAATGACGACGTCGCGCAACTCCGCGCGGACCTGGGCTTGCGCGATGGAGATGCGATCGCGCGCACGGCCTTGCCGCGCATCCGGGAGCGCCTGGCCGCGGATGTCGTCCTGACCGGCACGTATCTGACGGTGGCGCAGGGGAATGCGAAGGAGCTGCGGCTCGACGTGCGCATGCAGGACGCCACTACCGGCGAGACGCTGGGCACGGTCTCGGAGACCGGCACGCAGGGCGATCTGTTCGCCCTGGTGTCGCGTACGGGCGGCCGGCTGCGGAAGGAGCTCGGCGTCGCGCCATTGTCCGCGGAGGCGGGGGCGGGGTTGCGCGCGTCGCACCCCGCGAATGCCGAGGCCACGCGCGCGTACGTGGAGGGGCTGACCAAACTGCGCCGCTTCGACGCGCTGGGCGCGCGGGCCTCGCTGGAGCGTGCGGTCGCGGCGGAGCCGTCCTATCCGATGTCGCACGCGGCGCTGGCCGAGGCGCTCTGGAGCCTGGGCAGCGAGAAGCAGGCCACCGAGGCGGCGGACCGCGCGCTGTGGCTGGCCACGAAGCTGGGCCGCGAGGAGCGTCTGAGCATCGAGGCACGCGCGAACGTCTTTCACAAGGAGTTCGACAAGGCCATCGAGATCTACCGGTCGCTGCTGACGTTCTATCCGGACGAGCTCGCGTACGGTCTGCGGCTGGGGGCCGTGCAGGTGTCGGCCGGGAAAGCGAAGGACGCCCTGTCGACGGTGGAGAAACTTCGCGCGCTTCCTGAGCCGATGCGCGGCGATCCGGGCATCGACCTCGTGGCCGCGGATGCCTATCACCTCACGCACGAGAGCCAGAAAGAGCTGGCCGTGGCGGAGCAGGCGGAAGCGAAGGGCGCCGCATCCGGCATGCGCGGCGTGATCGCCCGCGCCAAGTCGAATCAGGCCTTTGCGCATCGCGATCTCGGGCACCCCGATCGTTCCGTGGCGTTGCTCGAAGAAGCGGCGAAGATCTACGAGGACAGCGGAGACCGTTCCGGCGCGGCGCGCTCTCTCGCCAACCTGGGACTGTCCCTGTGGAACCGCGGCGACCTCAATGCCGCCGAGCCCGTGCTGGAGCGTGCGCTGGTGATGCACCGCCAGGTGGGCAGCCGCTCGTTCGAGTCGCGCACGCTGAACAACATCGGCATCCTCCGCTTCGTGAAGGGCAACATCGAGGGAGCGGAGAAGGTCTGGCGGGAGGCGCTGGTGGTGCAACGCGAGTCCAACTTTCTCACGGCCATGGCGCCGACGCTCTCGAACCTCGGCGGAGCGCGGCAGTTGCAGGGAGATATGACCGGAGCCGAGGCGTTGTATGCCGAAGCCATCCAGGTCTCGCGCAAGACCGACGACCCTTTGGGCGAGGCCACGGGCCTGACCAATCTGGCCGAGCTGCTCCGCCTGCGCGGAGATCTGGAAGCGTCGAAGAAGAGGTACGCCGAGGGACTGGCTCTGGCCCGCAAGCTGGAGATTCCGCTGCAGGAGTCGTACACGCTGGCGGCGACGGGAGAGCTGGCGCTGTGGCAGAACGACCTGCCGGAAGCGCATCGGTTGCACGCCACGGCGATGGCCATGCGCCGCAAGGCCCAGGACAAGGTCACGGTGGCGCAGAGCCAGGCCATGATCGCGAACCTGGCCCTCGAAGAAGGCAAGCCCGCGGAAGGCGAAGTGCAGGCCCGTGAAGCGATCGCCGTCCTCGCGAAAGAGAATGCCGCCGAAGAAGAGGCGAACGCGCAGGAGATCCTCGCGCGGATCCTGCTTGCACGCGGCCGGACCGGAGATGCCGATCAGGCGCTGCGGCGTGCGCGGGAGCTGACGAAGAGCAGCCACACGCTGGGGTTGCTCAGCGCCATCGCGGCGAGCGAAGCACGCCTCCTCCTTGCGCAGGACCGCGTCGCGCCCGCCGCGAAGCGCGCCGCCGAGGCCGTGGCCATTGCGGAGAAGAGCCACGTGCTGGTGAGCGAGCTCGATGCGCGTCTGGTTCTGGCCACCGCGGAAATACGCCGCGGCCACACGGCCGAAGGCCGGGCCCTTCGTGCGGGAGTGGCTCAGCGTGCGCGCGCGCATGGGCTGCGCCTGATCGGAAAAAAGGCGGCCTGACTTCGGGGGATGAGACTCTCATCGAAGAGGTCGCCCAGCTCCCGGTTCGCGCAGTCGTCGAGTGGCCGCGCCTTCGAGTCGTCGAGGCCTGACGGTTCGACCTTGGTTTGGTCATTGGACGTGAGAGCGTCCGGCAAGATGCCCGCGTAGTGGGACGACCGGCGATTGATCCGCAGATCATGTTGGGCCTGTGGATTTAGCGGGCGTATGACGCGCGGAGGCGCGTCGAACAATATGGCCCCGGGCTCGGCCCGGGGAAAACGAGATTCGATT
>JBDTOZ010000883.1:0-8971 GCA_039932995.1 Acidobacteriota bacterium | reverse complement strand
TTCCCCGAGCACATCGACTCCGTCCTGACGGCTTACCGCGTGGCGGCGGAGACAAAGTCCGCGCTCTACGATCTCTACCTCTCGCTCGGGAGTGAAGTGCTGGAGGTTTTCGCGGATCTGTCCGACGGGGTGACCGCGGCGTCCATGCGGCCGGAGGACACCCTGGTCATTCGGGAGCAGGTCGTCGAGCGCTATCTGCGCCGCAATCATCCGCGGTGGCTGGAGGGGAAGCCCACGCCCAGTCTGTGGCATCCCCGCGAGGCGGAGGGGCGGGCCTCGGGCGCCGCTGTGCCGCTTGGGGATTTCCGCGGTCTGGCGCGCCGTGTCGTGGAGAGCCTTCCCGACGGCGTTCCGCTTCTGGGACGCAACGCGCACTTCGGCGGTCGCTCGGAGACGATCTCGTTCGACGTCGTGGCCACGAGCCTCGACGATGCCCTCGCCATTGGTCAGGCCCAGGGGCAACAGCACACGCTCCCCGGCTCCATCGGCGAGACCTCCGGTACGTTCGACAGCGCCGCCAATGTGGCTTTGCTCTGGGAAGTGCAGCCGAACGTCTACAAGCCGGCTGGAGAGCGAAACCGCAACATCGCCGCGCTCCACCGCCGTCACCGGAACTGGCACCGGCTCACCCTGGCCCTGGCCATCGACTGGCTCCGCGGGCAGCGAGCGCGCATCTACATTCTTCGCGGGGAGGCGCTGGCCATCACGCACGAGGTCAACCCCGCCAAGCCGGTCTCCGCGTCGATCGCCGCACTTCACGACCGAACCGTGGAAGCGGTCGCGCTCTCCGCCGGCGCGCAGCTTTCCACGCCAGATCTCGCGGACGAACGGGACCTCCTGGAGTCGCTGGTCATGAACCACGCCTTGCGCAAACACGTCCTCCACCACGGTGCCGCTGAAGCGTTGTGGAAGTGGAGTGGAGGCGAGGAGGGGCGGTGAGCCCGCCGCGCGCGTCACCAAGCGTTCACTGGCATCGCTGGACGCGGGCCCCTATGATCCGCAGCACATGAGACGGATTGCCATCTCCGCCGCCCTTCTCCTCTCTTTCTCTCTTTACGCGCAAGGCCGGCTGGAGCTTTCGGTCGACACGATCATGCGCGGGCCGGGGCTTTCCGGCTATGCCCCGAAGAACGTCCGCTGGTCGCGCGACAGCCAGGCGGTGTACTTCGAGTGGAAGCAGTGCACCGATCCGGTGGAAGAAGATTTCGAGACGTATGCGGTGGGCCGCGACGGCAAAGGCCTTCGCAAACTGTCGAAGGAGGAAGGGGAGAACGCGCCTCCTTCGCGGGGCTCGTTCACACGCGACCGCAAGCGGGCGGTGTTCACGGACGACGGCGACGTGTTTCTCTACGACAGCGCGGCCAGGAAGCGGCGCGCGTTGACCCGCTCCACCGACGCGGAGTCGGATCCTCGATTCACGCGCGACGAAAAGCGTGTGGCTTTCCGCCGGGGCAACAATCTATTCGTCCTCTCCCTCGTGGACGGTTCGATGCTCCAGATGACGAACATTGCCGCGGCCACGGACAAGGGCGCGAACGTCACTCTGTTCGAGGAGGAGAACAAGGACCGCACCGCGGGACAGAAGTGGGTGGCGGCGGAGGCCACCAAGCTGAGCGACGTGCTGGCCCGCCGCGTTGCGGAGCGGAAAGAGGACGAGGCCGAACGAAAGCAGGAGATCGGTCTGGCGCCGCTGAAGCTCAAGACAGGCGAGTCGGTGGTCGACCTGCAGCTCACGCCCGATGAAAAGTACGTGATCGTCTTCACCACCGTCGAGGCCAGTGAAGGGAAGCGGGCGGTGGTTCCGAGCTACGTCACCGAGAGCGGTTACACCACCGACCTCCCGGCGCGGAGAAAGGTCGGCGACGCCGAGCCGGCCACGCGCATGGCCAGCGTCTCCACCGTGGATGGCAAGGTGCAGTGGCTCCAGAGCGGACTGAAGCAAGCCGCTCCGCCCGCGAAGACGGAAACGGATACCACCGAGTCCGTCACGGCGAAGAAGGTCGAGGCTTCGGCGGAAAAGACGGAAGTCGTGGCCACCAAAGAGGCCGCCGAGCGCGAGGTGGAGATCGAGAGGTTGCTCTGGTCCGACGACGGTTCAGCCGCGGTTCTTCCGGTGCGCGCGGCCGACAACAAGGATTGGTGGCTGCTCGCGTTCGATCCCACCACCGCCAGCACCCGCGTGCTCTTTCACGAGCACGACGATGCCTGGGTGCAGTGGTTCACCGGCGAATCGCTCGGCTTCGTCCCCGAGACGAAGACGGTTTTCTTCCTCTCCGAAAAGAGCGGCTGGATGCATCTCCACACCGTCGATTTCGCGGGCGGCGGGGTGCGCGCGCTGACGAGCGGCAAGTGGGAAGTGGAAAAGGCGTGGATCGCCGAGGATCGCAAGAGCTTCCTGCTCACCGCAGGAAAAGACTCCGTCTATGAGAAACACCTCTACCGTTTGCCTTTCGCGGGCGGCGCGATGGTGAAGCTCACGACGCAGCCCGGGTGGCACGATGCGCTGCTCTCCCCCGACGGCACCACGCTCGCGGACGTGTACTCGTATACGAACAAGCCGGATGAGCTGTACGTGGGTGGGACACGGGTCACGACGTCGCCGGCGCCGGAGTTTGCCACCTATCCGTGGCGCGACGTGCCCATTGTCGACGTGCCCGCTCGCGACGGGGCGAAGGTGCCCGGACATCTGTACGAGCCGGAACACTGGAATGGCGGGCCGGCCGTGATCTTCGTCCACGGGGCCGGCTACCTGCAGAACGTCCACCGCGGCTGGTCCAGCTATTTTCGCGAGTACATGTTCCATCACCTCCTGATGGAGCGTGGGTACCTGGTGCTGGACATCGACTATCGCGCCTCCGCCGGTTATGGACGCGACTGGCGGACGGCCATCTACCGGCACATGGGAGGGGTGGACCTCGAGGACCATGTCGATGCCGCGAAGTGGCTCGTGAGCCAGCACAGAGTCGACTCCAAACGCATCGGCATCTATGGCGGGAGCTATGGCGGCTTCATCACCTTGATGGCCCTGTTCACTACCACGGACGTGTTCGCCGCAGGCGCCGCGCTCCGGCCCGTGACGGACTGGGCCCATTACAACGACGGGTACACGTCCAACATCCTCAACACGCCCGCGAAAGATCCGGAGGCTTACCGGCAATCCTCGCCGATCTACTTCGCCGAGGGGTTGAAGGGCGCGCTGCTGATCTGCCATGGCGTCATCGACGTCAACGTGCACTATCAGGACTCCGTGCGTCTGGCTCAGCGTCTGATCGAGCTGCGCAAGGAGAATTGGGAGCTGGCCGGCTATCCGTTGGAGGATCACAGCTTCGTCGAGCCCACCAGTTGGGCCGATGAGTACAAGAGGATCCTGCGATTATTCGAGCGCGAGCTGAAGTAGCCGTTGCCCTGTCGTCGGAGACTCCACAGTGGAGCGCCGACGCGAGGACTCGCGGTGTTCCTGGGGACGTGTGGGGTTGGCGATTGCTGCGCGATACGGATCAGGCGGACAAGCTCATCCATGAGCACACGGAACGCGGCATCTTGAACCTTGGCGACCTTCCCTCCATACTGCGCCCCACACCACAGATCCCACTCCGATCGGAAAGCCCCTCATGCGCAGACTGTTTCTCGCAGCAACTCTCAGTGTAGCCACGGCCACACCTCTTCTCGCCGGTTTCTCCAAGCAGCAGGATTTTCGTCCGGCCACGGCAGCCGAACGGGAGATGAAGGGCGTCGACTATGCCCCGGGGGCGTCCGCCGCGATTCTGGATTGGGTGGAAGTGGATGACGATGCCGATTCCTTCTCGGCCGAGTACTACCGCGTCAAGATTTTTTCCGACGAGGGGAAAAAGTACGCCGACGTCGAGGTGCCGTATGTGAGCGGCTATCCGGTCAACGGCCGGATCACCGGGGTCAGCGCGCGCACCATCCAGCCTGATGGAACGATCGTTCCCTTCGACGGCAAGATCTACGACAAGGTCCTCTACCGTGCCGGCGGCATTCGTCTGCGCGCCAAGACCTTCAGTCTGGCGGGAGTGCAATCGGGCAGCATTCTCGAGTATCGCTACCAGCGTGAGTGGAGCGAGAACCTGCTCATCAACACGCTTTGGACGATTCAGCGCGAGATCCCCGTGTTGCGCGCGAAGCTCTCTCTCAAGCCGTACAACACCCGTGGTGAGTACTCGAGCTATTTCACGTACTTCAATCTTCCCGACGGGAGCCTTCCCGTCTTCAAGCGCGACCACTATGAATTGGAGCTGACCAACGTCCCGGTGTACACGGCCGAGGAGCTCGCTCCGCCGGAGGAGTGGCTCACCTCGCGAGTGAACTTCTATTACACCAACGACGCGGTCAAAGGCGATCAGTTCTGGGCCGCTCAAACCGCGAGGTGGAGCAAGGCTGTAGACGGGTTCATCGGCAATCCCGGAGCCCTGACACAAGACGCAAAGGCGATGACCGGCAAGGACGCCATGGAGACTTTGCGCAACGTCTACGCAAAGGCCCAGGGCCTCAAGAACCTCAGCTACGAGAACCAATCGACGGCCAAGGAGAAGAAGAACGCTGCCGAAGTGTGGGCCAAAGGGGAAGGATACCGCGATGAGATCGTGCGGGCCTTCGTGGCCATGGCGCGTGCCGCCGGTCTGGATGCGAGCGTCGTTCGTGTCGCTCCTCGGGATCGCATCCACTTCAGCAAGGAGATTCCCGACGCCGAGCAGATGTCGAGCGAGCTTGCCTCGGTCACGGTGGAGGGGAAGGCAACTTACCTCGATCCCGGAACTCCCTCCGCGCCGTTCGGCGTGCAGTCGTGGGAAAAGACCGCAACGTCCGCGTACGTTCTGGCCCGGCGGGGTGAGCCCTCGCAGCTCGTGATGCTTCAGAACCTCAGGCCCGAGGATGCCCGCACCCAGCGTGTGGCGGATCTGCGGCTGAACGGCGAGACTCTCGAAGGCTCGGTGACCGTGACCTTCCATGGTCAGGAAGCGTTGCGTCGCCGGCTGCGGTCGTGGGGGGATGACGACGCGGCCAGAGCCAAAGCCTTCGAGGACGAAGCCAAAACGTGGTTCCCGGACGGCTCCACGGTCAAGCTGACCAAGCTCACCGGAGCCGCCGCCCACGACGAGCCGGTGGTGGCGAAGTTCGACGTGGTGCTGGCCAATGCGGTCTCCAGTGCCGGCAGCCGCACGCTGGTGCCGCTCTCGGTGTTCGAGGCCACCGCGAAGAATCCTTTCGCGCCGGCCACGCGGGTTCATCACGTCTACTTTCCCTTCCCTCGCCGCGAGGAAGACGAGGTGAAGCTGACCCTCACTCCGACAATGGCTCCGGCGGCCCTGCCCGCACCGGTGAAGCTGAACGTGGGTCCCCTCACTTACGAAAACGAAAGCCGCCAGAGCGGGAACGAGATCACCTTCAAGCGCGTGATGGTCGTGGACGCCCTGGGCATCGATCCAAAGTTCTACGAGGCTCTCCGGACCTACTACAGCCGGGTCACCTCGGTTGATCAGACTCCGCTCGTGCTGGTGGAGAAGCCGTGAGAAACACGGGCGCGCGCCTCTCGGGCATTCTGCTCTTCTGTTGTGCGGCCTCCGTGCTGCGCGCGGCGGAGCCGCCCTGGGTAGCGGCCTTGAGCAAGATCACCGTCCCTCCTCAACCGGCGTCCACGTCGGCGGTGGTCCTCACCGACGAGACCGTGCTGAGCGTGGCTCCGTCCGGTGAGGTCACCACGCAGTATCGGCGCGCGGTGAAGGTGCTCACTCCCGCGGGGCGGCAGCATGCCTACGGTGCGGCGTCGTACGACGACAACACCCGCCTGCGTGGGCTTCGGGGCTGGAGCATCGCGCCGGGCGGCAAGATTCAGGCGCTGCGTGGCCGCGCGGCGGCGGAGATGTCGGCCGGCGATTACGAGGTCTATACAGACGCGCGCGTGAAGGTGCTCGACCTCCCTTCCGAGGTCGGCGGGATCATCGCCTACGAATACGAGTTGCGCGAGAAGCCCTATGAGGCCTCGACGATCTGGCGATTCCAGGAGTCGATTCCGGTGCTCAGTACCCGGCTCGAAGCCAGGCTTCCCGAGGGATGGACGCACGAGGCGCAGTGGATCCATGCGACTCCCGTGTCCGAGCGGGCCGGGCCTGTGTGGCTGCTCACCGACATCCCGGCCATTCCGGATGAGCCGCGCATGCCGGAGGCCGCATCGGTGGGCGGACGGCTGGGCGTGCATTGGATCGCGCCCGGAGGAACCGCGGCGCGGTCCTGGAAGGACGTGGCCACCTGGTACGGCGGATTGGCGAGCTCGCGCCTGGCAGCCACGCCGCCCATGCAGACCGCGACCCGCACGCTGGCGGCAGGTTCCGATCCGATCCGTGCATTGGCGCGTTTCGCACAACGGGACATCCGTTACGTGGCGGTGGAGATCGGGATCGGCGGCTATCAGCCGCACGCTGCGGGTGAAGTTTTCACGAACCGCTACGGCGACTGCAAGGACAAAGCGACGCTGCTCAAGTCGATGCTTCAATCGATCGGCGTGGAGTCCTACTACGTGATCGTGAGCACCACGCGAGGAATGGTCGAGCCGGCCTTCGCCTCGGTGAGCTCGTTCAATCACGTGATCACGGCCATTCGCATTTCGAAGGAGTCCGCCAAGGGACTGCACGCGGTCGTGGAGCACCCGAAGCTCGGCACGCTGCTCCTCTTCGATCCAACCAGTTCGAACACACCCTTCGGGCATCTGCCGTCGTATCTGCAGGCCAGCCGCGGCCTGTTGGTGACGCCCGATGGGGGAGAACTGATCGAGCTGCCGGCGCAGAAGCCCGAGGCCAGCGAGCTCCGGCGCGTGGCCCGGTTGACGCTGGATCCGGACGGCACGTTGCACGGCGCGATTCAGGAGGTCCGCACCGGAGGTCTGGCGTCCGTGATGCGCGGCGCGCTGCAGTCGATGAGCGGGGCGGAGCGGATCCATCTCATCGACGAATCGCTGGCCAGCCACCTGGCGCGGCAGACGGCGAGCGGGGTGACCATCGAGAACCTGGACGACCCGGATGCGGACCTGGTGATCAAGTACGAGCTCTCCGCTCCCGGCTACGCAACGCGGGTGGCCAGCATGATCCTGATCCGCCCGCGCGTGGTGGGCACGAAGGCCGAGAAGACGATCGTGATGGCCGAGCGCAAGCTCGATTACGTGACCGAGGGTCCGTCGCTGCATACCGACGACGTCGAGATCGTGCTGCCGCCGGGCATGATGCTCGATGAGCTGCCGAAGCCGGTCACGGTCTCGAATCCGATGGTGCAGTATGCGAGCAGCTCGGCTTTCGAAAAGGGCGTATTGCGCTACAAGCGCCGCTACACGATGCAGACGCACGTGGTGGGGCTGGCTTCGCTTCCTGCACTGAATGACGCGTTCGCCAAGATTGCAGCGGACGAGAGGGCCAGCGCGGTCTTTAAGTGATGCCCGGTTGTTGCTCGTTGCTGGTTGCTCGTGGTGAGCGCGGCGGGGCGGCGGCCACCAGGAACAAGAGACCGGCAACCCCTGTTGGACGGCCTCGATGACTGTTGCTCCGACTCCCGAAAAAGTCCGTAAGGTGGGAATGATCTCCCTCGGCTGCCCGAAGAATCTCGTCGATGCCGAGATCATGCTGGGGCAGTTGCAGGCCGATTCCGCGGTCGAGCTCACGCACGATCTCGAGGAAGCGGACGTGGTCATCGTGAACACCTGCGGCTTCATCGACGCGGCCAAGCAGGAGTCGATCGACACGATCCTGGAAGTGGCGGCCCGCAAGGGCCAGGGGCTGGAGCGTCTGATCGTCACCGGCTGCATGGTCCAGAAGTACCGGACCGACCTCCAGGAATCGATTCCGGAGATCGACGCCTTCGTCGGCCTCGATCACCTGGAGAGCATCACCGAAGCCGTCTCGGGAGAGATCGGCGAGGATCTGGCGCCCGTACGGCGCAAGATGTCCAAGCGCCTGTACGAAGACCTTCCGCGCGTGCTCACGCAGGGCACCGCCCACGCGTATTTGAAGGTGAGCGAAGGCTGCTCGAACCCCTGCACGTTCTGCGCGATCCCGCAGATGCGCGGCAAGTTCCGGTCGCGGGCCATCGACTCGCTCCTGCGGGAAGCGCAGTCGCTGCAGCAGGCCGGCGTGAAGGAACTGAATCTCGTGGCCCAGGACACCACCCGCTACGGCGAGGACCTGGGCATGCAGCACGGTCTCACGAAGCTCGTGGAGACCCTGCTCGCCGAGACCGACTTCCGCTGGATCCGTTTCCTCTACGCCTACCCGGGCTCCATCGACTGGACGCTCTTCGAGCTCATGGGTCGCGAGTCGCGGTTCGCGTCGTATGTCGACATCCCGCTGCAGCATGTCTCCGCGAACGTGCTCACGAAGATGCGTCGTCCGGGCTCCCCGAAGGAGTACCGGGACATGGTCACGCGCATGCGCGAGCTCGTGCCGGACCTGACCCTGCGCACGACCTTCATCACCGGGCACCCGGGCGAGACGCCGAAAGACTTCGGCGAGCTGCACGAATTCGTGGAGTGGGCGCAGTTCGACAACATGGGAGCGTTCGTCTACTCGGCCGAAGACGCCACGCTCTCGGCACGCATGCCGGACCTCCCCACGCGCAAGACCGCCGAACGGCGCCGGGCCAAGCTGATGGAGCTTCAGCAGAAGATCGCGCTGTCGCGCAATGAGATGCGTGTGGGACAGACTTACGAGGCCCTGATCACCGGCGTCTGCGAAGAGACCGAGCACCTGCTGGAAGGCCGCATCATCGGCCAGGCCCCGGAGATCGACGGCCGCCTCCTCATCAACGACGGCATCGACCTTCTTCCGTCCGCGCTCCCCGCGTTCGCGCGGGTGGAGATCACGGACGCGCATCCATACGATCTCGTCGGCGCGGTGGTCTGAGCGCTCTTCCCGACAGGGACGGTTCTAGAACAGAGTCCACCGCGGGCAGGATGCCCGCGGCCCCTCAC
>JBDTOZ010000882.1:0-1840 GCA_039932995.1 Acidobacteriota bacterium | reverse complement strand
ACCTAAGACGATCGCCCGATCGGCGTTCCCAGGCCGCAGAACAATCCCACCATGTCCAGCAACTCGGCGACGTGGAACGGCTTCTCCAACACTACCGACGGCTGCAGGTCGGCGTCGGCCTCATCGAGCTTGTAGCCGCTGATGATGATCACCGGGGAGTCGGACCGTTTCCCGCGGAACCAGCGCAGCCACTGCCGCCCGTCCATGCGGGGCATGGAGAGATCGAGGATGACCAGCTGGATGTCGGGATGAGTCTCCACCAGGGGCATGGCCTCTTCGCCGTTCAATGCCACCAGGACCTCGAACCCGTAAGGAGTGAGGAGCTCGCGGTAATACCCGACGAGCTTCTCGTCATCGTCGATGACCAGGAGCTTGCGTAACTGGGACGGCGTTCTACGGGCTCGAATCAATTGCGGGCACTCCCACTCACAAGCGATTTCCGAACCGGGCACTGCAAGTGCCGCGCCCGCCTTCACCGAGTCTCGCGCATGGGAGGGACGACATCCGTCGGGACCGACGTCTGCAGCGGCTCGCGTGCGCGTGCCAGCAGTGTGAACCGCGCCGGGTCATAGCGCAAGGCGAGCAGGCGGCCCTTGTGGACGTCCAGGCCGGAGGGGAGTTCCACCCGCAGCGTCACCCCGCCGCTGAGCACTCCTCGGGCCATCCAGCGGCCCCCCGAAAATCCCGCCTCCTCCACTCCGAAGATGACGTCCGATTCCTCGCCCTTCCGCGCGGGGGCAAAGTCCGACGGCCGCACCAGGGCGATGCCGTCTCCCTGGAACGGAGGGACCTCGACCTGCCACGATCCGATCACCGACTCGACGGAGGTGCCGCGGATGGTGATGGGAATGGCGTCGGCATCGCCTGTCGCCACCGCGGCGGCTTCGTCTGCCGGATGGGCGAAGAGGCCGGCCGCCGGTCCGCTCTGCACGATCCGGCCGTCGTGGAGCACGACCAGCACGTCGGTCGTGGCCAGCTCCTCGCGCGCGGCCGGGGCGGTGATCACCGTCGTGCCGTGTACACGCAGGGTGCGGTGGAACTGGTCGGCCAGGTTCCCATGGATGGTCGCGTTCACGCCTTCGAGAAAGCGGTCGGCTAGGAGGACGGCCGGGCGTAAGAGCTCGATGCGTGCGCAACGCAGGCGCGCCAGCTCGGTAGTGGAGAGCGTGGCTGCCCGTCGCTCGAGCAGGGAACCGAGCTCCCATTTTTCCGTGGCCAGGTCGTACTCATGATGGCGGTCCTGGCGATCGAGCTTCCGCGAGCGCACCGCGGCCACCAGAGCGTGCCGTACGCTCCAGCGCAACGGAAAGTCGGGCCTGGAAGTGCAATAGAGCAGTGGACGGCGGGCGGGGTTGACGTCGTTCACCCGCCGCTGGCCGAGGATCACATCGCCGGATCGAGGACGCAGAGTGCCGGCGATCAGGGCCAGCAGGGTCGAAGCCCCGCACGCCGGCGGTCCCACCAGCGCCGTGTGCGTGCTCCCCGCAAACGGGTGCGTGATCCCGTTCAGCGAGAAGCCGGATCCGTAGCTGAAGCTGAGGTCGCGGAGCGTGACGTCGAGCACTTGGGCATCTTAGCTGGTGATGGTTGACGGTTGGCGGGACGTCGAGTCTTCTCGTCGTCGAGTCGTCGAGTCGTCGAGTCGTCGGGTCTTCGAGTCGTCGAGTCTCACAGTCTCATAGGGTTCGCCGAACGAGCCTCTATGAGACTGTGAGCCTATGAACCTATGAGACTCCTTCAAGGCTCGATGAGGACGCACCGACCACTCGACGACTCGAGGACTCGTCACAGTCTCACAGCGCGGACTGCGCCCGCAACCCAAGGAACGCCGGCGTCTCGC
>JBDTOZ010000881.1:0-8143 GCA_039932995.1 Acidobacteriota bacterium | reverse complement strand
GCAAGCGCGACGCGCTTGCACTATCTTCACCGCTTTCGCTTGCGGGGCGGGGAGGCGTGTGATTCGCCTTCGACTTCGCGGATGGCGTCCGCGATGGCGGCGGGAACGTTCTGTTGCTGCGTGTCCACGGTCTTGAACGTCACCCCACCGTCGAACCGCCACTCGTGCTGCGGGCGGTAGACCCCGACATCGTGGACACGTGAGCCGACGACCACCCGCAGCACGTTGCGCCTGTAGTCGTAGGCCCGGCCGTTGTTGGTGTGCACGGCCACGTCGATGCGATACGTTCCGGCGACGAGGTCCAGTGAAGCGATGACGAAGCGGACGCGCACGGTCCCTTCGATGTGCTGCGCCGCGTAGCCCTCGACGGCCGTGTTCGTCCCGTACACGCAGGTTCCGTCGGCGTGGTAGATCCCGAGACCGAAGACGAAATCCTCCTGCGGCTTCCGCGACTCCACGTCGAGGTCGAAAATGACCGGTGTTCCGGCGCCGAGCGCCACCAGCTCACGGCCTTCGTGATCGGTGAGTGCGACACGGCGGATCAGGATCTCTCCGGAGCCCCAACGCTCTTCGTCGGTCTCGGACTTTTGTGGTGGCGGGGATGCGTCCTCCGCCTTCGCTTCCGGCTCAGGCTCCGGCTCGCTGTGCTGGAGACTGGGCCCGGCGCCCGTACCGCCGCTCACCTCCTGGAGATAGGCGTCGACCACACGCATCGGATCGCCGATGGCCTCGAGCTGTCCGTGATCGAGCCACAACGCGCGGTCGCAGAGCGCGCGCACCTGATCGAGCTGGTGGGTCACGAAGATGAGCGTGACGCCGCGATACTTCATCTCCTGAATCTTGGCCACGCAACGGGCAGAGAACTCCTCGTCGCCGACGGAGAGCACTTCGTCGATGATCAGGACGTCGGGGTCGACGTGGACCGCCACGGCGAAGCCGAGGCGCACATACATGCCGGACGAGTAGGTCTTGACCGGCTGATCGAGGAAGTCGCTGATGCCGGAGAACTCCACGATCCGATCGAAGCGCTGCTCGATCTCGCGGCGCGTCAGACCGAGCATGATCCCGTTGATGTAGATGTTCTCCCGGCCCGTGATCTCCGGGTGAAAGCCCGCGCCGAGCTCGATGAGGGCGGCGATGCGCCCGTGCACCTGGAGACTGCCGATGGTTGGCTTGAGGATGCCCGAGATCAGCTTGAGAAGGGTCGACTTCCCCGAGCCATTGCGGCCGATGATCCCGAAGGCCTCCCCTCGCTCGACGGAAAACGTAAGGTTGCGCAGCGCCAGGACCGACGCCTCCGGCGCCATGGCCAGATCGCGCTTGAGCAACGCGCTCTTGAGCGTGGCGAACTGCGAGCCTCTGCCCCACAGGCGGTAGCTCTTGGAGACGTTCTCCAGGGAGATGACAAAGTCGGACACCGCGGCGATTCTACAGAAACCGCGTCAGATCGCGCCGTGCTCGGCCGCAACCCTGAACAGGTCGCGGTCGTTCCGCACCGAGAGCTTGCGGAACGCACGACAGCGGTGGGTGGCGATGGTCTTCTCCGAGACGTTGAGGAGGTTGGCAATCTCTTTCGAGCGAAGACCGGCCAACACGTGACGAAGCACCTCTGCCTCGCGGACCGAGAGACGCTTCAGACCCGGCACTTCTTCCTCCAGCGGCTTTTCGCCCCGACTCTCGATGAGCTCGCGAACGATGGTCGTGATGAGGAGGTGTCCGTCCAGGCGGGTCTGCGAGATGGTCGCATCGAAGGTCACTTGCTGCCGATTGCGGCCGCGCGCGTGAAATGTGTAGCGATCTGGTGCAGGCTTTCCCTCGCGCCGGCATCGGCCGAACCAAAGCAGTCTCTCGAAATCCTCGGGATCCGCGATGTCGCGAATGGTGGCGCTGTAGAGGTCGGTCGTACTGGGGTAGCCGAGCATGCGGGCGTAAGCAGGATTGAGATACGCGATCCGTTCCCCTTCCTCCACGAGAATTCCGTCAGAGGCGGCCTCCAGAATCCCGCGGAGTTGCCGATCCAGCAGTGTTGCCATACCGGATTCATAGCAGGAGCGATGCCGCGTCGAAGTGGGTGTTTCCCTACACCGATCTTTTCCTACACAAGGATGGCCGTGCTGGTCGTTCGCCTGCACCCCCATGCGCTCTCGATCACAAGGAGAACTCATGGCACGTATCCGACTCATGGCCCTCATGCTCACCCTCGCAGTATCCACATTGGCGTTCGCTTCTTCCCATCGGGAGGCGCCGCTCATCACGGAAGATCCGACGATGGACAACACGGACGTCTACGCGTTCAGAAGCCCGGACGCGCAGGATACCGTGACTATCCTGGCCAACTTCATTCCTCTCGAGGAACCGTCCAATGGCCCGAACTTCTACAACTTCTCGCCTTCCGGTCTGTATGAGATTCATATCGACAACAATGGCGATGCGAAGGCGGACATCACGTATCAATTCCGTTTCCGCACCGACGTCCGCAACCCGAACACCTCTCATTACAACCTCGGGCCGATCACCACGCTCGACGACGCCGACCTGAGCTTCCGCCAGTTCTACACCGTCACGCGTGTTGCCGGAAACGGCACCTCCACCACCCTCGGTTCCGACTTTCAGGTCGCGCCGGCCAACATCGGTCCGAAGTCCACACCGGACTACGCCTCACTGGCCAATGCCGCGATCTACAACATGTCCGGCAACGGCGGCAAAGTGTTCGCCGGACCGCGCGACGATTCGTTCTTCGTCGATATCGGCGGCATCGTCGACCTGCTCACCCTGCGTCCTCTGCAGCAGCTGCATCTGGTGCCGCCGGTGGCCCCTTCCGCACCGGGAGTCGATGGTCTGAAGGGCTTCAACGTCCACACCATCGCCATTCAGGTTCCGATCTCCCAACTCGTCGCCGGCGGCGGAGTTCCGTCCGCCCCGACCGCAGCCAATGCCGTCATCGGAGTGTGGTCCACCACCAGCCGCTCCCGTGTGACGGTGCTGAGCGCCGGCTCCAATCGCCGCCAGACCATCGGTGGAACCGCGCAGGTCTCCCGCCTGGGAATGCCCCTCGTGAATGAAGTCGTACTGTCGCTGGCGTTCAAGGACATCTTCAATGCGTCGCAGCCTTCCGGCGACGCGCCGCTCTTCACGGACAACGAGACGTTCCGCAATCGCATCCTCGATCCGGAAGTGCCGAAACTGATGACGGCGCTCTACGGCATCAGCGTTCCGCCGGCCCCGCGTAATGACCTCGTGCAGGTTTTCCTCACCGGTCTCCCGGGAGCGAACCAGCCGCCCAATGTCATTCCGGCGGAGATGCTTCGCCTCAATGTGGCCGTTCCGGTGACCGCCCAGCCCAACCGCCTCGGCGCGCTGGCCGGTGACAACGGCGGATTCCCCAATGGCCGCCGCCTGGCCGACGACGTGGTGGACATCACTCTGCGTGTTGCCGCCGGCGTCCTCGTCCCGGGCTTCAATAAGTCCCCGAACAATGCTTTGACCGATGGCGTCGATGCCAACGACAAAGCCTTCCTCTCCACCTTCCCCTATGCTCCGCTGCCGAACCAGGGCTTCGAGAGCCGCCCGCACAACAACTAGGAGCCGCTCATGCTCAAGAGATCCATTCTCGCTTTCGCCTGCATGCTGCTGCTCTCCACGGCCGCGTATGCAAACCATTACTCCGACACTTACGTGATTCCGGTGGTCGGCCACGTGGCCGGAGCCAACGGCACGATGTGGATGACCGATGTGGCCATTCGCAATTTCCGGACGACGCCGATCGACATCGACCTGATCATCATCGACTCCGGATTCGATACGACCGACAACGTGCATCCACTGGTCAGCGACACCGTCGATGGCACGGTCACGGTTCCGGCGAACGCCACCGTCCTGCTCAAAGACATCATGAAGGGCTATCGCGGCCTGTCCGGCGCGACCGGCTCCCTGATCATCGGCTCGGACTTGCCGTTCGCCGTGACCAGCCGGACTTACAACAACAGTGTGCCCCTCGGCCAGACCGTTCCGGCCACCGCGAACTTCCTCGTCAACAGCTTCGGCAATGCGGACAACACCGCGTTCGCCTACATCCCGGGCATCGTCGACAACGCCACCACGCGCACCAACGTCGGCTTCACGGCCGGCAGTGGCGCCGCCAATGGCGATCCCATGATCGTGGAGATCACCATCCGCAACGCCACCGGCGCCGTGGTCGGCACGCGCTCCATCAGCATTCCTTCCGGATCGTTCATGCACGCGCAGGTTCCGGTCGGCTCTCTGCTCCAGGCAGGCTCCTCGCTCGACCTCGGTAGCGCCGATTTCCGAGTCGTGTCCGGCGAGGGCGCGGTGGTGCCGTATGCATCGATCATCGACAACGCCACCTCCGTGGCCAGCTACGTGATGGGTCAGTTCCCCGATCCAGTCAACAGCACGACGTCCTTCTCCTTCCGCCCGCCCAGTGTGTTCCGCATGCTTCTCGACCGCGGCATCAGCCGCTGATCACAACGTCCCTCCGGCAGCGAGGCCATCACGGCCTCGCTGCCCGCGAGTTTGGGGATGAGCGGCTCCGCGCGTGTTCTGTGTTGCTGTGTTGCTTGTGGTTTTGTTCCGGCCTAGGACTGTGCACATGCGTTGCGGAGTAAGATGCATGCATGACTGACGCGCGCAAGGTCGTCCACACGGACCCCGAGATCATGGGTGGCACTCCGGTGTTCGTAGGGACGCGCGTTCCGGCGCAGAGTCTTTTCGTTTATCTCGAGGCTGGAGACTCCCTCGAGGACTTTCTCGAAGCGTTTCCGACGGTCTCCCGCGAACAGGCCATTGGCGCTCTGGGCGAGGGTCATCGCATTGCTGACGCCGCGAACGCGGCGCTAGATCGCTTCCGCAAGCGTGTCGCGCAGGCGGTCGAAGACGAAGAAGCCCATCAGGAGTGAGCCGAACGCGTAGGCGACGATGAGCACCGAGTCGGACAGGTTGGGCAGGCGGCCGAAGAAGAAGATGTCCTGGTAGGCCACCACGAACGGGGTCATCGGGTTGATGCGCAGCAAGGCTCGCAGCGTACGAGACTGCACGTTGTCGATCAGGTAGATCACCGGCGTCACGAAGAAGCCCAGCTGCATCAGGTTCGCGACGATGTCCCGCAGATCGCGGAAGAGCACGGACGCCGAAGAGACCGTCATGGCGATCCCGGCCACGAACAGCGTCTGCAACAGCATCAACACCGGCGCGAGGAAAAGGGTCGCGCTCAAGGTGAACTTTCCCATGGCCGCGAAGGTCAGGATGGCCGCCAGCAGGATGGGGATGGCCAGCACGAAATGGACGAGGTGCGAGAGCACCACCACCAGCGGCAAGGCCTCGGCCGGGAACATGACCTTCTTGATCAGGCCGGCGTTCGAGGAGATCGACGTCGTCGACTCCAGCACGGCCGCCGCGAAGAAGGTCCAGGGAAGGATGCCCGCGAAGAGGAACAGGGAGTACGGTTTCACGGCCTGCTGCGGAAAGAATTTCGTGAAGACGAGCGTGTAGACGCCCAGCAGCAGGAGCGGATTGGCCAGCGACCAGAAAAAGCCGAGGATCGAGCCGCGGTATCTGGCCTTCAGATCCCGCGCGGTCAGCGCGGCGATCAGTTGGCGGTGGCGGTAGAGGTTGGCGAGCTCGTTCATCCGTTGATGTGCGCTCGTTCGCTGCGAGATCGTGACGGGTTGCTGGTTGCTGGTTGGTGGTGAAGCAGCGACGAGACGCCACTCAGCCAGCCAGCGGGACGCCGGCGTTCCCGAGACGTGGGGCCGCGGGCATTCTGCCCGCGGTGATCAGACGAGCTCAGTGCTCCTCCGTCACGATCAGCATCAGCGTCGTTGCGCCGATCTGGAACTCGGCCTTGTCACTGAGCTCGACCGCTCCGTCGATCCGCTGCCCGCCGACCATGGTGCCGTTCGTCGAGCCGAGGTCGGTGAGCACGAAGTAGCCGTCGCGGATCTCGATCGCGGCGTGCTGCCGGGAGGCTTCACTGTCGTTGAGCGTGACGTCGGCGGCGCGGCCGATGGTCATGCGGGGGCGATCGATCCGAAAGACGCCGCCGGCGTCGGGGCCATCCAGGACGGCCAGGGAGAGGCGCTTGCTCTCGGGAAGCTGGAGAGGCTCCAGCATCGGGGCAGGCGTCGCGGGGATGGGCGAGGACTCGGTGGTGTCGGCCACTTTGGCCTTCGTATCGGGCTTGGCGGTGTACGTCCGATCCCCTGCCGGAACGACCGGGGCCGGAGCCTGGAAGGCCGGATTACGAATCTCGAAGACCTGCTGGCAACGGGCGCACTTGATGCGTTTCGACGGCTTCCGCTCGAAGCGTTCCTCGTCGTACTGATACTTCGAGTGACAACTCGGGCATTCGATGATCAAAACTGGCGCGACGATAGCACGCAGCCGTGTCGAATAGAATCCCGACTGCCATGAAGAAGCTGATCGCCGTCCTCGCCCTGCTGCCGCTTGCCTGTCAACACACGATGAATACAACGAATGAAACAAATGCTCCGGCCGGCGGGGGAAAGCTCGACATCCTCCCGGGCATCGAGCTCCGTCTGGCCCAGCTTCCCAAGACCGCCATCGATTACGACCGCACGCTTCTGGACGACAACGAGCGGCAGGTCGTGGCCAAGCTCATCGAGGCGTCGCAGTTCATGGATGAGATCTACTGGCGCCAGGTCTCCGAGGAGAATCCCGGGTATCGGACGCGCCTCACCGCGCAGGCAGGCGAGTCCGCGCAAGACCGGGCCGCTCTCGACTACTTTCTGGCCAACAAGGGACGGTGGGACCGGCTGGCCGCGGACGAGCCGTTCGTCGGACCGTTCGGCGCTGCCGGGAAAAAGCCGGAAGGAGCCGCGTTCTATCCGCCCGACCTGACCAAGGAAGAGCTAGAGGCCTACATCGTGGCGCATCCGGACCAGAAGGATGCACTTCAGGGACTCTTTACCGTCGTGCGCCGCCAGGGCGACAAGCTGGTGACGACTCCCTATTCGGTCTACTACCGCGACCTCCTCGTCCCGGCGGCGGCACGACTGCGCGAGGCGGCCGCGCTGACGCACAACGAGTCGCTGCGGAGCTATCTGACCAAACTGGCCGAGGCCTTCTTCAAGGACAACTACCGCGACAGCGACGTCGCCTGGATGGATCTCAACGGACCGCTCGAAGTGATCATCGGACCGTACGAGGTCTACGAGGACGCGCTCTTCAACTACAAGGCCTCCTTCCAGTCGTTCGTGAACGTGGTCGATCGTCCGGAGACGGACAAGCTGGCCGTTTATGCGCAGCATCTGCCGGCCATGGAGCGCAACCTGCCCATCCCGGACGAGCACAAGAACCCGAACCGCGGAACCGACTCACCCATCCGCGTGGTGCAGGAGATCTTCACCGCCGGCGATGCGCGCCGGGGCGTGCAGACAGCCGCCTTCAATCTGCCGAACGACGAAGTGGTCCGCGAACAGAAGGGCTCGAAGAAAGTCCTCCTCAAGAACGTCATGGACGCGAAGTACCGCGAGAGCGGCGCGCCGATCGCGAATCGCGTGCTCGACCCGTCCCAGCGCGCGCTCCTGAACTTCGACGCCTATTTCAACTTCGTCCTCTTTCACGAGCTCTCCCACGGTTTGGGACCGGGCCTCATCGTCCCTCCGGGCGGCGGCGAGCGCACCGACGTCCGCTTCCTGCTCAAGGACACTTACTCCGCGATCGAGGAGTGCAAGGCCGACGTCCTGGGCGTCTACAACATCGTCTACGCCATGAATGAGCACCTGCTCACCGGCTTCAACGAAGCGCAGCTCTACGCGACGTACGCCGGGCTGCACTTCCGCTCCATGCGCTTCGGCATCGACGAGGCCCACGGCCGGGGAACGGCCGTGCAATGGAACTGGCTGCGCGAGGTGGGAGCGATCCTCCCGAGGAGCGACGGGACCTTCACGGTGGACGACGCGAAGATGCGCGACGGCATCCGCTCGCTGGCCACGGAACTGTTGATGATCGAAGCCACGGGGGACTACGCGCGCTCCCAACGACTGCTCGCCAGGTACGGAGTGTCGACGCCGGAGATCGAGTCGGTGACGGCTCGGCTGAAAGACATCCCGGTCGACATCACGCCGGTCTTCACGGCGGCGGGGGAGAAGGAGTAGAGCGGGAA
>JBDTOZ010000880.1:0-5829 GCA_039932995.1 Acidobacteriota bacterium | reverse complement strand
GGGGGCGAGGACGCCCCCCGGCCAGCCGGCGAGACGCCGGCGTTCCGCCGCCTACGGCGGTTTTGGTTGCGGCTACGCCGCGCTGGGTCTCTGTTGCGGACCGAAGGCAGGCCCCATGGGAGAATAGGCATCCGAGGAACCTCTGTTGGATCGCGCGCGTAGAGAAGACAGCATGAGCACTGAACCGATGCCGGCCCCGAGCTCTCTCGACAGGATCGCCGCGCTGCAGGAGAACGTGGAGCGTGTCATTCGGGGCAAGGCGGAGGTCGTGCAGTTCTGCATCGCCGCCCTGCTCGCCAAGGGGCACATCCTCCTCGAAGACGTCCCGGGTGTGGGCAAGACCACCCTGGCCCATGCGCTGGCGCGCTCGCTGTCGCTGGACTTTCAGCGCATTCAGTTCACCAGCGATCTGCTGCCGGCCGACATCGTGGGCGTGACGATCTACAACCAGGATCATCAGGAGTTCGAGTTCGTCTCCGGCCCGGTCTTCACCAACGTCCTGCTGGCCGACGAGATCAACCGCGCCACTCCGAAGTCGCAGTCGGCGCTGCTCGAGGCGATGAGTGAAGGGACGATCACCATCGAGAAACGCAGCATGCCGCTGCCCGATCCTTTTCTGGTGATTGCCACCCAGAATCCGATCGAGCACGTGGGCACGTACCCGCTGCCGGAGTCGCAACTGGACCGCTTCCTGATGAAGCTGACCATCGGCTACCCGAGCGCGACGGACGAGAAGAAGCTGCTCCGGGCCGGAGGAGCGCAAGATGCCCTCGATCACCTCCTGCCGGTGCTCGAGGCCGCCGAGTTGCGTGAGCTGCAGCACCGTGTGGGCACCGTTCACGTCAGCGAGTCGCTGGTCGAATATCTGATGGCCATCGTGCAGACCACGCGCTTGCACGGCGAGGTGGCTCTGGGAGTGTCCACGCGCGGGGCGCTGACCTACTTCAAGGTCTGCCAGGCGCTGGCGATGGTGAGCGGGCGCGAGTTCGTGATTCCGGAGGACATCAAGCGGCTGGCCGTTCCGGTGCTTTCGCACCGCATCGTGATGAAGGATCGCCGGCTGCAGCGCGGAGAGTCTTCGCCCGAGACCCGCTTCATTCAACGGATCGTCAACGAGATCGCCGTTCCGCGATGAGCTCCGCCGCCTTCGAGTTCAACGGCGTGGTCCGTTTCACGAAGATCGGCACCACTTACCTCGCTGCCACGATGGTCCTGGCCATCTCCGCGATCAACACCGGGAACAACGCGCTCTACATCGGCGTGGCCCTGATGCTCGGTTCTCTGCTCCTCTCCGGCATCGCCTCGAAGGGAGGGCTGAAGCACCTGCACGCGGAGATCGGAGGGATGGAGGAGGTGTGGGCGGGACGTCCGGCCCACGGCACGCTGCGCGTTCGCAACGAGTCGCGCATCTGGAACGTCCGCGACGTGGTGATCACGTCGGAGGCGCTGGCCGAGCCGGTGCTGCTGGCCGAGGTCCAACGCCGGGGCACGGTCGAAGTCGATGCCGCGTTTCTCTTCCCGCGACGAGGTCTGGCCCACGTGCACTCGGTCGATTCGTACACTCGCTATCCCTTCGGATTCTTCCTCAAGAAGCGGCGGCTGCGCGTGCGCAGTGAGGTCCTGGTCTATCCGCGCGTCTCCACGGGGGAGGACGTGAGGGAGCAGTTCCGGCCCGCGCCGGGGGAGGAGAGCGTCGCCAATCTGCCGGGCCCCGGCAGCGAGATCCATTCCTTCCGCGAGTATGCGCGAGGCGATTCCCTCCGTCATGTGCACTGGAAGAAATCCGCCAGTCTGGGACGCTGGATCATGAAGCAGACGGAGGCCGAGTCCTCCTCGTCGATCCACGTGCTGGTCGATCCGTATCAGCCCCAGGGCACGCCGGACGACGAACTGGAGCAGATGATCTCCTCGGCTGCGACGCTGATCTATCACGCCGTGCAGCGTGATCTCGACGTGACCCTCTCTCTGCC
Organism: Acidobacteriota bacterium; assembly: GCA_039932995.1. GTDB lineage: Bacteria > Acidobacteriota > Thermoanaerobaculia > Gp7-AA8 > Gp7-AA8 > QHVT01. Next base: position 3,859 of record JBDTOZ010000880.1, on the reverse strand, counting down.
GAGCACCACGCTGCGCGCGCGTCAGAATCAGTCCGCCTCGCCGCTGTTTCGCGCGCTGGCGCTCCTCGAGGCTTCGCCCGTGCCCGTCCACCAGTTCGTGGAGCGGGACACGATCGTGTTCTCGGTCATGACCTCATCCGGCGCCAAGACGGGGGATCTCCTCGGGCACGAGCGGGATTCTTCTTTGGGAACCGGGATTACCGGAGATCCCGCGTCCAGGCGGGGATGAACGAGCAATGACCCGCAGATCGCGAGAGCTGGAGACGCTGCTGCTGGCCATGTTCGCGGCCGTACCGCTCTACTTTACGTACGCCATCTCCCAGCTCTCGCTGGTGCTCTTCCACCTGTTCATGGCCGCCGTGGTGGTGCGCGTGGCGCTGAGCCGGGGCCCGGAGCTCCTTCCGGCCAGGATGATGCGCTGGCTGGCCATCGCCTACGTGCCGTTCTACATCGTGGATGCGGTCTTCCTCTCGCGCAGTGCGATTGCCGCGTCCACGCACCTGGTCCTGTTCATCGCCGCCTATCAGCCGGTCGAGTCGGTGCATCGAAGCAACCACGCGCAGAGGATACTGACCACCGCCCTGATCTTCATCGCCAGTCTGGCCACCTCCACCCACATCACCATCGTGGTCTTCGTCTTCGTCTTCGCCTTCTTCGTCTTCCGGCAGTTGATGTATCTCAGTCATCAGGAGACGGCAGGTGTGCTGGGCCGTGACTACGGCGAGCCGCCGACGGCAAAGGCCGCGCTTTTCTATCTGACCGGCGCGGTGGCGCTGGGAGCGTTGCTGTTCCCCCTCCTGCCCCGCCTGCGCAATCCGCTGGTGCGCGGTTTCGCGGGACCACTGGCCGGCGCGTCCACGGCGCTGAACGACACGATCAATCTCAACCGTCGGCGCACCACTCCCCAGGACGCCACCATCGTGGCCCGGGTCTGGATCGAGGAGGAAGCCCGGCCGTACTTCACCCCGGTCCGTCTGCGGGGCATGCTCTACGACCGCTATGAGAACGGGGAGTGGAAGCAGAACCTGCGCGGTCTTCGCCAGGTCTCCTCGCGTGGCGGGATCCACACCATCGCTCACGCGGGCGGGATCGAGCGCGCGGCCATCGTGCAGCTGCGGTCGATGAAGGGCAAAGTGTTCCTGCCCACCGGCACCTACGAGGTCAAGGGGATGCAGACGCTCTATGAAGGAGCGGCGCCGGAGACGTATTACACCTACGACGATCCGCCGCTCACTCTCGAAGTGCGCCTCTCCGCCGAGCCGCGCCCACTCCGCCCCTCCCACCTCGAGATGAGCGGCTATCCGATCTCGCCGGCGGTGGAGACGCTGGCCCACACGATCGTCGGGGACGAAACGAGCGTCAGCGGCAAGGCCGCCCTCATCGAGCAGTACATGTTGCGCAATTTCCGTTACATCCCCAACGACGCCTCGGCGCCGCCGAAGTCGCTCGAACGGTTCCTGCTGTTCGACCGGGGCGGTCACTGCGAGTATTTCGCCGCGGGCATGGTGGCCCTGCTCAACGCCACCGGGGTGCCGGCGCGGATTGCCGGTGGCTTCTACGGCGGCCAGCTCAATCCCCTCACTGGGTACTACGCCATCCGCCGCGAGGATGCGCATGCCTGGACCGAGGTGTGGGACGGAGACCGTTGGCTGACCTACGACGCCACCCCCGCGTCCCTCCGGCCGGGTGCTGCGCAAAGCAATCCCCTGCAGGTCTATCTGGCCGCGCTCTCCGACTCGGCCACGTTCTTCTGGGACCGTTACGTGCTCACGTTCGGCCTCGGCGACCAGATCTCGCTCTTCACCGACCTCTTCACGTGGGTTGGCGAAAGCTCGAGCAAGCTGCGCGAGCGCATGAGCGCGGCGACCGGGCACCTGGCGCGTGATGCGAGCACTCTGCTGGTGGTCCTGGTCGCCCTCAGTCTGGGCGCGCTGCTCTTTCGGCGGCGCCGCCGTCGCGCCTTCGACTTTCTGGCCGAGTATCTCACCGCGCAGGGCATCACCGTGGGGCCTGCCATGACCGTCGAGGAAGCCTTGCGGCAATTGCGAATGCAGCATCCCGAGGCCGCGGTCGAGCTCGAGCCGCTGGTCGCTTTGTACGAGGAGGAATCCTTCTCTTCCTCACGCGATGCGAACCGCGCCCGCGCCCTGCGTCGCAAACTGGCGGAACTGAAGACGTAGTGTCGCGACACTAGGCCGGCACGAGGCGAAGGTTCGCCTTCGAGGCTCCGTTCTTCCGGTTGGGGTCGCTTGTTCGGCTCCTTTAACCACGAAAAGGGGAAGTTTCTCGCCCGTGAAGACGAGATTTTGCGCAATTCTGTCGAAACAGCGCATGGTTTTTCCTCTTTCCGGGCCTATGATCCGGCAACCCTTTAGAGAGAGAGGAGATTCTTCCGTGAAGAAATCTGCATGGATTTTCGCCGTTTGTATCTGCATCCTCGTCCTATCTGCCGGCAATGTTGCGGCGAAGACCCCGGACGGCAAGCCACCGTCAGTGGAGACCGTTTGCGACGATGAGGTGGGCGCCGCGTTCGGACTCTGTAACGCCTATTGCGAGGCCATGGACTGTACCGATCCGAATCAGCACGCCTCCAATCAGGGCTGCCAGTCGGTCCGGGAAAATTTCGAGAAGAAGACCGGCCGGCCGCTTCCCTGCACCGTGGCCTGTCCCTGCGGCAGTCTGCTGCAGCTCTTCGCCGACATCACTAGCGGCGCCGTGCAAGTGAAGACTTGCGTTTCTGATGACGCGGTCGTCTATGTGACCACCGAGTCCGGCGACTACGCCTTCGTCAGCACCGGCGTGGTGAACATGTGCAGCGTGAACAACGAGCCGCCCCTGGTCGTGCTTTCGCCGACGGAGTTGCTCGTCTGCCGTGTGGCATTGCGCAAAGCGGCGGAAGCGCAGGGCGTGGTCTGTAAGTTTCCCGAGTAGGCGCCGTGAGAGTGGGGGAGCGCTCGCTCCCCTTCACTTCACGGTGGGCAGCCTTCGCGGGGAGCGCAGCAGTTCGACCATCTCGCGGACCGCGCGATCCAGTCCCACCAGGGTGGCCCGGGCGATGATCGAGTGTCCGATGTTCAGTTCCTCGATCTCGGGAACCGTGGCGATGCCGTCGACGTTGCGGTAGGTGAGGCCGTGGCCGGCACAGACGACCAGGCCGAGCTTCTTGCAGGCCCGGGCGGCGGTTGCGATCTTGTCCAGTTCGCCGGCCCAGTTCCCATCCTTCCCATCCTTCCAGGCGTCCGCGTACTTGCCGGTGTTCAACTCGATCTTCGGCGCGCGCAGCTTGTGGCATTGCCGGATCTGTTCGAGATCGGGGTCGATGAAGATCGACACGTCGATGTGCGCGTCGAGGAGTTGGGCCACCGCCTTCTCCACGTTGCCCGAGTGCAGCACGACGTCGAGGCCCCCTTCGGTGGTCACTTCATCGCGCCGCTCGGGCACGAGCGTGACTTGCTGGGGCTTGATGGTCTGGGCGATGCGTACCATTTCGGTCGTCGCGGCCATCTCGATGTTGAGATGGGTCGTCACCGTCCGGCGTAGCAGCTCCACGTCCCGGTCCTGAATGTGACGCCGGTCGCCGCGCAGGTGCACGGTGATGCCCTGGGCGCCGGCCAGCTCGCAGAGTGCGGCCGCGGTCACGGGATCCGGCTCGTCGGTCTTCCGCGCTTCCCGGATGGTGGCGATGTGATCGATGTTGACTGCCAGACGCATTGTTCTTCTCCCGAGAGCTGCGCGCGGCCCGCATTCGATTCTTGACTTCGGCCCGCGCAGTGTTCAGGTTAGCAGCATGCGCAGGCGTCCTATCTTCCTTGTCATAGCCATTTTGCTGCTCGCCATCAGCGGGGCGCTCGTGGCCGGA
>JBDTOZ010000879.1:0-5907 GCA_039932995.1 Acidobacteriota bacterium | reverse complement strand
AGCGCCGGGCAGCACTGGCTTCGGATCCTTTTCGAGAACTCCGGGTCGTCGGCGTAGCGGGCCGCCAGGACGTTGATGTTCGCGCGCCGTCGGACCTCCTCGAACGTCAGCGACGTGTCGATGAGCTCCAGCTCATAGGCCAGACGATCCGAGTTGGCCGGCAGGAGCACGGCTGGACGAAAGGGGATCCTCTTCGGAGTGATCTCGTTCACGTGCCGGACCAGATTCGTCGTACAGGTATTGGTGAGCGTGTTGTAGAACTCCGGCTGTTCGCGGAGCGCGTTCGCCCGGCGGAGCATGCCCACGAACATTTCGCGGATCCGCTCCGGCGTGGCCCGGATTCTGTACAGATGCACCGGATCCTTGCGGAAGTTCGTACGCAGCTTCACCAGATCGCGCTCATCCCCGACCACGTACATCAGCTCGTATTGCCGCAACAATCCCCTCAATGGCGAGAAGGACTCCCCCTTCTCTTTCCGGATCTCGACCGAGATGGCCACGAAGTCGCGGTCCGCAAATCCGAAGCTGACGAACGTATGCGCCGCACCGGCGCGGCCGAAGGGCTCCACGAAGAACCACGCCGAGTCGAGCTTCCGCAGGTCGAAGGTCCGGTCGTAGTAAGCAGGGGTGTAGCGATCGGTGCTCTGGTAGGTGAAGTTCCGGATGCCATGCACGGTGACCATGGGCGGGTGGATCTCGGCATGCGGCAGGACGGCCTGATCCACGGACCAGTCGCGGTTCGTGGACGGCCGCAGAAAGAGGACCGGCACCGCGATCAACAGCACGACCGCGACCGCGAGGAAGATCAAAACGCGTCGCATGACCGTATCGTACGACGCTTCCGGATGGCAGGGCCGTCGGGCGTCGTGCCCAACCGTGAAACGCCCGGCCGCGAACCGGCATCCAACCCGCCATGAAGCTGGAGAAGAAACATCCCCTGGCCATCCGCTGGTTCCATTGGATCAACTTCCCCCTGCTGGCGCTGATGGTCTGGAGCGGCATCCTCATTTACTGGGCGTACCCCGCATACATCAAGCTCGATCAGGGCACGTGGCGCGCGCTGAAGGTCAACAACCGGCTGGCCGAGGGGATGGCCCTGCACTTCTTCTTCATGTGGCTCTTCGCCGGAAACGGTGTGTTGTACGTCTTGTACACGCTGTTCTCCGGCGAATGGCGTGAGCTGGTTCCCCGCCGCGACTCGTTGCGCGAAGCCTGGCAGGTGCTGCTGCACGACCTGCGCATCCGCAAGGAGCCGCTGCCGCCGCGAAAGTTCAATGGAGCGCAGCGCATCGCCTATACCGCGGTGATCGTGATGGGCCTGGGCTCTCTGATCACCGGACTGGCCATCTACAAGCCGGTGCAATTCGCCTGGCTGACGGCGCTCCTGGGCGGCTACGCCGGCGCGCGGCTGCTGCATTTCTGGCTGACCGTCGGGTACTGCGCGTTCTTCCTCGTCCACGTGGCCCAGGTCGTGCGCGCAGGATGGAACAACTTCAGGGCCATGGTCATCGGCTATGAGGTGACGAAATGAGCAACGAGGAAGATCTCCCGGAGATTGAGGAGCCGAGCCAGGACGTCGCAGAAAATCCGCCGGGCGACGAGCCGATCCCGGAGGCCGGCCCGCCCGTCATCGAGGACGAGGGCGTGCCGCCGGCCGAGGAAGACGTCCGAGAGGATGACGAAGACCTTCGCAGGGAAGTGAATCGTCTCTCACGGCGTGGCTTTCTCTCACTCGCGGCGGCCGCGGGCGCCGGGTTCGCGAGTTGGAAGCTCCTCCGAACGCGCACGCCTGAGGACGGAGTGGCCTGGCCGTTCCGGCGTGGGCTGGAGGTGAACGAGTCTCTGGCCCGGGCCTACTTTTCACCCAATCGGTTGTCTCCGCAGTTCCGCTCTTCCGATGTCACGAAGTCCCGGATCAATGGGCGGATCGGACTGAAATCCGAGATCGATCCGGCCGCGTGGCGCCTGCGCATCGAAGGGACGGCAGTACCGGTCTCTCTCACGCTCGACGACCTCCGCCAGTTCCCGCGGCGCACCATGACCACCGAACTGCGCTGCATTGAAGGCTGGTCGATCATCGTGCAATGGAGCGGAGTGCGCCTGGCGGACGTGATGGAAAAGTTTCCCCCTCTTCATCCGCCGTCTTACGTGTCGGTGGAGACCCCCGACCGCGCCTATTACGTGGGACTGGACCTCGCCAGCGCATTGCACCCGCAGTCTCTGCTGGCCTTCGAGATGAACGGCTCTCCTCTGGCGCCCTTGCACGGCGCGCCTCTCCGACTGGCCATCCCCGTGAAATACGGCATCAAGAACATCAAGAGGATCGGCACCATCCGCTTCACGAACATCCGCCCTCCCGATTTCTGGGGAGAGCGCGGGTACGACTGGTACGCGGGACATTAGGGCGGCGCAGCAGTCGGCTCGAGCTGCATGGCGGCAAAGTCTCGCCTTGCGCGGGGAAGAGGCCCCACCCCGTTCCGAGCAAATCCAGGCACCCGGGAACCGAGCTCTTCGTGTTATTGTCATCGGGGTTCCAAGAGATGTCTACCGTGGTCCGTCGCCCTCTACAGCCGTGGGGGACGCTATGCGTTCTACTGTTTCTGGCGTTTCACGCCGGAGCGGCGGAGCGTGGCTTTCCGCTCATCACGGTCTATCCGCCGGAGGTTCACAAAGCCGGGCCGCAGATGTTCGACATCGCCCAGGACTCACGCGGGGTCCTGCACTTCGGCAATCTGCATGGACTGCTCACCTATGACGGCGCGTGGTGGTCGCTGCAGAAACTGCCCAACGAACAGGTGGCCCTGGCCGTGGCCGCGGACGCGAAAGGGCGGATTGCGCTCGGCCTGATCAGCGACTTCGGGTTCCTGGACCGCGATGCCCGCGGCTCCTCCGTCTATCACTCCCTTCTGCCTTCCCTTCCGCCCGCACAGCGTCAATTGGGCGACATCCGCAGCATCTGTACGACGTCCGCGGGCTTTCTCTTCGTCGAGGAAACGAGCCTGCTCCTGTGGAATGGCGACAAGGCGCGCAGGGTGGCGCAGTTCAGCCGCGACGACGCTCCGCGTGGTTGCTACTCCGACGGCGCCGATGTCTTCCTGCGCGGACCCAAGGGTCTTCAACGCTTCGACCTGCAGACCTCGAACATCACGCCGGCGGGCCTCGATCTTCGTGTCGTGCATCTCTTCCGGGGCCTGGACGGAAAGCTCCTGGCCGTGACCCGCAGCGATGGCCTCTTCGTCATCGGCGATGGGCCGGCCACTCCTTTCGCGCCTGCCGTGAAGGCGTGGCTGGCGGGCAAAGTGGTGACCGGCGGGGCGCGCCTGCGCGACGGGCGTTTCGTGGTCACCACGCGGCAGGACGGCCTGGTCGTTTTCGACTCGGACGGGGCCATCGAACAGGTCATCAGCGCAGACGCAGGCTTGCCGGACGCGGTGCTGAACCACGCCTTCGAGGACCGCGAAGGCTCGCTTTGGCTGGCCATGGAAGGCCCGATCGTGCGCATCGACCTGGCTTCCCCCGTCACCCTCTTCGACGTCCGCCGCGGCGTACGCGGCGCCGTGGGAGACATGGCGTACTTCGAGGGAAAGCTCTACACGTCCACGACCCACGGTGTCTTTGAATCGGCGGCCGGCGGCGATGCCCGCCGCATGGAGCCTCTTCAGCAGTCGTGGCGCGTCCTGCCCGTGGATGGCGAGCTCCTGATCGGCACCTCCAAGGGCATTTTTCGAAAGACCGCTGCCGGTACGGCCGAGCAGATCGTGAAGTTCGAGCGGGAACTGTACGACCTGCACCGTTCGCGTAGCGATCCGTCGCGCGTTTGGATTGCCTTCGGCGACGGAGTGGGCAGCATCCACCGCGACGGCGCGACCTGGACCTTCGAGGGCATGGTGCCCGGCGTCAGCCAATCGGCGGCCACGATCGTGGAGAGGGACGGCGGTCTCTGGGTGGGCACGGTGTTCGACGGCATCCTGCGGATCAGCGATCCACGAGGAGCGAAGCCTCGTGTCCAGCATTTCGGCACGGGCGAGATGAATGTCTTCGAAGCGGACGGGCGCGCAGTCTTCGTCCTGGCCACCGGCAAGGTTCTGCAGATCGGGCCCAACGGAACGCTGATCCCCGATGCCCGCCTGGGGCACCTGCAGGCGCCGAAAGGGTTCTTCGTCGTGGCCGAGGATGCGCGGGGAGACATCTGGATCAACTCGACCCCGCCGCGTGTCTTCGCGCGGAATGCCGACGGATCCTACACGCGTGAAGGACGCCCGCTGGTCTCCGTGTCGGCGACCGACATTCAGAACATCCGCGCCACTCCCGACGGCATCGTCTGGTTTGCCTCGGACAAGGGGTTGTTCCGCTACCAGCCGACCGCCTCGGGGGAAGTTCTGGGAGCGCAGCCCTCCCCGATGATCCGCCGCGTGACGGCTGCCGAAGGGCAGGTCCTCTTCGGCGGCCCGGCCTCAGCCACGCAGGAAGCGGTCACCCTCAAACATCGCTTCGGACGAATCCGCATCGAGTTTGCGCCGGCCTCGTACAGGCCCGGCGTCGAGTATCAGTACCGGCTCGATCCGATCGACGAGGCCTGGTCGGCGTGGACCGATCAGCCGTTCATCGACTTCACCACGCTGGCTGCCAACGACTACACCTTCCGGATGCGCGCCCGCGGCGCGGGCTCGGCTCCCAGCGCGGAGGCGCATTGGACCTTCTCCGTCCTACCGGCGTGGTATGCCACCCGTTGGGCGGAAGGCCTGGGGATTCTTCTGGCCGTGGCCATCGTGCTCGGGTTCATCCGCATGCGCACCGGCGCGCTGCGACGGCAGGCCGAGCATCTGCGCGGAAAAGTCGCGGAGCAAACCGCCGAATTGCAGGAAACGGTGAAGCTGCTGGAGTCTGCGAACACGCGGCTGGAAACGCTCTCCCTCGAAGACGATCTCACCGGAATCTCCAACCGCCGCTATTTCGAGCGGGCCCTGGCCGACGAATGGAATCGCGCGCGCCGCCGTGAGCATCCGCTGGCCCTGGTCCTGCTGGACCTCGACAACTTCAAGGACCTCAACGACCGGCGCGGCCATCCGGCGGGAGACGACTGCCTCCGCCGCATCGGCGCGTTTCTCAGCGAGACGGTCCGTCGAAGTGGCGAAGTCGTGGCGCGATACGGCGGCGAGGAGTTCGCCATCCTCCTTCCGGGCGTCGACGCCGACGTGGCCATCCGCGTGGCGGAAACGCTGCGCGAGGGCATCGAGAAACTGGCCATCCTCTACGGCAACGGTGCCGGACGGCGCGTCACGGCGAGTTGTGGAGTGGCCGCGATCACGCCAGGAGCCGACGTGAACGCCGAGAACCTCGTGGCCAGTGCGGATCGTGCCCTCTACGCCGCGAAACACTCCGGCCGCAACTGTGTGCGCGTGGCCGACGAGAGCTCGACCGGGACCTGGCTGCGCGACGCTTCCGCGTAGCGTGACTGGTTCCCCTGTGTGCGGACGCGTTACGAGGGAGAGGGCGGGTCCGCCGGATCGGCCGGCTCGGGCTCGTCGGCGGTGGGCTCCGTCGCTTTCGCCTTTTCCCGCGCGTTGCGAAACGCGGTCTCGATCTCCTGCCAGGCGCGGTCGAAGCCGGACTTCAACTCGGCGGCGGCGGGGGAGCCGGTCTTCTGCAATCCCACCAGCACGTCCTTGGCTTGCACCAGCGTGCTCCGCAGGGTCCCGGTGATCTCAGTCAGATCGCCGCGCGCCCCTTCGAGCGACTCCTTTGCGCGCACCTTGAACTTCTCCAGATCGATGCCCCAGTCTTCGAGTGAGCGTTTCGGTTCTTCTGCCATGCCCCTAGGGTAGCAGGTGTCGGCTCCCCGCTCCCTCGTCTTCGTCTTCGAGTCGTCGGGTCGTCGGGTCTTCTTCGGGTCTTCTTCGGGTCGTC
>JBDTOZ010000878.1:0-2914 GCA_039932995.1 Acidobacteriota bacterium | reverse complement strand
ATGGTGACCCCCCCTACGGAGCTTCCTTCGGACTTGAGTGCGGCCATCGCCGAGGCGCGGGCCCGGCTGCGCGTTGGGTATCCGTGGTGGCTGCGGCCTTTCCTGATGCGGGACGTCGTGGCCATTACGTTGGGGCGGAGGATCTATCTTCGCCATCGGGCCGGTCTGTCGTCGTTCGAGCGCATCGTGCGTCACGAGCTCGCGCATGTCCGGCAGGTGAACCGCCTCGGCCTGGTGCGGTTCCTGTGGAAATACCTCTCCGAGTTCGTGGGTCACTGGCGACGTCTTCGCGCCGTCTCGCCGGCGTACGCGCAGATCTCCTTCGAGATCGAGGCCTGTGCCGCAGAGGAGGCCGGCGGGGAGAACCGGCCCTATAATCACGGCGGAGGTGCTGAGTGCTGAGTGCTGGGTGCCCCCGAAGCGAAAGGCATGAGGCGGGCGGTTTGGAGTCCGCGGGAGCGGTCGCCGAAATCCGATGATCCAGTTCAACTCACTGGAAAACCCGCAGCTCGAGCGCTTTCTGGAGCGTCACAAAGCCGGGTTGTCGCTCAAGGACGACGTCGATCTCGACCTCGTGCTGCGCCAGATCCTCCAGCGCGCCTACGAGTTCGTCCCCTCGGAATCAGGCTCGATCCTTCTCGACGATCCGTTCGGCAAGGTCGCATCCCGCCGTGACAACGAGCTCGTCTTCATCGCCACCTTCGGCGACTCCAGCCGCCATCTGGTCGGCAAGCGTCTCCCCGCGCGTCACGGCATCGTCGGCCGCGTCTACCAGTCCGGGACTCCCTATCTTTCCGCGGATGCGCAGAAGGACCAGTATTTTTACGGCGACATCGACGAGCAGATCGGACACACCACGCACTCCATCGTGGCCGTGCCCGTCTACATCGGAAAGCACGTCTGTGGCGTGCTGGAGCTCGTCAACCGCCGCGAGGGAAAAACCTTCACGCGCCGGGACATGACGCTCCTGGAGATCTTCGCCGGCTACACGTCCTTCACGCTGCAGAATGCTCTGGACGCCAAGCGGGCGCACGAGCTGGCCAAGAAGGACGACCTCACCGGTCTGTACAACGACCGGTGGTTTCATGTGCGGCTGACCGAGACGCTCACCGACGCGCGGCGGAGCGGGAAGCAGGCCATCCTCCTGTTCCTCGACCTGGACCGCTTCAAGGTCATCAACGACTGCCACGGGCATCTGGCCGGCAGTCAGGTCCTGCGCGAAGTGGGCTTCCTCCTCAAACGCATCGTGCATCAGCCCGAGGCCACGGTCGCGCGCTATGGTGGAGACGAGTTCGTGCTCGTCCTGCCCGAGACCTCCATGGAGGAAGCGCTGCGCATCTGCGAAGAGATCCGCCAGGCCGTCGAGTCCACGGTCTTTTTGGCGCGCGAGTGGGGATTCAGCATGTCCCCCTTGCACCTCAGTGGCGTGCTCTCGGCCTCCATCGGCATCGCCCCCTACGTCCCCGACCCGAACACGAATCTCCCGGTGGAGATCGAAAAAGGGGAGCTGCTCCGACGCGCCGACGCCGCCATGTACCGGGCAAAGTCGCTGGGCAAGAACCAGTGCGCAGTGTGGGACGAGAGCCTCCTCGCGGCCGCCAAGAGCGGCCTCGCCGACGCCGTGTGAGCCCGGGTCTCCCGGGTGCGTTCCCGGCGCGCTCCTGCTGGCTCGCCATCTGCTATCGTTCGAGCCGTTGTCCCCCATCACACGTAGGAGGATTCACCGTGGGAAAAATCACCGCTGAGTACATTTGGATCGACGGGCAAAAACCGACCGCGAAGCTTCGGTCGAAGACGAAGATTCTCGATCATCCCGTCAAGAAGATCGAGGACGTGCCTGAGTGGGGCTACGACGGCTCGAGCACTTCTCAGGCGAGCGGGCATTTCAGCGACCTGCTCCTCCGCCCGGTGAAGCAGATTCCCGATCCTCTCCATCGCGAGAACGACATCCTGGTGCTGTGCGAGGTGCTCAATCCGGACGGGTCGGTGCACTGGAGCAACGCGCGCGCGCATCTGCGCGAGGTGGCCGAAAAGTACAAGGCCAGTGAGCCCTGGTTTGGGATCGAGCAGGAGTACACGCTCTTCGAGGGGAACCGGCCGCTGGGGTGGCCGGACCACGGATTTCCGGCGCCCCAGGGAGGCTATTACTGCGGGGTGGGAAGCGACGAAGTGTTCGGCCGCGATCTGGTGGAGGCGCACGCCAGCGCCTGCATCCGCGCGGGAATCTCGATCGTCGGCACCAACGCCGAAGTCATGCCCGCGCAGTGGGAGTTCCAGATCGGAGCCTTAGGGCCGCTGGAAGTGGCCGACGAGCTGTGGCTCGCGCGCTGGCTGCTGTACCGCATCGGCGAGGAGTTCGAGATCAGCGCCACCCTCTATCCGAAGCCGGTCAAGGGAGACTGGAACGGCGCCGGCGCGCACACGAACTTCTCCACCAAGGAGAGCCGCCAGCCGGGCGGGATGAAGTTCATCGAAGAGGCCATGAAGAAGCTCGAGAAGCGCCACGATGAGCACATCAAGGTCTACGGCGCGCACAACGAAGAGCGTCTGACCGGCCAGCACGAGACCGCGCCTATCCACCAGTTCCGCTACGGCGTCAGCGACCGCGGAGCCTCGGTGCGCATCCCCATGGCCACCGCCAACCTCGGCTACGGCTACTTCGAAGACCGCCGCCCCGCCGCCAACATGGACCCCTACGAAGTCTGCGCCATCCTCATCGACACCGTCTGCGGCGATTACTGAGCTCTCCTGGTTCCCTCCTCTCGCAAGAGGGGGGAACCTTTTCGGCTTGCAGGGGACGGTTCACCACAGAGGCACAGAGACACAGAGCGGACTACGCCCGCAACCCAAGGAGCGCCAGCGTCTCGCCGGCTGGCTGTGCGGCGTCCTCGCCGCGGGCGGGGGAAGGCGTGCG
>JBDTOZ010000877.1:0-23139 GCA_039932995.1 Acidobacteriota bacterium | reverse complement strand
CACTTGGCGATCTACCCTTGCCAGACACAATCCACAAATTCTGCTGAGCAACCCACTTTTTCAGCATCGGCACAGGTCCTCGTCGAGTGGGAGGGACACGGCGAAGTGGATTCCTGGCTTCAGGAGAATCGTCCGCAACCAGGCGATGCATGCTCATGCGACGTTGCCCGTTCTACTCCCGCACGGTGATGTGCCGCGTGTTACCATCTCGAGCCCATTCCCCGCAAGTCAAATGTGAGACGGCAAGTGCCTTCGTGAGACACAGTTCGACACGCCATTTCCTTTATCGCCATGGGATTCGTCGTCTATGCGCAAGGGCAACCAGCGGATTGCAACAGGCGCTTACGATTGCGCGTCGCCAAGTTGTGTTCGAGCCGGTGGAAGCGGCCGGGGTCCTGCGCGCGAAGGGTAGCGAAAATGAAAATGAGCGTTTTGTTACTGGTCGCGCTGAGCCTGCAGGGGGCGAATGCACAGGAATTCCCGGCGAAGCCCCTTTTGCGGTACGAGCTCGGGACACACACGTCCCTCGTACGCAGCATCGATGTGGACGCTTCAGAGCGGTATCTCGTCAGTGGGTCTTGGGACAAGACGGTACGAGTCTGGGATTTGCCCTCGGGTAAGCTGCTTCGCGTCCTGCGGCCACCGATTGGAGAAGGGACGGTCGGGCAGATTTACGCGGTCGCGATTTCTCCGGATGGTCGAACGATCGCCTGCGGCGGATTTACGGGGTCCGCGTCCGAAAAGGTGTCGATCTACCTGTTCGAGCGCGAGAACGGCCGACTGTCCCGTCGAATTGCTGACCTGCCCGAAATCATTACTCAATTGGCGTATTCTCCGGACGGTCGTTTCCTTGTTGCCGGCCTGGGTGAAAAGAATGGTATTCGGATCTATCGAACCGGCGATTACGCACAGGTGTTCGCTGACCGCGACTACGGTGGTTCTGTCTTCGGCGCGGACTTCTCCATTGCGGCAGGGCCAGACAGTCCAACTCTCCTGGCTACCTCCTCGCGAGACGGGCTCGTTCGCCTGTATGAGGTTACTGCCGCCGGAGCTCTGCGCATCATCACCAAGAAGAAAGCGCCCGGTGGTGAAAAACCGTCCGACGTTCGGTTTTCTCCAAACGGATCCCGCATCGCGATCGGCTTCAGCGACAGGGCGCGGGTGGCTGTGTTATCCGCGGTTGACCTCGCGCCAGTATCCCAGCCGGATACCCGAGGATTGAAAGGCTGGTTGTCCGCGGTGGCCTGGTCGACGGATGGGAGTTTTCTCTATGCGGCGGGAACGCACATGCAGCGACTCGGCGCGAAGCTGATCGTTCGCTGGGCGGAAGGCGGAAGCGGCCCACGGACCGAACTTCCGGGTTCTGTCACGACGATGTCGAGCCTTCGTTCCATGCGTGACGGAAGTGTCGCTTTCGCCGCGGCGGATCCATCAATCGGGATCGTGAACCGCCAAGGCGAACGACGGGGTTTCTTCGGTCTGCCCGAGTCGGCAGAGATCGTTGACCCAGGCAAATTCTTGGTTTCCGCGAATGGCATGCGCGTTTGTCTCGTCGACCAGCCGACCAAGGGCCGCTCTACTTGCTTTTCGATGGCGGATCGCACTGTCACCGTGACGTCCGCAGGTGAGAATCGGGAAACCGGTACCCGGCCGCCGATCACCGAGGGGCTCGGAATCTCGAACTGGGAGAATTCTCCTAAAGCGAAGGTGAATGGCAATCGCATCTTTCTCGTCAAGAATGAGATCTCTCGCTGCTTGGCGATCGCGCCGAACAAGGAACAGTTCGTCCTCGGGACGAGCGTGGGCTTGCGACTGCTCGATCAAACCGGCACACAGAAATGGGGTGTGGACGGACCTACCGCTACCGCTGCTGTAAACATATCCGGAGATGGCCGGTTCGTGGTTGCTGGCTTTGGCGACGGTACGGTGCGCTGGTACCGCATGCAGGACGGGCGAGAACTGCTGGCATTCTTCGTCGATTGGGACTTGAAGCGCTGGGTGCTGACGACCCCTTCTGGTTACTACGACTCGCCGCCGGGAAGTGAGGACATCATCGGTTGGCACATGAACAACGGCAGAGACGCCGCCGCCGACTTCTTTCCTGCCTCACGTTTTCGCGCCACCTACTATCGTCCCGATATCATCGCGCGCTTGATGGGAACCCTTGACGAAGGGGAAGCCACTCGTCTGGCCGATGCGGCCACGGGGCGAAAGAGTGGCGAGCGAGACCTCGCCAAAATTGCGCCGCCGATTGTCACCCTTCGGTCTCCATCGGATGGGGCCGAGGTGAAGCTGCGAGAGGTCACAATTCGCTACGATGTGCGAACGCCTTCTGGCGAGCCGGTGACCCTTGTCCGCGTGCTGGTTGACGGGCGTCAGGCCGACGTGCCGAGGGGACTGATCGTCGAAGACGCGACGCATGCCGGATACGAATTGCGCGTAAGCGTTCCCGATCGAGATTGTGAAATCTCCGTGATTGCCGAGAACCGGTACGCCGCAAGTGAGCCCGCCACGGTGCGGCTCAGATGGCGTGGAGAACAGAAGACATCCGCGAAGCCCAGGCTTTTCGTCCTGGCGATAGGAATCAGTAAATACCCGGAGAAGTTCAAGCTCCAATGGGCCGCGAAGGATGCCAACGACTTTGCCGCGGCCATGCGGGCACAGAAGGGATTACTCTACGGAGATGTTCAAGTAAAGTTGCTTACCGATGAACGCGCCACGCGCGATGCGATCCTCGACGGATTGGAATGGATCGAGAAGAGCACTTCCGAGAATGACATCGGGATGCTGTTCCTGTCGGGACACGGGTGGAACGACTCTGACCGAACCTATTACTTCATCCCTGTGAATTTTGAGGAGGCCCGCCTGCGGCGAACGGCAGTGGCTTCCGTCGAGATCCAGAAAACGATTCAGTCGATGAAGGGCAACGTGGTGGTGCTTCTGGACACGTGCTACTCGGGGAGTGTGCTCGGCAGCCAAGGGGACGTCAACGGCGTGGCGAACGTGCTTTTGAGCGCAGAGAATGGCGCCGTTGTGCTCACGGCGTCGACAGGAGGTCAGGTTGCCTTGGAGCGCACAGAGTGGGGCAACGGAGCATTCACGCTGGCGTTAATGGAAGGGCTGGGCGGGAAGGCCGACTTCATGAAAAAGGGAAGAATCATGATCGGCGCCCTCGGCTATTTCGTCTCAGAGCGCGTCAAAGAGCTCACGGGCGGCCAGCAGACTCCGGCGTCGGCCACGCCGAAGACGATCGCGGACTTCCCGGTGGCGATGCTGCGGTAAGGATGCCTCGACAGTACCTGTCAAATACTTCACGATCGCGCCGGCGCACTCGCCGCGCCGTGCTTCAACGGGGTTGCGCCGCGCGACGCGTTCTACTCCCGCACGGTGATGTTTGTACTTCTGGATCTTCGACTTGAGCGTAAGAAATCGTTCTTCCCCGTCGTCGGGCCAGGATGATCTCGATCAACGGCGTCGATTCACAAGGTGCTGCTGCCCGCCATGAGCCTCTTTGCCCTTTGCAGAGCCTCGCATAAGGCGCATTCGAGGTCAGCCGCTAAAGCGTATCCGTTCAAGTATTTGGGCATCCGTCTGTAGACGAATCCGCCACCTCGTTGCTTCCAGACAAACGTGACGTACTCGTCATTGCTGCTCAGGAGTTGGCGGAGAGGGCGATCGACCTCGGCGCCTTGACCGACATCGAGGATCAATGGAGGTACACCCAGGTCTCCCAATTCACATGCGCGGACGCTCCCGTCGTCACCAATCCAGGCAGACACAAACCGGTCTCCGGCCCAAACCACGGCGGGAGTGCCGACCGGCGGTCTGGCGGCTGCCTCGCCTGGAGCGGAGATGACGCGACAACGCGCCGACTGCGGTTGATCGACGTCCACGATCATCGCGACGACTTCGCCCGCCTTCGACAGCCCGACCACGGCAACCCGGTCCGATCCATCGACGGCCGTGGCCAGGGGGTAGTCGATGGCCACGGCGCACGGGAGGGCGGACTCGGACGCCTCCGCACCGCCGACGACGCGCAGCTTCAGAGTCAACTCGTCCGGTGGACCGTCGACTGCAAACACCGCAATACGCTCCCCTTGCAGTGCCTCCGCCGACCAGCGACCGCCGACCAGCGTTCGCTGGAATCCCGATTCCCACCAGGGAAACGCGCCGACCGGCTTCACGCCCGACGGTGTTACCTCATCAAGGAGGAGAGCCGGCTGGTCCTTCGCGACTGAGACCTCTACGCCTCGCGGTTTCTGTCCGGGGATTGGCAGCCATGCTAATGGATACTGCCGAGGCAGCTCCACCCGCGTCTGCTGAAGGGCTTCATCGCTCACAACGAAAAAGACACTCGAGACCAAACCTTCGCCTCCCTGCCGGCTGAACCACCAGCCTCCCTCTTTCGGGAACACGGACCGACTCGGGTGAGAGGGAAACAGTGCCGGCGTCGACGCGATCAGCTCCTCCTGCTGGAACCGGACACGCGTGATCTCGATTGCGGTAGGCTTGCTGAACGGGCTCGCGACCACGACGAAGTCATCCTGGGAAATGGGCACGATCTCTTCGATCGAAGCGATCGCAATCGGGAGGGAGCTCGAGCGGAACTCGCCCCCGATGGAACGCGAGCACAGAAAACCGGCGCAGCCCGAGAACTGCGCCAGCAGCAACAGCAGCACGGATGAGATCTTCAACGCAGGAATGAGCTCAGAGTCCTACGTGCGATCAGGCATCTCCCTGCCACGTCTGCACCATCGCACTTCGTGTCGGCAACATGGCTGCTGCGCAACCACTGAGTCAGAACGCAGTCTTCCACATTCTCGGCGCAATTGCCCTCCCCGCTGGCCGGGCACGAGGCGTCAACACTTCCGCCGCTGCATACGAACGACCCACCCCAACAATAGGTCCATGGTCCGCCATCCGACGTCCAGCACAGAGCGCTGTTATACGGCCCACCGCCGAGCGGGTCCTGAGCTCCTTTTGCAACACAGGATTCGCATGCAGAGAGAGCTGATGCAGCGAGGACCACGAGTACCAAGACCAGAAACAACCTACGGATCATAGAACCTCCAGTGTTTGCGTCATTCATTCCTACCCACAGCTCCAGGCGCAGCAGGCAATTCGTTCAAATGAACCGTCTCCGTCGTACCGGCACGGAGCCTGAGCTCGGTGATCGCAGGTAAGGACATGCCCATGCCGTTGGCCAAGGAGCGCCACTGAGGCATAGAAGCGACGCGGACCACCTTCCAGAAGCCGGAAGCAAGCGCCATCGACAAAGGCGAACCGAATCTACCGATCTTCATCGCGACAGCATCCAGACTGATCGCTCGGCCATCCTGCGCGACGAGCCAGATCATTTCCGAGCTCTGACGCTCAGGCCAATCCGAGATGTGGAGGGTCGCGGTCGCCCCCGGCAAGGTGATCGCGTTCGGTCGGCCGGGAATCGATCTGAAGGCCTCGACCGCGCCCATCGGCCCGATGACGCTGCAGAGCGCGGTTGGAGGCGACGGAGGGATGAGCTCGATGACGAACGTGCCTTCCGCATCGGCAATGGCGCCGGCGCGTTCAGGATCTCCGCCCGGTCCCACGAAAAGACACTCGATGCTTGCGCGCGAAAGTGGTGAGCCGCCGAGATCGCGAACGGTTCCCTCGATCGAGACGCTGCCGGTCAGGTCCAGATTGATCGTGTAGTTTTTGCCGTCCTCAACGGTGATCGTCTTCTCCGCGCCGCGCCGTCCTTCGTTCTCGCGGACAGAGAACGTCCATGGGCCCGGCGCGAGGTCGTCGAATGTCGCTTCGCCAGCCACGTCGGTGGTCCGCGCTCGATTCGTCATCTGTTCGACGAGTCCGATGTCGTCGCGTCGTGACAGCCAAACCGTGCCCGGAACCGGTTTCTCACCCCTCCGGACTCGCGTAGTCACGCTGCCTCCCGTGGGAATGGCGATCTCGAGGCGGCGCGAGGGATCAGCGAAGGAGACCCTCCCAATCGGAATGACGTTGCCCTGCGCGCTCAGCCGTGCAACCGCCACGCGGTACATTCCCCTTTCTTGCAGCGTGGCGCGAAACACGCCGTTAGGATCGGAGTGGAAGTAGATCGTTCTTCCGCGATCTTCGATCATCACCTTGGCAGCGACACCTTTGCCTTCCGAGGTGACGGTCCCTTCGAAAACATTCGGCGTCATCGTGGCCTCGATGCGCCTCTCCTCGCCGGCCTTCAACACCACGTCTTCGATCTCGATCGGCGTATACGTGTCGGCGACACTCACCACGCCACTCACCAACCACCTTCCAGGGCGAAGGCGGTCGAAGCGGACCGGTGAAGTCTTCGACGCGTCCTCTTGCCGTTGTTCCGATTGCCGATCCGGATCGGCCGGCCGAACGAACAAAGTCACCACACGTGCGGCCGGGAAACGGGCAAGAAACGTCTCATCCATCTTCGCACCGACGACTAGCGCCGCCGGCTCTGGAACGGCGAGCGGGTCGACAAGACCCCGCTCGCGGGGGTGAACGAGAAGGACCGCGGTCTCGGACTTCTCCCCTTCTGGCGTCGTTGCGATGACGAGAAGTTTCCAGTAAGAGGGAAGTCCGGAAAGGTGAGCCCATCCTCCCGCGTCCGTAACCGCCTCCGTCACAACGGTCGAGGCCTCGCCAGACGCTTCGCCATTGAACGCCTGCACAGTCGCGCCCGCGACCAAAGCCCCGCCGGGATCGCGAACGACATGCACGCCGGCAGACCCGGCTCCGCGGAGCACAAACTCGCCGAGCGATTGCTCGCCCGCCAGAAGCACTACACTACTGATTACAGGCTCAAACGGATCGAACGCCAAAACCATGCTGCGACATCCGGCAACGGCGGTGAATTCACCGTTATTGTCTCTGCTGATCTCGATAGGAACTGTGACGCGATCGACTTTCCCGCATTCGCGGAGCACCGCTATGCCGGATTGAGGGACCTGCAGATCTCCTTCGGCGAAGCGAAGCCGAAAATGAGCGTCGGCACGCGGGAGAACCGCGGTAGGCCAGGGCTCAGCGTTCGGGCCCAGAAGGCCCTCGGCATGATCCGGGACGGGTGAAAAGAAGCGATCAGACGTCCTTGCGTAGTATGGAGGATGAGCAGCATCGATCTTTCCGTAGACGACGCTCCCGCCGCTCGCCTCTTCAACAAAATGCTCCATGCGCTGCGGAGCTCCTGTCGCGTTGCGGCCGAACACCTCCAGTTCTTCGGCCAAGTCGCTCCGCGCAATGCCCCGCACGAACAACGCCGCCACATTCACTGCGGCTTCTCTCACCGGAGGAAGCGAGACCCGCAGTGCGCGCTCATCGCCTGCTGCGAGCGTCACGGTGGCGAGCTTCGCCGCTGTTTGCATGAAGTAGCGGGGCTCAGGATACTTCGCGTAGACCCCATACGTGCCTGGCGGCAATGACGTCCACTGCACGATGGCAGTCGTCGTCCAGCGTGCCAAAACACGCGACTGCTCATTTGCAAGAATCCCGTTGCTTGCGCCGGCATCCTCCCTCGCCACCGTCACAATGAGTTTCGGATCGATGCGATCGGTCGTCACCGTCAGAATCGCCCCTCTCGACAGGGAAACGTCGAGCGCCGTGGAGTCACTTTCGGAATGGATTCGCCATTCTGCTGCGCGACCAGGAGCTTCGAATAGGAGCGGAACGGCCCCCTCTGGAACCTTCAGAGTCCACTTGCCGTGTTCGTCCGTCGTCGCACGCCAGTCTGAAGCGAGATGCCGGATTGCAACTTCGCTCAGCCTGCCGAGGGGCGCCGCAATTGCCGCATGCACGCTGGCCACGCGTACGCCCGTGAGTGGACTGCCGTCGCGATTTCTCACTATACCGGTCACACTCTTGAGAGCCGGCAATGCTATGGCTATCGTCGTGTCCGATGTCTGGGAGATATCGACTGGACCCTTCGAAGAAACCGCAAACCCTCTCGCACCAGCAAGCAGTTGGTATTTCCCCACCGGAACACGAAGAACGGAGACACCTCGTTCCGCGATCACTTCGACAAGCGGGCGGCTCCACGGCCGCCACAGCGGTACGAGGGCGACGTAGGCACGCTCGACAGGTTTGCCGTCGGTCGTGCGAATGCGAATCGTAACGGCGACCTCGGCGGTGGCAGGCCTCGCTGAAGTGGAAAGAGCGAGGCCCAGGAGGAGTGCGACGGCTGAAGCACTGTATCCAAATGTCGCGGTAACGATTTCGATGCTCTTTCGCGCCCGAACTATGGCCCTCTGGATTTGCGGCATGTGCCTTCAAACTTATCACATGCAGTATTCGCGTGCTAATGGATGAAAGCGTAGGTATTTTGCGGCGGCGGGCAGCCTTCGTCGGCGCTCCTTAATGATGAACCGGCATCGTTTCGTCGCGAGGTCTCGCATCCGGACCGCCGACGCACTCGCCGCGCCGTGATTCAACGGAGTTCCCCGCCCGACGCGACGCGTCCTTACTCCCGCACGGTGATGTTGTACTTTTGGATCTTCGACTTGAGCGTGTTGCGGGCCAGGCCCAGGCGGCGGGCTGCTTCGCGGATGCGACCGCCGGAGCTGTCCAGGGCGCGGACGATGAGCTGCTTGTCGACGGCGCCCATCACTTCCTCGTAGACGTCACTGGTGATCTCGATCCGGCCGCTCAGCGGGTTGAGGATGTTGCTGGGCATCGACGACGCGCCGGGAGGGACCACAGTCGCCGAGGGCTCGGTGTAGAGATTGTAGAAATCGTTCTTGCCCATGGTGTCCCCGTTGGACATGACGATGGCCCGGTGCAGCGCCGCCTCGAGCTCACGCACGTTTCCCGGCCAGTGATAGTGGATGAACAGATCCACGACGCCCGGTTCCAGGCGCTTGTTGTCGATGCCCAGGTCCCGGCAGATCTTCCGAATGAAATGCTCGGCCAGGAAAGGGATGTCTTCCTTGCGGTCGCGCAGCGGCGGCAGGACGATGGGAATGATGTTCAGACGATAGTAGAGGTCCTCGCGGAATGTGTTGTCCTCGATGGCCTTTTCCAGGTCGAGATTCGTGGCGGCGATGATCTTGACGTCGGTCTTGATGGTCTGGGTGCCACCGACCCGCTCGAACTCCTTGTCTTCCACCACGCGCAGCAGCTTGGCCTGCATGGCGAAGGTCATCTTGCCGATCTCGTCGAGGAAGATCGTGCCGTTGTTGGCGAGCTCGAACCGTCCCAGCTTCCTCCGGTCCGCGCCCGTGAAGGAGCCTTTCTCGTGGCCGAAGAGCTCGGACTCGGCCAGTGTTTCCGGCAGGGCCGCGCAGTTGAACTTGATGAAGGGCCCGTTCCGGCGAGGTCCGATGTTGTGGATGATCCGCGCCACCAGCCCCTTGCCCGTGCCGGACTCGCCGCGCAAGAGGACGGTCGAGTGCCCGGCGGCGGCCTTGCGGATCGCGAACTGGATCCTGGAGACCGCATCGGAGCCGCCGACGATGGAGTCCAGATGCTTCTCCACCAGCACCTCGCGGCGCAAGGTCTCATTCTCCAGAGAGAGCCGCGTGCGGGCCTCCTCCAGCTCCTCGTACAACCTGGCGTTCTCGATGGCGATGGCCGCCTGATCCGCGAATGCCTCCAGGAAGCTGAGGTCCTTCTGCGAGAAAAGGTGACGGGCCTGGCGGTGGTCGATGTAGATCGCTCCGGAGATCCGCTCCTTGATGATGAGCGGCGCACAGAGGATGGAGACGATGTTCTCGGCGATCACGGACTCCGACTCCACGAAGCGCTGATCCGCCCGAGCGTCGGCGGACATCACGGCCTGCCCGGTCTGGATCACTTCCTTCACGATCGACTGCGGCGACCGTTTGGAATCGCGGACGGCCGCGCCCTCGCGGATGTTACGCACCACGCGGGTGCGGAGCGCGCCGGTGAGCGGATCGAGCAGGATGATCATGCCCCGTTCCGCCCGCAGCCGCCGGATGGTCACGTCCAGCACGCGGTTGAGCACCTCCTGCAGGTCGAGCGTGGAGTTGATGATCTTGACGATCTCGTAGAGTCCGACCACACCCGAGTCCGGGGCCTTGCCGGCGGGCTTGATGCGGAAGAGGGCCCCGCGCGCGCGCTCGAGATCGTGTTGCGCGTCGAGCCGCTCGAAGATGCGGATGGCGCTCCGGATCATCTGCGTCGCGTCCTCGGCTTCTTCCCGCAGCAGGCCGATGTCGAACAGCAGCCGACCCAGCTCGTAGGGAGTGTCCAGTTCCTCGAACATCGCGCGCACGGATTCGAACTTCGCCGCCGCGGCGTCACGCTCCCCGGTCGCGCTGAGGATCTTGGCCCGAGCCCAGTCGTTCTTGGCCAGCGAGAAGCGGTCGCCGAGCTGACGGGCCAGCTTTTCGCCCAGATCCGCGTGCTCCATCGCCTTCTGCAGGTCCCCTTTCTGCAGGACCATCACCGCCGCGGCCGTGTGGGCCCTGGTCAGTCCGTGCAGTGTGTGATTGGACTCGAAGATCTTCATGGCCCGGTCGAGATAGCGCTCCGCCTCCTCGGCGTTGCCTCGCTCATCCTCGATCGAGGCCAGCACGTAGGCCGCCTCGGCAATGAGATCCTCATCGCGGCCCCGCTCGCCCGCGGCCAGCGCCTTCTGCGCGTACTCGAGCGCTCGCGCGATGTCGCCGCGCTTCTTGGTCAGCCGGGCCATCGGCACATAGACCGAGAGGCGCGAGGCACGGTTCTCGTCGAAGCCTTCCATGTTCACGCAGCGCCGGTAGTGCTCCAGCGCTTCGTCCCACAGGCCCAGCATCTCCAAGGCGTCGCCGAGGTTCTCGTGGGCCAGCGCCTCGTGCTCGAGCGCTCCAATCTTCTCGTCGATGCGCACCGACTTTTCGAAGAGCTCCGCGGCCACGGTGAAGTTGCCTCGTCCGTACTCGACCACGCCGACGTTGCTGTAGGCGCTGGCCAGGGCCGAAACATCCCCTTCCGCTTCGAAGCGCTCCAGATTGCGCCGGTAGTGCGCCAGGGCCTCATCCCACTGGCCCAGCTTCCAGAGCGTGCTGCCCAGATTCATCGACGCCACTTTGCCCAGTTGCTCGGAAGAGAGCCGGTCTCCAATGGCCACGGCCTCTTCGAGCAACTCCCGTGAGCGTTGCCAGTTCCCGCGGGCGAACTCGATCACCCCGAGCATGTTCTTCACGTAACCGAAGACCACGGTCGGCTCCAGTGCGGAGAGCATCTGCCGGGCGCGCTCGGCCGTGTCGTGCGCGTTCTCCAGATCGTCGCGCATGCGATAGAGCCAGGCGATCCGGTTCAGCATCTCCGCCACATCGACCTTGTCCCCGAGACGCTCGTAGATCCCCAGGGCGCCCTGGAAGTAGGTCATGGCGGCATCGCTGTCGCCCCGGCGCGCCAGGACCTTGCCGATCTTCTTCATGACCCTGGCGATGTCGAAGTTGGCCTCGTCGGGGTGACGACTCTGGATGCTCTTGAGCAGGAACTGGAACGCGTGCATGGCGCTGCGATAGTCATCGCGGCGATAGTAGGAATCGGCCAGCTTCTCGCGCACTTCGGCCTTGCGCGCTTCTTCCACTCCGCCCAGATCCATGAGCTCGAGGGCCACGCGATAGAACTCCGTGGCCTCTTCGTGAGCCAGGGTGCGGGTGGCCAGATCGCCGGCCTCGATCGAATAGCGCGTCCCGTGCTCGATGTCGTTGGCGCGGGCGAAGTGATACGCGACCTGTCCGGTCAGTTGCGTGGAGCCGTCATTGGCCAACGGCTCGAGGGCCGAGGCGATGCGCAGATGCAGCTCCGTGCGCCGGCGCTCGGGCATGGCGTTGTAAACGGCGTCACGGAGATGGATCTGCGGGAAGGCGATGGTCCGCCCGTCGTTGGACTCATCCACCAGGCGATCGCGATCGAGCGAGCGCACGGCGGCGAAAACGCCCTCGGCATCGAGATCCGCCACGCGCGTGAGGAGCTCCAGCTCCATCGATTCGCCATAGACGGAGGCGATCTCCAGGATGCCTCGCTCGGCGGGCGAGAGCGTCTCCACCTTCTCCATGAGAATGGCCCCGAAGCCGCCCGGCATGCGCAACGTACGGATGCGGTCCAGGTCCGCCGTCCATCCACTGGGCTGCCACATCAGAAAGTCGTGCGCGATCAGGTAGTCCACGATGCGGCGGATATTCAGCGGGATGCCCGAGGACTCCCAGAACATCCAGCGCGCCAGTTCATCGGAGACGGTGCTCTCCCCGAGCAGCGACTGGAGATGCTCGCGCACCAGCCCCTCGGTGAGGGTCTCGACGCGGATGATGGAGAAGCCGCCGTCGCGCGCACGCTGCTCCCAGAACGAGAAATTCGGCGAGGCCGACTCGATGGCCGCTTCGCCGCCCGTCTCCAGCGTCAACGTGCCGATGACCAGCAACCGGTTCAGCTTCGCTTCCCCGATGAGGAACGAGAACAGCTCCGCGGTCGATGGATCGGCCCACTGCAGGTCCTCGATCAGGATGATCAGCGGCGAGCCTCCGGCCTCACTGCCGACGCTGAGGAATCCGTAGATGTCCTGCATCGACTGCACGATCCGGTTGTAGAGGCGGAACTTCTGCCCCTGCTGGGGAGGAGCCGTGTCGGTCCCCGAGGATCCCACCACGGGCCTGAGAATGCGGCGGATCTCCTCGGCGACGTCGACCTCGGGATTGACGGCTTGCACCATCTGCTCGAACACTTCGAAGAACGGCGCATAGATGGTCTTGCGGTTCACCGGACAGCGACCGCAGAACACGCGGGCACCGTCGAGCTGCGCGCGCAGCGTGGCGTCACGGATGATGCGGTTCTTGCCCATCCCTTCGGCGCCGGCCACGATCACACCGTTCCCTCTTCCCTCACGCGCTTCGGCGATGAGGGCGCTGAGCTGATCGACCTCTGCCTTGCGTCCGATCAGGGGAGCGGCGTAAAGCTCACCGCGTCCGGAGAGCAACTCCTCCTGCGGCACTTTCCGTCCCGCCGCGGCGGCCACGGCCTGGAGAAACGCCGCGGCCGTGGCAAAGCGATGGCGGGGGTCTTTCTCGAGCAGCTTCATGATGATCTGCTCGAGCGCCTCAGGCACGCGCGGGTTGATCGAGGAGGGTTTGCGGATCTCCTCGTCGAGGTGCATGCGGATGACCTCGATGGGCGGGCGACCGTACCCCGGCAGTGCGCCGGTGACCGTCTCATACAGCGTCATCCCCAGGGCGTAGAGGTCCGCGCGCGAGTCGACACGATCCTGTTTGAGCACCTCGGGCGCCATGTACTGAAGAGTCCCGCGGATCTGCCGGTCGAGCACCTGACGGCTCTCGATGGCCAGCCCGAAGTCCATGATCTTCGCCCGCCCGTCGTCGCTCACCAGGATGTTCGACGGCTTCAGGTCGAGGTGCACGATGCCGAGACCGTGGATGTGGTGCAGACCGGAGGCGATCTGCAGGATGACGTCATACAGCGCGGCCCAGTTCTGACCGTCGAAGAACTCCGTGATGCGCTTTCCCGCGAAGTACTCCATCGTGAAGTACGGAAACCGGTCCTGCAGCACGCCGAAATCGAAGACCTTGATCACACTGGCGTGCTCGAGCGATGCGAGGGTGTTGAACTCGGTCTTGAAACGGTGGAACTGTTGCGGGTCCGCAATTTCGTGGCGCAGGATCTTGATCGCCTCGTCGCGCCGGTCCGGTGCATCGAACACGCGATAGACGGAGGTGTCTCGGGTCTGCTTCAGGATGGCGCGGAGCTGATACCGCGGCGGAAGGGCAATGTCCGGAACGACATCTTCAAGGGTCGTCATGGAAGTAGGGTGAGAATATAACCCACGAGACCGCGCCGAGGGTCAGCCGTTTGCCCAGTCCAGTCTTCGAGTCGTCGCGTCGTCGCGTCTTCGAGTCGTCGCGTCTTCGAGTCGTCGCGTCTTCAAGTCGCCGAGTCGTCAAGTCGTCAAGTCGTCGAGAGTCTCATTGGTTCATAGGCTCACAGTCTCATAGAGATACACGCCGCGGCTGCTATGAGACTGTGAGACTGTCTGTGAGACTGTGAGGCTCGACGACCCGACGACCCGACGACTCGACCCGACGACTCGACGACTCGGCGACTCGACCCGACGACCCGACGATCCGGCCACTCGACGACCCGGCGACCCGGCGACTCGAAGACTCGAAGACCCGACTCGGCGACTCGAAGAAGACGCTCCGTGTAGAATCCCGCCCGACGTCAAGTCCGCATGGCAGAAGCACTTCCTACGTTCGAAGGATTCGAAGTGGTCCGCATTCTCGGCAGAGGCGGGATGGGGACCGTGTATCTGGCGCGGGACGAGCGACTGGGCCGGTTTGTGGCCATCAAGGTCCTGAACTTCACCGAGCTGGCCTACGAGGACCGCAAGAATCGGTTCGTGCGTGAGGCGCGGTCGGCCGCGGCCATTCGTCACCAGAACGTTGCCACGATCCACGAGGTCGGCGAAAACGCGGAGGGCCTCCCCTTCATCGTGATGGAGTACTGCGAGGGGGAAACGCTTTCGCAGCGCATCCGGCGCCGGCCGCTCGATTCGGCAGAGTTCCTCTCCGTGGCCCGGCAGATCGCGGCGGGACTGGCGGCCGCCCACGACCGGAACATCATCCACCGCGACATCAAGAGCGCGAACATCATCATCGAGCAGAGCGGAGCGGTGAAGCTGCTCGATTTCGGTCTGGCCAAATCGATCCCCAGGGCGCTGACCGACCCGGGACTGGAAAAGACCTACGAATCGGCCACCGGGCAGTTTTTCGGAACGCTGCACTACCTCGCTCCCGAGCAGGCTCGCGGCCAGAACGCGGACGTGCGCAGCGATCTCTTCTCCGTCGGCGTGGTGTTCTACCAGATGGCCGCCGGACATCTGCCCTTCAACGCCGAAGCACCGCTGATGGTGCTCGATCACATCCGCGATGGAGAGCCGGAGCCGTTCACGGCGGTCGACCCGAATTTCCCGATGACGGCCACCCGCATCATCTCCAAGCTGCTGCAAAAGGATCCGGCCGACCGCTACCAGAACGCGCGCCAGTTGCAGACCGACCTCGACGAGATCGACACGCCCACGGTGCGCATGACCACCTCGTTCACGCGCACGACCCTGGGCCGCACGATGCGCCGCCCGCGATGGTTCCGTGTGGCGATCATGGTGGTCGCGCTGATCCTCATCTCCTTCGCCGCCTTCGTGGCCAACCGAACGAGCAACAGCACCTCTCCCACCTCCACCGCTCCGCCTCCCCCCATCCGCTCCATCGCCGTGCTGCCGTTGCGCAACATCGCCAACAGCACCAGCGACGAATTTCTCTCCGTGGGATTGGCCGACGCCCTGGTGACCAAGCTCCAGCAGATCCCCTCTCTGCAAGTCCGCCCCACCTCGGCCGTCCTCGAGTATCAGGGACCGAAGACGGACACTCGGGCCGCCAGTCAGAAGCTCAAGGTGGACGGCGTGCTGGAAGGAAACTTTCTGGCCGCGGGAGATCTGGTGCGGGTGACGTTGCAGTTGACGGACTCGCGCACGGGCTTCTCGGTGTGGTCGGATTCGATCGACGGCAAACGGGCAGACCTGCTGAAACTGATCGACGACGTTTCGGCGCGCACGGTGAGCGGGCTGAATCAGCAGATCGGGGTGCAGCAGGCACCGGGCTCACGCTCGGAAGCGCGCTCGTCGAACCCGCAGGCATACGAGCAGTATCTGCGCGCGCGCTCCATGAGCGGGAGCTTCCTCCCCGATCACTATCGGGCCCAGATCGCCGCGCTGGAACGGGCGGTGACCCTCGATCCGCGGTTCGCCGCTGCCTATGCGGAGCTGGCCACGACGCTCTCGCTGGGAAGCGCTCGCAGTCTGGTCACGGCCGAAGAGTTCTCGCGGGCGGAGTGGTATGCACGACAGGCCGTCCGTCTGGATCCCAATCTGCCCGAGGCCCATCTCGCGCTCGGCCGGGTCTTCGTCCGTGATCCGGCCCGCTTCCGCGAGTCGGTGCGCGAGGTGCTGGCTGCCCTACGCCTGGAGCGGAGCGACACGCAGGCACTCAACTCGATGGTCACCTACTTCGTGTCGACCGGAGATATGCGCAGGGCGCAGTGTGTCGGTGACATCCTGCTGAAAGTCGATCCCTTGTCCAACGAGGCCCTCATCCGCGGCTACTGGAACCTCAATGCCGTCGATCCCGAGGGAGCGCTGCAAAACGCGCAATACGCGCTCTCCACCAACGACACCGCGCTGGCCGGGCACGACCTTCGCGGCTCCGCGTTCATTCTGCAGGGGCAAATCGGCCAGGCGGAGAAGGAAGCGGCCGCGGCTCGCGCTCTGGCACCCCGTCACTACCTCGGCAAGAGTCTGCTGGCCATGATCGCCGCGGCCCAGGGCAACCGCGCCGCCGCGCTCGCGCACGTCCACTCCTTCGAAGGAGACGCCATGCGCAATCACTGGGCGGCCCTGCGTGTGGCCTTGGTCTACGCCAAGCTCGGCGACCAGGCCGAAGCCCTGGTCTGGCTCCGCCGGTGCGCCGACCTCGGCAACCATAGCTGGTACGCCCTCGTCAAACACCCCTGGCTCCAGCCGCTGCAAGGAACACCGGAGTTCCAATTGATCCTCACCAAGATCAAGACGGATCTCGACGACGTCCGGGACGACGTCATCGGCGTCTACCAGTTGATGTGCAAATGAAGCCTGAACGCGCGTCGTCGCCCGCTCTTCACAGCAACCTTGCCTCGTTCCCGCGGCTCATCCGCGAGCACATTGCTCGACGAGCTCCAGCAGCGCCTTGGGATCGAACGGCTTCCGCATCCAGCCGAAGGACGGAAGCTCACGTCCCCTGGTGAATCGCGAGTAGCCGCTCAACACGATCACGTGGCGCAGAATGTCCGGCTGGGTGAGCATCCAGTACGCCGCCAGGCGTTCCCCATCGAACACCGGCATGTTCAAGTCGAGCAGGATCACGTCGTAATGGCGCAGCAGATTCACCGCGTCGATCCCGTCGTTGATCACCACCACCTCGAAGCCTTTGGACGCGAGCATGAACTCCAGCAGCTCCGTGATGCAGGGATCGTCGTCGATGACCAGCGCGGAACGGCTCATGGCGCCACCGGCAAGAAGAGGTGAAACGTCGTTCCCGCTCCGACCTCGCTCACGGCGAAGACCGAGCCTCCGTGACGGTGCACGATCTGATGCACGACCGCCAGTCCCAGTCCCGTGCCGCGGCTCTGCTTGGTCGTGAAAAGTGGATCGAACGCGTATTTGCGCGCCTCCTCACTCATCCCCGTGCCGGTGTCGCTGACCGAGATCTGCACGTAACTCTCCGGATCCCGAATGACGCCGAAGGGAAACGTCTCATGAGGGCTCGGGCGCCGTGCCTGAACGTGAAGGCTGCCTCCCAGAGGCATGGCATCGCGGGCGTTGCTGACCAGATTCGACATGACCTGCTCCAGCTGTTCCGGATCCGCCAGCACGTTCAGACCGCCGGGGAAGGAGCATTGGAATTGGATGTTGTCTTCGGTGTGCGCCTGAAAATCCGGGACGACCTCGTCCCACCATTCTTTCAACGCCAGGGACCGTATTTGGGGAGTGGCCGGCTGGGCAAAGCGCACGATGTCCAGCACGACGGCCTTGCCCCGAGCGACGGAGCCGAGGATGTAGCCGGCGGCGCGGGCCACCTTCGGATCGGCGCCGGGTCTTTGCATCAGTTCGGCGAATGGTTGAATGCCCATCAAGACGTTGTTGAACTCGTGGGCCACGGTGGAAGCCAGGCTGCCCAGACTGGCGATGCGCGTGCCCTGCTCGCGCTCCGCCTGGAGCAACCTGCGCTCGGTCTCATCCCGTCCGCTGACGACGAGCGCGCCCGGCACCGGCGTGGCGGCAACCAGCGAGATGCGACGCCAGCTCGGACCTCGTCCCAGCATCCGCACGTCGAGCGAGCCGGCCTCGTCGGACTCCTCCAGCCTTTCACGAATGAACGCCAGGAGCGGCTCACGGTCCTCGGGATGAATGAAGTCGGTCAGAGTCCGGCCCAGCAACTCGTCACGCGGGTGGCCCAGCAGAAGGGACAGGGCCGGATTGTGATCGCGGATGCGCGCGCGGGCGTCCACGACCATCACCACATCGGCGCAGCGCCCGAGAAGAGCCCCGGGCCTCGCAACGCTCTCGTTGCGATCCGGATCCTCAGCCGGATCCTCAGGGGGACCCTGGGAGGCAACATTGCCGTTCTGTGGTGCCTTCACGATTCGAGGTCGCTTCCGCGGGCAAAAAAAATACCGGGACGTGATATTTTTTTTTCATGCTCCTCGATCTCTCGAAGCTCTACCAGGTGGACGAACACGGCTGCCTCTTCATTTCGCCCGTCATCAACGACTGGGAGATCATCTCCTCACACGGCATCGACACGGTGATCGATCTCGAGGGCGGACTGGACGAATGCATCCCCACGGTTCCGAACGGATGCCTCTACGTCTACTTCCCCATCTTCGACGAGGAGTTGCCGGACCTGCACAAGCTCGAGGCGGTGGTGAGCCTGGGAGCGCACCTGGTCAGCAATGGACGGCGCGTGCTCTCTCACTGCGGAATGGGATTCAACCGCTCCGCCCTCGTGGCCGGCCTCATCCTGCACCGACTGGGGCTTCCCGGCCAGAGCGTCGTCCATCAGCTCCGTGAGCGGCGCCCCGGTGCGCTGTTCAACGAGGTCTTCGCACAGCACATCCTGTCGCTGTAGACATCCTCACTCGGTGGCCGCGAACATCCGCAACAGGGCCCGTTCCGCCGGCACGCGAATGTCCTCGGGGACTTCGATCTCGTAGCGCATGTGCAGGAGCGAGTCGCGGACATCCTCCAGCGTGGTCACCTTCATGAACGCGCAGAGTTTGCAGCCCTTGAGGAACTTCTTCTCCGGGACTTCCATGGCCAGCCGATCGGACAGACCGCACTCCGTGACGATCAGGAAGCGCATGGCCGGCCGTTCCTTCGCGTAACGCACCATCCCCGAGGTGGAGAGGACAGCGTCCGCGAGCTTGGCCACGTCCGGACGGCACTCCGGATGAACGAGAATCTCCAGATCCGGGTCGGCCTTGCGGATGCGCGCGATCTCCTCCGGCGTGATCTGCTCGTGAACGTAGCAGTAGCCATCCCACGGAATGATGTTCTTCTCCGGCACCTGTTCGGCCACGTGATTGGCCAGGTTGCGGTCGGGGACGAAGAGAATGTTCTCGTTCGAAAGAGTCCGTACGACCTTGGCGGCGTTTGCCGAAGTCACGATGATGTCGGAGAGCGCCTTCACGGCGGCGGTGGTGTTGACGTAGCTGACCACCGCCAGATCGGGATACTGCGGTTTGAGCTCCGCGATCCGCGCCGCCAGGTCCTCGGCAAGCGCCGAATCGGCGAGCTGGCAGCCGGCCATCATGTTCGGCAGCAGGACCGTCCGCGCCGGATTGACGATCTTCGCCGTTTCGGCCATGAAGTGGACGCCGCAGAAGTCGATCACGTCGGCGTCCGTCACCTTCGAGGCCATCAGCGCCAGCTCGAGAGAGTCTCCGACGAAGTCCGCGATCTTGAGGATCTCGGGCCGGTAATAGTTATGGGCCACGATCACCGCATTGCGCTGCTTCTTGAGTGCGCGGATCTCCTCGTGCAGCGCTTCGAACTCCCGCACTTCCTCATGGCTGTATTCGTAGGTGGTGACGCGGCTCAACTCTTCGAAAAGGGTGGACATCGATTTTCCTTTTAGCGGATCAGTTGCCAAAGTGTGCAGGGGAGCCCGGAATTCTCATCGCAACAGCACCACGGTCGCTCCCCAGCCCCCTCCCGACCCATCCGCGTCCTGATACGTCTCCACGAAGTCGAGTGTCGGCAGGAGTGCGCGGATGCGCTCGCGCTGCACCCCGATGCCCCGGCCGTGGATGAGCCGCACCTGCCGGAAGCCGCGCGCATGCGCTTCGATCAGATACTCACGCGCCACATCCTGAATCTCGGCAGGAAGAAAGGGGTGCAGGTCCAGCGTGTCGCTGATCGGAATCTCGACCGGCTCGTCCTCATCCACGCTGCGCATTCTCTCCCGTCAACGGCCAACTGCCAACCGCGCGAAGATCCTGCCTCACGATCCGTGCTCCTGGACACGGTGAAACTGCCGTCATGCTGGCTCTAAGGTTGCGCGCGGCGCTTCGGTTGCGGACGCCGGCCCACGCTGTGCGATACTTTCCGCGCTCATGGTCTTGTTCAATCACGCCACTCGCGAGATGACGGCGAAGATCGTCTACTACGGTCCCGGGCTGTGCGGGAAGACCACCAACCTCATGGTGATCTTCGACAAGCTCGATCCCAAGTCGAAGGGAAAGATGCTCTCCCTGGCCACCAAAACGGACCGGACCCTCTTCTTCGACCTCCTGCCCGTCGACATCGGCAAGGTCGGGCCTTTCAGTCTCAAGATCCAGCTCTACACCGTGCCCGGACAGGTCTTCTACAACGAGACCCGCAAGCTCGTCCTCAAGGGCGCGGACTCGGTGGTCTTCGTGGCGGACTCGCAGCCCGCCATGCTCGAGGCCAACCGCGAGAGCTTCGCCAACCTCATGGAGAATCTCGAGGAGAATCAGATCGACGTCAACGACACGCCGATGGTCATCCAGTTCAACAAGCGGGATCTCCCCGGCGTCCTGGAGGTCGAGCAACTGCAGGAACGTCTCGGCTTCGACGGCTACCCCTACACCGAGGCCTCGGCTCTCACGGGACAGGGGGTCATGGAGACGTTCCGTCTCATCTCCAAGATCACCGCCAAGCACCTCTTCACCCGACTGAAGGGCGGTCGCACGGAAGTGCCCACCAAGAAGGGCTCCGGAGCTTCACCGAAGGTGGAAGTGAAACGCGCGCCCGAGCCGGACGCCGAGCCGCTGGCGCTCCTGGACAACGAGCCGCTTGCCGAGGCCCCGAATCCGTTCGCCGACTCCGTCCCGTTCCCGGACTCCGCCGTGCCGGTCGAGACCGACTACGATCGCGCCGAAGAAGTCTCCCTCGACCAGCTCCTGGCCGAGGGGCGCAGCCGGCCCGCCACCTTCTCGGGCAACGTCGCCGTTCCCATCGTGGAGGAGGACGACGAGATCGAGGAGCTGGGCACCGACGCGCTCGTCATTGAAGAAGAGCCGGCCAGTGTGACGGTGCTCGAAGAAGAACCCGCCGTCGTTTCTTCTCTCTCCCGGACAGACGAGCTCGAATCGCGAATCGCGCTCCTCGAGGAAAAGCTCGCGGTACGGAAGACCGCGCTGCAGGCCATCCTCCGTGAGCTCGACGATCTCCGTGCCCGCGTCGCCGCACAATTGACGGACTGACTTGCCACGGATCGCGGGCGCGCAGGGCGCAACCACGCATCAAGAGCCAGACTCTTCAGCGCCCCGCGACCCTGCGCCCGCCTCAAACGCCGTACAATCGCCACTCAACCAACCACGGAGGAAATGACCCCATGCGCCGCACTCTCCCCCTCATGCTTTGCCTCTCACTCGCTCTTGCCGGCTGCAAGGCCAAAGAAGCCATCGAACAGGCCTCGATTTCCAAGGATCTCGACAAGCGCGGGACGACCGATCTGATGAAAGAGGTCGCCAACGACGAGTACACCGCGCCGGCGGATGGCCGCCTGACCGAGGCGCAGATCCAGATGTACCTCAAAGTGCGCGAGCACGAAAAGAAGATTGCCGCGGTGGCCAAGGCGGAGATGAAGCAACACGCGCAGACCGCCGAAAAGCAGGGCAACAAGTCGATCGGCGGCTTCATGGAAGGCATGAAAGCGCTCGGATCGGCCGCCGACCTGATGACCGCCGACATCCGTGCCGCCAAGGACCTCGGCTTCAACACGCAGGAGTACCTCTGGGTCAAGCAGCAGATCCTGGCCGCCTCCACTTCGCAGATGGCCGAGCAGTTCAGCAACGCCATGTCCCAGAACTTCGACAAGGCCTATCAGGAAGCGAAGAAGGCGCATGACGAAGCCAAGGACGAGACCACCAAGAAGCTGTACGCGGACGTGATGGCCGGCTACGACAAGTCCAAACAGGAGATGGCTTCCCAGCAGGCCGCCGATCCGGCCGTGGCCTACAACAAACAGCTCCTCGGCAAATACGAGAACGTCCTGACCGCCTTCGCGCAGGAAGTGGCCAAGTACGAAGACAAGCCGGGTGAGGCCCAGAAGGCCGTCGACCAGATCGAGAAGATCGGCAAACAGCAGTGATGTTGGACTGTTCGCGCTGCGACTGGCAGGCTCCGGCCGACGCTCTCTACAACCTCTGTCCGCGATGTAGTGCACCGATCCTGGTGCACTACGAGCTGACCCGCGCGCCGCGGCTGCTGTCGTCGCGCTCGGACATGTGGCGTTATCGCGATGTCCTCCCGGCCGTGTCCGAGGAGGACATCGTCACGCTGGGCGAAGGGATCACGCCGCTCCTTCCCTCGCGCACGCAACGCAACGTCCACATCAAGGACGAGTCGAAGAATCCCACGCGCTCGTTCAAGTCGCGCGGCATGGCCGTGGCCGTGACCATGGCCCGCAAGCTCGGCGCGAAGAGTCTGGCCGCGCCGACGGCAGGCAACGCCGGCGCCGCCCTGGCCGCCTACGGCGCGCGGGCCGGCCTGCAGGTCTTCGTGGCCATGCCCAAAGACACGCCCGCCTCGATCATCCGGGAATGCCGCGACTACGGCGCCCAGGTCGAGCTCGTGGAAGGGTTGATCACCGACGCCGCCCGGCGTGTCCAGCAATTCATCGCCGAGAACGGCGGCTTCGATCTCTCCACGCTCAAAGAACCGTATCGCGTCGAGGGAAAGAAGATCATGGGCTATGAGCTCCTCGAGGATCTCGGGCGGCTGCCGGATGTGATCCTCTACCCCACGGGCGGCGGCACGGGGCTGATCGGGATGTGGAAGGCGTTCGACGAGATGGAGCGTCTCGGGTGGATCGGCTCCCATCGCCCGCGGATGTGGAGCGTGCAGACCAGCGGCTGCGCGCCGATCGTCCGTGCGTTCGAACAGAATCTCGAAACCGCGCCGGAGTGGGAGTCGCCGAAGACGACGGCCTGGGGATTGCGCGTGCCGCGCGCCGTCGGCGATCGACTCATGCTGGCGGCGTTGCGCGAGTCGGGCGGCGGTGCGATCGCCGTCGAAGAATCGCGCATCGAATCCGCCGCGGCCTCGCTGCGCACGAGCGAAGGCAT
>JBDTOZ010000876.1:0-10077 GCA_039932995.1 Acidobacteriota bacterium | reverse complement strand
CGGCGCAGGCGAGGACGCCTGCGGTCCAGCCGGCGAGACGCCAGCGCTCCCTCGGCGGCGTCTCGCCGCTGCGGGTGTGCCGCGCGTTTCGCGGCGATACACTGCGCGGCGGATGTCTTTCGTCGTCGCTCCTGCGGCAACCTTGCTGGTCACTCTGTTGATCGCTCTCTGTGCGGGGCGGATGGTGTTCGCGGGGCGGGAGAGTCTGGCCGTGACCTGCACGACGGGGCTGGCCATCGTGGCCCACCTCCTCTTCGCAATGGCGGCCCTCGGCGCACTCCATCGAGTCCCGCTCCTTTTCCTGGCAATCGTGTTGATCGTCGCGGGCGTGCTTCGCCGCGGGTGGGTGTGGCCGCGGTTGCACTGGATCATGCTCGCGGTGCTGCCGGTTTTTCTTCTGGCGCTGTCGCCGCCGGTGGAGTTCGATGAGACGCTCTACCATCTGCCGCTGATCCGTGCGGTGGCCGAATCAGGCACGCTGGCCTTTCGCAGCTACCTTCGTTTTCCGCTCTTCCCCCAGTTCCAGGAGCTCCTCTCCGTGCCGGCGTTTCTCTTCGCCGGGGACTCGGCCACGCACATGATCTCGTTGGCGGAGGGGATTCTCACCGTGGCGTTGCTACTGGAGTGGGGGCGGCGACGTGGCTCGCCGGCTGGAGTGCTCGCGGCCGCGGCCTTCGCGGGCGGCCCGGTCATCATTCATCTGGCCAGCAGCGGCTACGTGGAGGTCGGCCTGACCCTGTTCGTCACTGCCGGCTTCTACTGTCTGGATCGCAAATGGATCTTCGGCGCGGGGCTCTTCTTCGGAACCGCCTGCGACGTGAAGTATCTGGCCCTGTACTTCGCGGGGATGGCCGGCCTGTGGTTGCTTTTCACGGAACGGCCGCGGTTGCGTGCCGCCGCCCTCTTCACCGCCGGGCTCCTCACTTCCGTGCTGCCGACCTATCTCGGGATTCTCTTGCGGACCGCCGATCCGCTCTTTCCCTTCCTGCGCGCGAGCCCATGGCAACAGCCTTTTGTCCGGCACGAGCTCCTGGAGCGCGTCCTGACCTTCGTGCGCATTCCCTGGGACGTGACCTTCGCGCGCTCCCGCATCGGCTTTCAGCCGCCGTTCACGCCGTTGTTCGCCATCGCTCTTTTGGCCGTGATTCTCGGCACGCTGCGGGACAGCCGCGCCAGGGCGGTGGCCGTGATGACAGTGACGTACATGGGCGTGTTCACCGTGCTGCCGCCCGATTCGCGCTATCTGGTTGCGCTGTTGCCGGTGCTCTTCCTCACCGCGGCGGAGACGTTGCGGCTGCGTCCGTCTCTGGTGCCCTGGGTGGCCGTTCTGGTGCTGCTGCCGGGACCGGCGTATGCGGTGTTCCGGCTCGTCCGCTCGGGGTTGCCCCCGGTGACCGCGCAGCAGCGCCTCGCGTACCTCGATCGCGCCCTCCCGGAGTATCGGGCGTTGCGGCGTGCGGGCCGGGCCAACGTCTATGGCTGCGGAGTGGAGCAGTTGCTGTACTACGCGGAAGCCCCGTTCTACGCCGACCTGGTCGGCCCGTTCAACCTGGACGGCGTGCGTCCGGAGATGGTGTTGGTGTCGAAACGCGCCTGCCCGCGCTGGCGTCCGGATCGGCGGTTCGAGAGGGTCTACGAAGACGACGGCGCGGAGCTGTGGCGCCGCGTAGAATCGCGCCGGTGAGCTGGGTCGACGTCATCGTGCCGGTCTACGGCGCTGCCGAGGATCTGCGACGGTGCCTCGAGAGCGTCGTGGCCGAGACCGATCTGGCGCGGCACGGACTGGTCCTGGTCCTCGACGGCCCGCAGGACGCCGCGGTTGAGGCCGCGGTGCAGGCGGCGGTCCGCGCGGTTCCCACCGTGACAGTCCTGCGCAACGAGGTTCGCCGCGGGTTCGTGGAGAGCGTGAACCACGGAATGCGCGTCTCGACGCGGGACGTGATCCTGCTCAACAGCGACACGATCGTCACTCCGCGATGGGTGGAGAACGTGCTCGCCGCCAGCCAGTCGGATCCGAGGATCGGTACGGTCACGCCGCTCTCGAATCACGCCACGCTCTGCTCGGTGCCGCGTGCCTTCGAGGAGAACCTGCTGCCCAGCGGATTCGACGCGCGCTCCTTCGCTGCGCTCGTGGAGCGCGTCACGGCCAGGAGCTATCCGAGGATTCCCACCGCGGTGGGCGTGTGCATGTTCATCCGCCGCTCGCTGCTCGACGAGATCGGACTCTTCGATGCCGGGCACTTCGGCCTGGGCTATGGCGAGGAAAACGACTTCTGCATGCGCGCCACCGCGCGCGGCTGGGTGCACGTGGCCGATGACGCCACCTTCATCCAGCACGCCGGACATCGCAGTTTTCGCGGCGAACGGGCCGCGCTGCAGCGCAAGGCCGGTCGCACGCTGGCCCGACTGCATCCCGGTTACATGCCCGCCATCGCGCGCTTCACGAGGGAAGATCCGCTGGCGCCCGCGAGGGCTCGCATCGTGAGCGCATTGCGCGACGAGACCCGGGGGCCGGCCATCCGCGACGCCCGCGCGGAGCGCGTCGTACACCTCGTTCACGGATGGCCGCCCCTGGCGGTGGGCGGCACCGAGTTGTACGTCCGTTGGCTCGTGCAGCAGCAAGTGCGGCGGCGCGAGGTCTCGGTCTACGCCCGGATCGACGATTCGTCGCGCGGGCAGGGGGAGGCGGCGGAGCTCTTCGACCAGGGAGCGCGCGTCCGGTTGGTGACCAACCGTTTCGTGCAGCGGAATCCCCTGGCGCGCAACGCCTTCACGGATCGGACCTTCGAGCGCGACTTCGCGCGCTTCCTCCGCGAGGAACGACCGGCGCTCATCCACATCCATCATCTGGCCGGACATTCTTTTTCGCTGGCGGGCGTGGCGCGAAGGTTCGGCGTTCCCATCATCGAGCAGATTCACGACTGGTGGGCGCTCTGCGCGCGGGTGAATCTGCTCGACGCGTGGGGACGGCGCTGTAGTGGGCCGGGGTTGGCGAAGTGCGCCCGCTGCGCGCCGCTCACCGGGATCGCTCCTGCGCCGCTCTGGAATCGCGCGCTGCACGGAATCCGGCGTGGCGCGGCTTCGCGCGCGCTGGGCGCCGCGGACGCGTATGTCATGGGCTCGGAGTTCATCCGCAACGACTACGAGCGCGCCGGCCTGTTCACTCCCGGGAAGCCGGTCTTCGTGCTTTCGTACGGAGTGGGCGTGGCCACGGAGGCCGTTGCGCGCAGGGGGTCCGTTTCCCGTCCGCTGCGTTTCGGATTCATCGGCTCCGCGCTTCCGCACAAGGGTCTGCAGGTCGCGCGCGAGGCGTTTTCCGGCATCGATTCCGCGTGCGCTGTGCTGCACGTGTGGGGAAGTGCCGGAGCCCCGTTCGCCGAGGAGGACAAGCGAGAGGTGTTTGCCTCGATGGATGTGCTGATCGTTCCTTCGATCGGGCTGGAGTCGTTCGGCCTGGTGGCCCGTGAGGCCATGGCCTGTGGGGTGCCGGTGATCGCCACGGACGACGGCGCGTTGACGGAGGTGCAAGGGGCGGAGCTGTTTCCGAGCGGCGATGTGGAGGCCTTGCGCGCCATCGTGTTGCGTCTGGCTGCCGAGCCGGCACTCGTCGCGGAATGGGCCACGCGCCTTCCGCGGGTCAAGGACACCGAGCGGCACGCGGAAGAGATCGAAGACGTTTACGCGACGGTACTGGCGGCGCGTCGATGAACGAGGTGATCGCGCGCGTGCTGCGCTCCGAGGGAACGTCCAGCGCGATCCGCCGCACGGGCGAGCGCGCCGCCGAGTCGATGCGGTTGCAGGCCCTGCTGGCGCGAGGACTGTTCGCGCGCGACGAGCACGTGCCGCTCTTGAACGTCAGCGGGATGCCGCCCGTGGCCCGTCTGGGCGGACTGCCGATCCAACTTCGTGCGCGCCTCGACGAGGAGCGTGCCCTGCGCGACGTGGCGCTGTTCTATCCGAACCTGTTGGAGGTGCGCTCTCACGCGCGGCGCGTCCGCGGACTGGAAGAAGCCGTGGAGCGCACCGGCGCACGCATCGTCCATGTCGAAGGGACGTTCGGCGTGCCGCTGGAGAGAGTGCTGCGTCTGGACGTCGAGCTCGTGCTGAGCCTGCACGACCTCGCCCTCCTCGACGAGCCGGAGCCGCTGCGCCGCGAGTTGTTCTCACGGGCCAGGGCCGTGATCTTCCCGTCGGCGTTCCTCCGTTCGGCGTATGGAGTCGCGGGCGAGGTCATCGAGCCCGCCTCGCCCGCTCCTGTCGTCGAGCCCGCGACCGGGCCACGCACGCGGATCGCGTACGCGGGGAGTCTCAAGCGACACAAGGGAGCACGCCTTCTCCCGGAGATCATCGCCGCCACGAATGCGGAGTGGCATCTGTTCGGGGGCGGCGACGAGGACCTCATCGAGGCCGTGCGCGTCCTGCCTCGGGTCACCGTTCACGGCTACTATCGCGCCGGCACGCTGCCGTCGCTTCTGACCCGTCATCGCATCGGCCTGGCACTGTTGCCTTCCATCGTGCCGGAGAGCTTCGGCCTGACTCTCTCCGAATGCTGGCGCGCCGGAGTGCCCGCCGTCGCCTTCGCCCATGGAGCGCTGGGCGAGCGCATCACGCGGCAGGGAGGGGGCTGGCTCGTCCCGCTCGACCAGGGAGCCACCGGCCTCAGACGCATGATCGGGAGGTGGGTGGAGGGCGAGCTGCAGTCCGAGATCCCCACCGCGATCGCCACCCCTTGCGACGCCGCAAACGCGCACCTGGCGTTGTACGCGACGTTGTTGGGATGAGGCTCCATCGGATTGCCTCGGCGCCAAAACTCCAGTGGAGCGGTGGACTTTAGTCCACCGTCGCTCTCGCGAGGATCGGCCCTCTGCCTTCGCGGCTCTCGACACGAGCATGGCGAGAAACTCACGCGGCTCACGGCTCACTCCTCGCGAGTGCCCGGTGGACTCAAGTCCACCGCTCCACAAGACGAAGTCCACCGCTCCACAAGACGAAGGCCACCGCTTCACAAGACGAAGTCCACCGCGGACAAGATGCCGCTCCGGTCCTATACCATTCGCGGCCGATGCGTATCCTGCAGCTCACACCACGCTTGCCGTGGCCCGCCATCGATGGGGGCCGCGTGGTCATGTTGCAGGTTGCGCGTGCGCTGCAGCGTCTGGGGGCGCAGGTCCACGTGCTCTCGCTCAATCCGCGCAAGCAACACGCGGATCTAGCGGACGCGCGTGCGGCGCTGGCGCCCGTGACCGTCGATGCCGTCGACGTCGACACCTCGGCCCTGGCCGCCCTCCGCGCCGTGCGGATCGGCGTGCCGCCGCTCGTGGCGCGATTCTTCACCCCGCGTTTCGCCCGCCCGCTGCGGGAACTGCTCCAATCCACGA
This sequence comes from Acidobacteriota bacterium, assembly GCA_039932995.1. GTDB lineage: Bacteria > Acidobacteriota > Thermoanaerobaculia > Gp7-AA8 > Gp7-AA8 > QHVT01. The sequence goes on along the minus strand of JBDTOZ010000876.1, from coordinate 4,699 downwards.
CCTTCGATCTCGTCCAGGTGGAGAGCCCTTTTCTTCTCCCGTATGTGCCGGTCATTCGCGCCTGTACGACGGCGCCGGTGGTGCTTCGATCCTTGAACGTCGAGTTTCGGATCTGGGAACAACTTGCCGCTCACGAGACCAACCCTCTGCGCCGGACTGCGCTGCAGGCCATTGCCGGCAGTCTGCGGCGCTACGAGATCGCGCACCTCGACACCTGTGATGCCCTCGTCCCGATCACCGAGGAGGATGCGCGCGAGTTCCGTGCGCTCGGCTGCAGCCGTCCGATGCATGTGCTTCCGGGCGGCGTCGAAGTGAGGGAGCCCTTCACGGGGGAGACGGGAGAAGTGGCGGGGTTTCTGGGCTCGCTCGATTACCGTCCGAACCAGGAGGCCGCGCTCTGGATCGCCGAGGAGTTGCGACCGCGACTGCTCGCATTGATGCCGCGCGCCGAGCTGCGTCTCGGTGGGAGCAACGCGCCGAAATGGCTGCGCGCCCGGCTGGCCGCGGCCGGCCTGCCGCTCACCGAGGCGATCGACGACGCGTCCGCGTTCCTGCAACCGATGCGCGCGGTCATCGCACCTCTGCTCTCCGGAGGAGGCATGCGCATCAAGATCCTGGAAGCGATGGCCCTCGGCAAGCCCGTCGTGGCCACCACCCTGGCAGCCGCGGGGATCGCCGTGCATCACGGGGAGCAGATCCTGCTGGCCGACGATCCGGATTCATTCGCGCGGGAACTGGCCGGCCTGCTGCGCGAGCCCTCACGGGCGCGGGGAATCGGCGAGGCCGGCCGCCGGCTCGTCATGGCGAGCTACGGCAGCGACGCTCTTGCCCGTGAGCTGCTTGCGTTCTACGAGGAGCTGACGCAGCGCCGCGGCGTACGCCTCGGTGCCTGAGCGCGGACTGCGCAACAGCCGGCGCATGGCAATCCGTAATGATGCCGCGGCGCAGACGACGGGGAAGGCCAGTTGGGCCCAGGTGCGGCCGTAGTGACGGCGTCCCCAGGTCATCAGGTCGAGCCAGAGCAAGGTCGGATCGTGCGGTAACTCCTCGACCTCACGCCAGCGCCGCATGGTTGCGCCTCCTCCGTGGACGACGCGCGCGTTCTCCACGATGCGCACTCCCCAGCCCTTGGCCCCGGCCCGTGCGCAGAATTCGAGATCCTGCGCGTAGAAGAGATAGCTCTCGCGGAACGGTCCTGCGGCTTCCCACGTTTCCCGCCGGAAGGCCATGGCCGCGCCACTGACCCACGCCACCGAAGCCGTCTCGCGGGTGGGGGAGCGACGACGGGGAAAGAAACGCGCAGACCCGTTCACCATCACGGCCAGCCACAACAGAGTGGGAAGCGGCCCGCCGCTCCACTGTGGCGTTCCGTCGGGATGGACCAGCCGCGCGCCGGCGATGCCGAGCTGCTCGTCCTCGCGGAAGGCCGCGAGCAGCGCCTCGAGGGCCGTCCGATCGAGGACCGCATCCGTGTTGAGTAGCAGCACGATGCGTCCCGTCGAAGCCGCCACTCCCACGTTGGCCGCTCCGGCGAACCGGCGATTGGTCTCCAGCCTCACCGTGACGATCTCTGGAACTTCCGCGCGCAACAGCTCGGCGGTCCCATCGGTGGAAGCGTCGTCGGCCACGAGGATCTCCGCGTCCGGCGCCGCGGCCATCGCGGCACGGCAGCACGAGAGCGTCATCGCCGCCGTGTTGAAGGTAGGGATGACGATGGACAGCGGGCGAGCGGAGGACATCGGCGGCCATTGTCTTACACTGCGCGCCGCCATGGATGCTTCTACTCTCGCAATGGCTCTTCGGGCCCGAGCCCAGGATTCCCCCGACGCGCTTGCCTTCACCTTCGAGCACGAATCGCTGACCTTCGGCACGCTGCTCGAGGACGCCGAGGGCCTGGCCGGCGCGCTGCTCGGCGCGGGCGTGACCACGGGCGACCGGGTGGCGCTCGTGCTGCCCGCGGGTCTCGATCTGATTCGTCTCTTCTACGCCGTGCAGCGCATTGGCGCCGTGCCCTCGATCTTCGATCCCGGCGTTCCCGCGGGCTTGACCGCGCAGCGCGTCGCGCGCATCCGGCCGCGCCTGGTGCTGTCCAGTGCCGTGCTCTCCTCCGCGGTGCGTCCATTGCCACCGCTTCCGTCCGACCCCGAGGCCATCGCGTTTCTGCAGAACACGTCCGGCACCTCCGGCGAGCCGCGCGTGGCGATGGTGCTGCAGCGGAACGTCACGGCCACGCTGGCAGCGACGCGCGAGTGGCTCGACCCGGTCCCCGGTGACGTGATGGTGAGCTGGGTGCCGCCCTGGCATGACCTCGGACTGATGCGCTTCGTCATCGCCCCCGTCTCCCTCGGGCTCCCGTGTCACCTCGTGACGCCCGCGGTACGGACCATTGCGGAATGGTTCGCCACCATCGCCCGGCACCGCGGCACGATCACCGGCGCCCCGGATTTCGCGTGGCGGATGGTCACCCGCCTGGTCGATCCGCGCATGGTGGATCTTCGTTCGTTGCGCTTCGCCACGAACGGGGGCGAGCCGGTCCGTGCCAGCACCATCTCCGCGTTCGAGGAGCGCTTCGCGTTGCCTGGCGTCATTCGTCCCGGCTATGGCTTGGCCGAGGCCACGCTGGGCGTGACCGCGGTATTGGCGGGTGAAGCATTGCGTGTCGACGCCCGCGGCAACGTTTCGTGCGGGCGGGCCTTGCCGGGCGGGGAAGTGCGCATCGACGATGCGAGCGGTCAGATCCTGGCCCGGGGACCGGGGATTTTCGCAGGCTACTTCGACGCGCCCGACGCGACCGCGGCCACGTTGCGGAATGGCTGGCTGCACACCGGCGATGCCGGCTACCTCGATGAAGACGGCCAGCTCTACGTCCTCGGGCGCCAGCGGGCCATGCTCAAGCGTGGCGGCGCTTCTCTTGCGCCACGCGAGCTCGAAGAGGCGGCGCAATCCGTCACGGCCGTGCGCATCGCCGCCGCCGTCGGTCTCCCCGCTGCGTTCACCGAGGAGATCGTCGTGGTCGTGGAAGCGGAGCCGGGCGCCATGGATGTCGAGGCGCACGTTGCGGCGGCCATCGAGCAGGCCCTCGGATTTGCACCCGACCGCGTCCTCGTGCAGGAGCCGCGGACCATCCCCCGCACCAGCAACGGCAAGATCCGTCACGCCGCGTTACGCGAGCTCTTGTCCCGCGGATAGGCGTCAGAAACGCGTTGCCGCGGCGCGGACCTCGCGGGGTGAGGTTCTTCGCCCGTTCTCAATCCAGTTCCGGATAGAGCAGCGCGCGGAGCATCGCCAGTGTGGTCTCTCCCGGCCAGTCGAGCAGATAGCGCTCCAACCACGCCGCCGCGGCCTCGGGGGTGGGTCGAGGCAAAGGGTCGCCGGCGAGAACGGAGATGCCCTCGCGGGTCCAGCGTGCCACCACCGGAACGATCGGGGCACCGGTCCACTTCGCCAACGCGAACGCGCCGGGCGCCAGTCGCAAGTGGTGCCCGAGAAAGGGTGTGGCCAACGACGTGCCGGCCGCGACGTCCGCCGGCACGACCACGATGCCGCCGCCGCGAAGATGGAGGAGCGCGCAATGCAACGCGGAAGCGCGCTGCTCCACGTCTCCCTCCGTCGATTGGATTTCGAGCGCGCCCTGCGCCAGAAAATGGCCCAGGCGAAGGGCGAGCACGGGTGTTCGGAACCGCGCCAGTGCGCCGCCGACCGCGTGCAGCGCTCCGACATGAAACGTGGCCAGGATGCACGGGCCGGCGATGGAGAGGAGCGACTCCGGCGCCGAGACGAGGTGCTGCAGGGGATCGGGGCCTTTTTGTGCGAGGGCACGGATCAGCACGAGATTCCGCTCGTGCAGCGAGCCGATGGCGCTGGCCACCCGTGCGCTGGCGGATCGGCCGAGATGAGGAAAGAGTCGTTGCACTTCCTCGCGGGCCGGCCATCGCCGGGTCACGCGATTGCGGAGCGCGCCCAGTGCTCCGGCCAGTGGATACGCGAGGCCGGGGCGTCTCGCGGACAGCCGGGCCAGCAGCGAGGTCGCCGCGTCGAAAGAGCGGGTGCTCATGAGACCAGGAGCGCGCGCACGCGTGCGATCAGACTGCCCGCCGTGATGCGCCCGGCGGAGAGCATGTCGGCAGCGAGCGTGACCCCGAAGTGCTCCTCGCACTCGAGGAGCACTTCCACGAGGGCGATGGAATCGAGGCCCATTCCTTCCGCGCCCAGGAAGGTCCGGGAGTCGATCGGCACCGACGGGCGGTAGGTGCGAAGAAGAGCGAGGATTTCCTGGTCGATGTCGCGTGACAGGGGCATTGCTTCAGAGTCTACCAATCAGAGCTCACCGAGGGTCGCGGCACAGTCGTGCCCGTCTTCCCAGCATGAAAAACAGGGCTCGAGGACGACGAATGGGCAGAGCCCTTGCTACTTCAGGAGGCAAGGAGAACACGCAATGTCGAAACGTGAGCTCATCGAGCCCCATAAGGGAGACAAGCGATACGCCCGCCGCGACGCGAACGGCCGTTTCAATGAAATGGACGACGTCAGCCGCTCGCTCTCGCAGGACCAGAAGCGCGACGCCAAGACCATCGCCAAACCCGGCCAAGGCGACCGCGGTGATCGCAAATAGTGAGAAGGACGGGAGGGCGCTGCGAGGAGCCTCTGTACTACTAACCTCGAGTTTCTTCGCGCGACGCGAAGATTTGCAGGCGGAGCA
>JBDTOZ010000875.1:0-7024 GCA_039932995.1 Acidobacteriota bacterium | reverse complement strand
CCGCCAACCGCCAACCGCCAACCGCCAACCGCCAACCGCCAACCGCCAACCGCTAACCGCTAACCGCCAACCGCCAACCCATAGAATGAAAGCATGGAAGACAACCTCTCCATCCAGGGGACCCTTGCCGAGACCACGGTTCCCGACCTCTTTCGATCCATCGTCCGGAGTGGGGAGACGGCCATCCTGTCGTTGGAGGCATTTGGGCGGAGTGACTCGATCTACTTCCAGGAGGGACGAGTCGTGTTCGCGTCGAGTACCGATCCGGACATGGGACTGGCGGAGACGCTCCTGCGCTCCGGGGAGTTGAGCATTCCGCAGTACGCGCAGGCGGAGGAACGGCTGCTGGTGGCGCGGCGCATGGGTGGGCTGCTGATCGACCTCGGCTATCTGAAGCCTGAAGAGCTCACGCGCGCCGTGGAGCGCCAGGCCAGCGCCATCGTGATGGATGCCCTCTCTTACCGGAACGGGACCTACACCATCGAGTTCTTCGTTGATTTTCCTGAAGACACCGTGGTCCTCCCTCTCTCCACCGAGCGACTGATCCTGGACGGAGTGCGCCGGATCGAGCACTGGTCCCTGATCGCCCGGGGCGTGGGCCGGTTCGAGCGGACCCTCGAACAGGTTGCGGATGCCGGCACGCGCACCTTCCAACTCGAGCTTTCGGAGGACGAGAGCCACGTGTTCAATCTCCTGACCGACGCCCAGACGGTGGAGGAGCTCTGCGCGCGGAGCTATCTCTCTCACTTCCAGACCTTCCGCACGATTTGGGGGCTGCTCGCGGTGAATCTCATCCAGGACGCCGAGGTGACGGCGGTGGACGAGAAACGGGCGGCGGTGGAGAACGAATACGAGATGGAGGCCCTGGTCGAGAAATACAACGGCGTCTACCAGCGGATCTTCGGGATCGTCCTGCGCACGGTGGGGGATCACGTCTACGATTTCGCCGACCGGGTCGTGCAGCATCTCTCGCCCGAGACGCTGCCCTACCTGTCCGGGATGACCTTCGTCAATGAAGGGCGCATCGACTTCGATCAGCTCCTCAACAACCTCTACGCCTCCGGCTCGCGCGATCAGGCTCAGGTCGCACAGACCGTGCTCGACGAGCTGCTGTACGGCTGGCTGTACGAGGTGAAAACCGAGTTTGGCGCGGAGGTGGAAACCGAGGCGCTGCGAGCGGCGGACACCTTGCGGAGATGAAAGCGCTGGGCGGGCCAACCTCCACGCACGTCCGCCTGGCCACCGCCGGCGACCTCGACGACATTCAGCGAGTCATGCGCGTGTCGATGGCTGCGCTGGCGGCCGGTTTTTATGACCCGGCGCAAACGGGAAGCGCGGTCCTGCACATCGCTGTGGCCGATCGTCAACTCATTGACGACCGGACGTACTTCGTGGCCGAGGTGGAGGGGCGGGTGGTGGCGTGTGGCGGGTGGAGCGCGCGCAAGAAACTCTTCACCGGCACGGCCAGCCAGGCCGCGGCCGCGGGCCTGCTCGATCCGGAAACGGACGCGGCCCGCATCCGGGCCATGTTCGTCCATCCCGAGCTCGCCCGTCGTGGGCTGGGCCGGCGGATCCTCGAGGCGTCCGAGCGCGCCGCATGGGCGGCCGGGTTCCGCACCTTCGAGCTGATGGCCACGCTTCCGGGCGTGCCGCTCTATGCCGCCTGTGGCTACCAGGCGGTCGAGCCGACCACCCTCGAGCTCCCTGACGGGACGAGCCTGGGTGCCGTGCTCATGCGAAAGCGTGCGCCGGAGCGCGGTGAGATCATCGCGCTGACGGACCCCCTTCCCTGAGGGCGTGTAAAATCACCCTGCCTCATGCCCATCGTCTCCTTCAGAGCCCTCGCCCTTCTTCTCCTCCTGATTGCGTTCCTCGGATGCGCGCCGGCGGGGCCGGTGACGGTCCCCAATGACCGCGAGTGGAGTCTGCTCAGCGCGGATTACCAGTGGATTCTCACGTTGAGGGCGGCGCAGAAACCGGCCCCTCCCTCGGTGACGCGAAAAGAGCAGATCGAGGTCGAGCTCGACAACATGAAGAAGATCGAGCAGCCCTACAACGCCTTCACCACCAAGATCTCCGAGTACTACGAACGGACCGGCGACCCGCGGGCCGCGGCCCTGTTCGCCCGCGAAAAAGTGGTCATGGGCGACGAATACATGAGTGTTCTGGCCCGTTACGACAAAGCCATCGCGCTTTACCGCGAGGCGATCCTGCTCGATCCGGTCAATCCTGACGCCCGCGCTCGCATCGCGCTGGCCGAGCAACGGCGGTTCGTGGCCATGACGCCGTTCGCTACGGTGAAGACGGGGATGAAAGACGACGAGGTGCGGCGTTTGTTGGGAGTGCCGCGTGAGGATTGGATCAAGCAGGTCGTTCAGAACAAGCGGGTCTATTCCGTGTGGATCTACCCGAAAGCGGATGGCGGTGCAGCGGCCGTCTACTTTGACAACGGCATCGTGTATCACACAAACTGGAACGCGGCGGCTCCGCCGGCCAGGTGATGTTCCGGGAGGATGGGCGAATGGAAGAACTTCACGCGACAATGGACGATCAGTCTCACTACGAGATTTCCCTGACGGCAGGCCAGGCCTTTGCGGCCTTCGTCCTGCTGCTCCTCTCCCTGGCCGCGGCGTTCGCGTTCGGGCTGATGATCGGGAAGGGACAGGCCGACGAGCGCCTGGTCGTACGGAAAGAGACGCCGGTCGTCACCGAAGCCCGTCTCGCTCCGGCCAAGAACGACTCCCGCATCGTCGAGCTGGGCGTGCAGGCAGATGAGTTTCAGGAGACTGCGCCCACCAGTACCGTCGCGCCGGAAACGGCCGCACCTGCCGTGATCGAAGAGCCGGCACCGGCCGTCGCAGAGGGCACTCCATCGCCCGCTCCTTCCGAGCAGCCGGTCGTGACCTCCAAAGTCGTGCCCGCCGCCACGCCCGCGGTCCGGGAAACGCAGCCCCTTCGCGTGACCACCTACGCGCAGCTCCTCTCCACGGGCGATCAGAGAACCGCCGAAAACCTCGCCGCCCGCCTCATCGACCGCGGCTTCAACAACGCCTACGTCGAGCGGGGCACCACGGAAAAAGGCTCGATTTATCGCGTACGCGTCAAGTTCGACTCCGAGCCCGAAGCCCGCGCCGCGGAAGCGAAGCTGAAGGAGTTCTCGCGCGAGGTCTGGATCACCACCAAGTAGTTGGCGGTCGTCAAGTTGACGGCGGGGGCGGTGGTCCACCGCCAACCGCCAACCGCCAACGGTTTAGTGGCATCCTCCTCGCTGCGATCCGGATCCGAATGCCTGACTCCTCCAAGCCGACCACCACCACCCCTCAGCTCGAAGAGCTTCGCGAGGCGCAGGCCGCGAAGAAGTCGCCTTCGTCGGTCGACCCGACGCATGTTCTGGACAAGGCCATCTACCAGCTCTGGGAGACCATCAATGATCTCGACCAGATCCAGCCCGAGAGGGTCGAGCACTACCGGGTCTCGATCTTCGGCAGCTCGCGGATCCGCCGCGGCGATCCCATCTATGAACAGGTGAAAGCGCTCAGCGCCGAGCTGGCCCGGATGGGGGTGGACATCGTCACCGGCGGCGGGCCGGGCTTGATGGAGGCCGCCAACGCCGGCGCCCGGGAGGGACAGACGGACAGCAAGTCGCGCTCGTACGGTCTGGCCATTCACCTGGCCAGCGAAGAGTCGGAGAATCCCTTCGTGGACAAGGTCTTCCGGCACCGGACCTTCTTCAGCCGGCTCCATCACTTCATCCGGCTCTCCTCGGCATTCATCGTCATGCCCGGAGGGATCGGAACCGCCCTGGAGTTGTTCATGGTCTGGCAACTCCTGCAGGTCAAGCACATGAAGCAGCATCCGTTGATCCTGGTCGGTACAATGTGGCCCGGACTGCTCGACTGGATGAAAGCCACCATGGTCGAGCGCGGGCTGGTCAGTCCTCCCGACTTCGACGTGATCAAGGTCGTGGCCTCTTCCGACGAAGCCGTTCCGATCATCCGCGAGTCTTACGACCGATGGCTTCAAGAGGAGAGAGCAAATGCCAACCCACGAACAGGTTCTTGAGGCGCTGAAGAAGGTCAAGTTTCCCGGCCTCTCGCGCGACATCGTTTCCTTCGGCTTCGTCCGCGACGTCAAGACCGACGGACCGAACGTCTCGTTCACGATTCACTTTCAGACGGAGAATCCGGCCGTCGGCGAGCAGATCGCCCGCGACTCCTACGCGGCGGTGAAGGCGATGGAGGGGGTGGATGAAGTCAAGATCAACCTCGAGATCGCTCCCAAGACCGGGGGCGCTTCCGGTGGCCAGATCTCCGGCACCATGCCCGCCGGCCCGAGTGCGCTGGGCGGCGTCAAATACCGCATCGCCGTCGCTTCCGGCAAAGGAGGCGTCGGCAAGTCCACCGTCTCCACGAATCTGGCCCTGTCCCTCAAGGCTCTCGGCTATAGCGTGGGCCTCCTCGACGCCGACATCTACGGACCTTCGCAGCAGATGATGCTGGGCATCACCGGCCGTCCGCAGATCGATGAGCACGACGAGAAGATCATTCCGATGGAACGCCATGGCATCAAGACCATGTCCCTCGGGCTCATCACCGATGCCGACACGCCGGTCATCTGGCGGGGACCGATGGTCATGAAAGCCATCGACCAGTTCCTCACCGATGTGAAGTGGGGCACGCTCGACTTCATGGTCATCGATCTTCCGCCCGGCACCGGCGACGCGCAGCTCACCCTCACGCAGAAGGCCGGCCTCACCGGAGCGGTGGTGGTGACCACGCCGCAGGACGTGGCCCTCATCGACGCGCGCAAAGGGCTGGCGATGTTCCGCAAGGTCAACGTTCCGGTCCTGGGCATCGTCGAGAACATGAGCTACTTCATCTGCCGCCACTGCGGCGAGCGCGAAGAAATCTTCGGCCACGGCGGCGGCAGGAAGACGGCCGAGATGCTCGGCGTCCCCTTCCTCGGCGAGGTTCCGATCGATCCGAAGGTCGTCGTCGGAGGCGATACCGGCGAGCCCATCGTCACCAGCGACCCGCAGTCCCCGGCCGCTCTCGCCTTCCGCGAGCTGGCCCGTCAGGTGGTCGAACAGGTGCAGTCCGGGATGAGCGGACACACGCACGGACCTGGTCACGATCATGACCACGACCACGATCACGACCACGATCACGACCACGACCACGCGCATACGCACTAGGGCTCGGCGGTTGGCGAAGGTCGGGAATCCCCGGCCCAACCGGCAACCGGTAGGGGTAGGGAATCTCTTTTCCCGCTACACTCCTGGACATGAGAAAAATCGTTCTGTTCCTGGTGTGCACGCTCGCTGTCTGCGCATTCGCGGCTGATCCGATCTATCTCGAACAGAACCGGGACAACTCCGACCGGCAGTGGTTCTACACGACACCGCAGGGGTCGAAGCTGATTCTTTACTCCTGGGCCATGGCGCTGGAGCTGCCCAACTCCGAGACGCGCTGGAGCGCGACGCTCGACCGGTTCGGATTCATTCCGAACGCCACCAGCAACGTCAATCCCGACGGACTGCCGGTGGGGGTCGTTCGCGATGACGATCACCTGGGCCTGACCTGTGCGGCCTGTCATACCGGCCAGCTCGAGTATGGTGGGCAGGCTTACCGGATCGACGGCGGTCCCACCGACGCGGATCTCTACGGGTTTCTCGCGGACCTCGGCGCGGCCGTGAATGCAACCGCCACGAGCGGCGTGAGCAGTCCGAAGTTCCTCCGCTTTGCGAAAGCGGTGCTGGGCGACGGCGACGGGCCTCAGGCGCGTGCTCAGCTCTACGCCACTCTGCGGAGCTACAACACCTATCTCACGCAGTTCGTGAAGAACAGCACGCCGAAGGTGACCTGGGGGCCGGCCCGCACGGATGCCTTTGGGATGATCTTCAACCGCGTGACCTCGATCGATTTGAAGATCCCCGGCAACAACAGGAAGCCGGATGCGCCGGTGAGCTACCCGTTCCTGTGGGACACCTCGTGGCACAACAAGGTGCAGTGGAACGGGGTGGCGCCGAACTCGTTCGCCGTGGAGCGGCTGGCGCGCAACGTCGGCGAGGTGTTGGGTGTGTTCGCAGAAATCGACATCAAGGCGCCGACCTGGATCCCGCTGAAGTTCTGGTACCCGTCTTCGGCCAAGCGTCTCAATCAGCTCGACCTCGAGGACCGTCTCGCAGACCTGCGCTCGCCGCAATGGCCGGCCTCCTTTCCCCCTCTCGACGCCGCAAAGGTTTCTCGCGGCCAGGCGGTCTACACCGGGCAGTGCCTGTCGTGCCACGCATTGGCAACACCTGGGAAGCACCAGAACGTCACGCTCACGGCTCTGAATGTCGTCAACACCGATCCTCAGATGACGGTGGCCTCCGCCAACCGCACCGCGCGCACGGGCGTGCTCGAGGGCGTCAAGAGCTTCCTCATCTTCGGCCCAAGGCTGGGAGCGACGGCGTTGGCCGGCACGGTCACGCTGAACGCAACCGTTGGCGCCATCCTGTCGCCGGTGAGTCTCGACACCGAGGGCTCGACGACGCCGACGCCGGGAGCGAACGCGGATACCGGCGACGCCGACCGCGCCCTGCTCCGGTCGCAATTGCTCGACGGGCCGGGAACGTCGAAGACGGATCGCCCGCCGTCGCGGGAGGATCTGGAAACGTCGTTGAAAGCGATCGCGGCACAACGTCAGGACGATGCGACCACCAGCGCGGTCTTCTACAAGGCCCGCCCCCTGGACGGAATCTGGGCCACGGGTCCCTATCTGCACAATGGCTCCGTTCCCAGTCTGTGGGATCTGCTGCAGCCTCCGGCCAGCCGGCCCAGGACGTTCTACGTCGGCAGCCGCGAATTCGATCCGGTGAATGTCGGAATGAAGCCGGCGCAGACCCCCGGCGCGTTCCTCCTCGACACTGCCATCGTCGGCAACGGGAACGGCGGACACGTCTGGGGAACGACGCTCAGCGATGAGGACCGTTGGGCGGTGATCGAGTATCTGAAATCGCTTTGAGGGTGGTTGGCGGTTG
>JBDTOZ010000874.1:0-16251 GCA_039932995.1 Acidobacteriota bacterium | reverse complement strand
AGCCACTGCCGCTGCCAGTGCGCGAAGTCGGCGTACTGGATGGCCAGCGGCGGCAGGGGCGAGTCCGTGTAGAGCGCGATGAGCTCGTTCATGAGGATGCCCATCGACCAGCCGTCGGCGATGCTGTGATGGAGGTTGAGGACGAGCAGGTGCGAGTCGGGTGCTTTCTCGATCAGCAAGGCGCGGAACAGCGTGTCGTGGCTGAGATCGAAGCGGTGATGCAGCTCCCGATCGATGAGTGCATCGGGACTGGCTTGACGCTGCCGCTGCACGACGAAGTGGCCGGCCTTATCGATGACCTGCATCGGCACGCCGTCCGTTTCCTGGAAGCGCGTGCGCAACACTTCATGACGCGCCACGAGCGCCTCGAGTGCGCGCACTAGGGCCTGCTCCTCGAGCGGACCTTCGAGACCGAGGACCGCGGGGATGTTGTAGGTGTAGCTGGGGCCTTCGAGCTTGCTGAGGAACCAGAGGCGCTGTTGGGCGAAGGAGAGCGGCAAGAGGCCATCGCGGGCGATGGGCAGGAGCGGAAGGTGAGCGATCGGACCGGCGGCGATCTGCTCCTGGTCGATGTGGCGGGCAAGGCTCTCCACGTCCGGCGCTTCGAAGAGGACGCGCACCGGCAGCGCCAGGGAGAAGGCGTCGTTGATGCGCGCGATGGTCTGCGTGGCCAGCAGGGAGTGGCCACCGATGTCGAAGAAGTTGTCGTGGACGCTGACGCGGGGCAGACGAAGGACCTGCTGCCAGATGGCGGCCAGGGTCTGTTCGGTCTGGGTGCGGGGAGCGAGGAACTGCTCGGTGCTGGCGCCCGGATCGGGAGCGGGTAGGGCGGCGCGGTCGATCTTGTCGTTGGGAGTGAGGGGAAAGGCCTGGAGGAAGACGAAGAAGGCGGGGACCATGTGGTCGGGGAGGGACTGCTTGAGGAAGTTGCGGAGCTCGGCGGTGGAGAGACGATCTGCTTTCGCGGTGTAGTAGGCGACCAGCCGCTTTGCCTCGCCCTCGCCGTTGGCCAGGACCAGGGCCTGGGTGATGGAGGGGTGACGTTCGAGTGCGGCCTCGATCTCGCCGAGCTCGATGCGGAAGCCGCGGATCTTGACCTGATGATCGGCGCGTCCGAGGAACTCGACCTTACCGTTGGGGAGGTAGCGCACCAGATCGCCGGTGCGATACATGCGGCTGCCCGAGGGGCCGAAGGGATTGGGGAGGAAGCGCTCCGCGGTGAGGCCGGGCCGCTCGAAGTACCCTCGGGCCAGCCCTGCGCCACCAACGTACAGCTCTCCGGACACGCCGATGGGGACGGGACCGAGTGCCTGGTCGAGGATGTAGAGAGCGATGTTCGGGAAGGGCCGGCCGAGGGTGATGGGCTCGCCGGCGCTGACGGGACCGATGGCCGCACCGACGGTGTTCTCGGTGGGACCGTAGCCATTGAGGACCGTCCGCCCGTGAAGCCACGGAGTGATCTGCGCGAGCGAGAGCGCTTCGCCGGCACTGACCAGGGTCTTGAGGTGCGGAACGGAGTCGGGCGCGAGGCCGGCCAGCGCGGCAGGAGGCAAGGTGGCGATGTCGACCTGATGCTGGCGGATGAGCGCTTCCAGGTCAGGACCCGGCAGGAGGCGCTCTTTGGGGGCCAGCACCAGGGCCGCGCCTCTGCCCCAGGCCATGACGATCTCCCAGACCGAGGTGTCGAAGCTGAGGGAGGCGAACTGCAGGACGCGCGTGCCGGGCAGGCCTTCCAGCCGCTTCTGCTGCGCGTAGGTGAGGTTGACCACGCTGCGGTGCATCACCATCACGCCCTTGGGGCGGCCGGTGGAACCGGAGGTGTAGATGATGTAGGCCAGGTTCTGGGGGAGGACCGCGACGCTGGGGGAGTGGTCAGGCCAGGAGTCGAGCTCACGAAAGTCTGCGTTGGTGAGGACGCAGTTTGCGTTGGCATCGGCGGCGATGTAGTCGATGCGCGCTTGTGGATAGCTGGGATCGATGGGCACGTAGGCCCCGCCGGCCTTGAGGATGCCCAGCAGGCCGATGAGCATGGCCGGGGAGCGTTCGACACAGAGTCCGACGCGCGCTTCGGGACCGACCCCGCGAGCGAGAAGAGAGTGCGCCAGTTGGTTGGCCCGCGCATCGAGCTGGTGATAGGTCAACTGCTCGTGCTCGAAGAAGATGGCCACGGCCTCGGGAGTGCGCGCGGCCTGCTCTTCGAAGAGGCCGTGCAGGGTGAGGTGCTGCGGATAGGGGATGGCGTTGTGGTTCCACTCGACGAGCACTCGTTGGCGCTCGTCTTCAGTGAGGAGCTCATAGCGGCTGATGCGCTGATGGGGATCTTCGACGATGGCCTCGAGCAGGAGCGCGTAGTGGGCGATGAAGCGCTCGATGGTGGAGCGATCGAAGAGGTCGGTGCTGTATTCGAGGATGCCGTCCAGGCCCAGCTCGGTCTCGGTCAGAGAGAGCGTGAGATCGACCTTGGTGGCCCTTTGCTCGAAGTCGATGGGGGTGATCTCCAGCTCGGGAAGACGGAGGGCCTCGAAGGGGGCGTTCTGCAGGACGAGCATCACCTGAAACAGGGGTGAGTAGCTGAGCGAGCGGGCCGGGTTCAGTTGCTCGACCAAGACCTCGAAGGGCACGTCCTGGTGTGCGTAGGCATGAAGAGCGGTCTCGCGGATCTGCGCGAGGAGGGCGGTGAAAGTGGGGTCGCCGGAGAGGTCGGCGCGCAGGACGAGGTTGTTGATGAAGAAGCCGATCAGAGGCTCGAGCTCGGGACGGGTGCGGTTGGCCACGGGCGTGCCGACGGCCAGATCGGACTGTCCGCTGTAGCGGCTGAGGAGCACGTCGAAGCCGGCCAGCAGCGTCATGAAGAGCGTCGCCCCCGAAGTGCGGCTCAAGGCGATGAGACGATCCATCAACTGGCGGGAGAGGTGGAAGGCTTCGTGCGCGCCGCGATAGCTCTGCACCGGAGGACGGGGACGGTCGGTGGGCAGCTCCAGCAGCGGCGGAAGGTGAGCGAGCGCCTCTTTCCAATAGCCGGTCTCCGCCGCCAGCACCTCCCCGGTCAGCCACTGCCGCTGCCAGTGCGCGAAGTCGGCGTACTGGATGGCCAGCGGCGGCAGAGGCGAGGGCCATCCTGCGCGGAACGCGCCGTACAGGACGGTGAGCTCTTCCATCAGGACGCCGGCCGACCAGCCATCGGCGACGCTGTGATGGAACAGGAGCGCGAGCACGTGCGAGGCCGGCGCTTCCTCGATCAGCCACGCGCTGAAAAGCGGGTCGCGGCTGAGGTCGAAGCGATGGTGCAGCTTCGCATCCAGAAGCTCGAGCGACGCATCGGGCGAGGGCGAGGAGAGACGCTCTACAGTGAATGCATCGGCAGAGTCGATCACCTGCGCCGGAACACCATCGATCTCACGAAAGCGTGTCCGCAACACTTCGTGACGCTCGACGATCGTCTTCAGTGCGCGAAGCAGCGCGTCCTGATCGAGGGGACCGTTCAGGCGGATCACGATCGAGAGGTTGTAGGTGGCGCTTGGCCCTTCGAGCTGGTTGAGAAACCAAAGGCGTTGTTGTGCGAAGGAGAGGGGCAGGAAGCCGTCGCGGTCGATCGACACGAGCGGTTCGAGCCCGACCTGCGCGTTGGTCTCTGCCTCCTCGATCCAGCGGGCCAGCTCTTCGATGTGCGGCCTTTCGAAGAGCACGCGGTACGGCATTTCCACGCCGAACGCGCTGCGGATCCGCGTGACTACCCGGATCACCAGGATCGAGTCTCCGCCCATGGCGAAGAAGTTGTCGTGCACGCCGACGCGAGGAACGTCCAGGGCCTGCTGCCAAATCGCTGCGAGCGTGCTCTCGGTCTGCGTCCGGGGAGCGAGGTACTCCTCGAGGCCGGACAATTCCTCGGCCGCCGGCAACGCCGCGCGGTCGATCTTGCCGTTGGGCGAGAGGGGGAAGACCTCCAGGCCCACGAAAAAGGCGGGGACCATGTACTCGGGGAGGGCCTGCTTGAGGAAGGCTCGCAATTCCGCGGTCGAAAGGCGTGTCCCTGACGTTGTGAAATAGGCGGTCAGCCGGTGAGCCTCGTCTTTGCGGGCGGCCAGGACCAGTGCTCGCGTGATGGCCGGATGCCGCTCCAAGGCAGCCTCGATCTCCCCGAGCTCGATGCGGAAACCGCGGACCTTGACCTGGTGGTCGGCGCGGCCGAGGAACTCGACCCTGCCGTCGGGGCGGTAGCGCACGAGATCGCCCGTGCGATAGATCCTGCTGCCCGGAGGGCCGAAGGGATTGGGGAGGAATCGTTCGGCGGTCAGGCCCGGCCGTCGGAAGTAGCCGCGTGCAAGGCCCGCACCTCCGACGAACAGCTCTCCGGACACGCCCACGGGCACGGGCTGGAGCTCACGATCCAGCACGTACAACGCGATGTTCGGAAAGGGACGGCCGAGGGTGATCGGCTCACCCGCGCTCACCGGACCGATGGCCGCGCCCACCGTGTTTTCGGTGGGGCCATATCCGTTGAGCACCGTGCGCCCCTCCAGCCACGGCGTCACCTGAGCGAGCGACAGCGCGTCGCCGGCGCTGATGAGCACTTTCAGGCTCGGCAACGACTCGGGTGAGAGGGCCGCAAGCGCCGCGGGGGGAAGCGTGGCGATGTCGACGGACGTCGCGTTCATCAACGCGGCCAGGTCGGGTCCGGGCAGCAGGCGATCCTTGGGAATGAGCACGAGCGCCGCGCCGCGGCCCCAGGCCATGACGATCTCCCACACCGAGGTGTCGAAGCTGAGGGAGGCAAATTGCAGGACCCGTTTGCCGGGCAAGCCTTCCAGTCGCTTCTGTTGGGCGTAGGTGAGGTTGACGACGGTGCGATGCATCACCATCACACCCTTGGGCAGTCCGGTCGAGCCGGAGGTGTAAATGATGTAGGCGAGGTTCAGGGGCAGGACGGGAGTTTCCGGCGAGTGGACGGGGTACGAGGCCAGCTCGACGAAATCAGCGCGCGTCAGCACACATTGCGCGTTCGAGTCCGCGGCCATGTAATCGATGCGTGTCTGCGGATAGCTGGGATCCATCGGCACGTAGGCCCCACCCGCCTTGAGGATCCCCAGAATACCGATGATCATTTCCGGGGAGCGCTCGACACAGAGCCCGACGCGCGATTCGGGACGGACTCCTCGGGCGCTGAGAGCGTGCGCCAGTTGATTGGCCCGCGCATCCAGCTCGCGATAGGTCAGTTCTTGGTCCTCGAAGAGGAGGGCCAGGGCATCGGGAGTGCGCGCGGCCTGCGCTTCGAAGAGACCGTGCAGGGTGAGGTCCTGCGGATAGGGGATGGCGTTGCGGTTCCACTCGACGAGCACCTGGTCGAGCTCCTCGTCGCTGAGCAACGCAAACCTGCGGATGCGCTCCTCCGGGTTGGCGACGATCCCTTCGAGCAGCCGGCTGTAATGAGCGAGCAGGCGCTCGATGGTGAGGCGGTCAAAGAGGTCCGTCCTGTACGCACACGTACCGGTGAGCTCATTCGACGTCTCGGGAATCGAGAGTGCAATCTCGAAGGGACTGGCCTCCTGCCGCCGGACGCTGGGCCGGTCGACGCCGAACAGCACCTGCGGCACGAGCTGCGCCGCGAGGTCGTGCACGGCCGTGCCGCAATGCTCCCGCGCCTTCCGCAACGTTTCCGTGACGCGCGCGAGAAGCGCCGGGAACCGCTCCTGCGGATCGAGCTGGATGCGCAGCGGGAAGAGCTCGTGGGCGGGCCCGAGCGGGGTCACTACCAGGATGTCGGTTTGCTGGCTGTAGCGCCACAACAACACCTGGAACGCGGCCAGGAGCGTTTCAAAGGGTGCGGCGCGGACGGCTTCGGGCAGCCGAAACGGGATCGTGGCCTGCACGTGCGTTGCGGAGACCGACCGGGGACGATCGGTCGGGATGGCCAGGAGATCCGGCGCGAAGCGCAAATGCTCGTTCCAGTACGCGAGCTGCGCGTCGAGATCCCGATCGCGTTCCGCGAGCGGAAGCCGAGACTGGCCGAGGGGAGGGGAAGAGGTCATGTGCCGCGGCCATGGCCTTCCATCTGTTCGCGCAGGCTCAGCGGCCTCATGTCGGTCCAGACCTCTTCGATGTGGGCCAGGCAGTCGGGTTTCAGTCCCACTTTCCCGGCGTCGCGCCAGCCCGCTGCATTCTCCCGATCCGCCGGCCAGATGGAGTATTGCCCTTCGTGGTTGACCACGACCTTGTAGACCGTGGTGTCTTCGTCTCGTTCCGCCATAGAAGTGACGCTTTTCTTACTTAGATCCTGTTGGACGGCACTGACGATGGTACTTCCAAGTGCGGGGCCGGACAAGCCGGACACTTCAAAGTGTCCGTTTGAACAGCAACGTCGCCGCGGTCATGGCCACCGCTGAAAAGAGGATCAAGTACAAGAGGTCCCCACTGATGGCCACGAAGCCGGTGTTCTTGAGGAGGAGACTCCTGAGGGCGTGGACGGAGTAGGTGAACGGATCGAGCACGGCGATGGCGCGCAGCCAGGCCGGGAAGCCCTGTTGTGGATAGACGGCGCCGCTCGGGAAGTAGAGCACCGTGCTCAAGACGCCGAACATGGCCCGCGGCACCATCGGGTTGGAGGTGCGCACCATGAGCAGGAACATGAGGCTGATGAGGGCGAAGGCGGTGACGAGGACCACCACCCCGAGGCGCAGCAGGCGTAGCGGGTCGAAGGGATTGGGCACGCCGGCGATGAGCGACCCCACCACGACCAGCGCCGCCCCGGCCACCACCGCTTTGATGGTGCCGGCGGTGTTGAAGCCGGCGATCAGCTCGAAGCGCGTGACGGGGGTGACCAGGTAGCCCTCGTGCAGCCCGTGCGCCTTGTCGTCGACGAAGTTGATGCCGCCGCCGATCATCACCATCGTGAAGATGGACATGACGATGGAGCCGGGCAGCAGGTACTGGACATAGGGAACGTACGGATAGATCTCCACGACCTCCAGCGAGGCCTGGGCGGCGATGCGCGGCGGTGGCACGGGGATGTGGAACGCCGAGAGCAGGCTGTTGAATTGGGCGACGATGGTCGCCGAGACGAAGGAGTCGGTGTTGTCTTCGATGAGGGCCAGCCGCGGTTCATTGCGTTGGTGGACACGCCGCGAGAAATCAGGCGGGATCACGAGCACGGCCTGGATCCTGCCGTTGCGCAGGTCGGTCAGGGCGCGGCCGGAGTCGGCGTAGTCGACGGTCTCGAAGGTCCGTGCGCCGGCCCGGACCGCCCCGGCCAGTTCGCGGACTCTCACGGCCTGCAGACCGTGATCCTGATCGACGATGCCCACCTTGAGGTCTTTCACATTGCCGCCGAAGGCGTAGCCGAGAATGCAGAGCTGGATGATGGGCAGGAGCAACGAGAGCACGATCATGGTGGGGTTGCGGCGAAACCGGCGCAACTCCCGTTCGATGATGGCCCACAAGCGGTGCATGGCTCAGCCTCTCCTGACGAGGAACGGACTCTCGATCGCGTCCGGCTTCTGCAGCTCGTCCCGCAACGCGCGCCCGGTGCAGTGCATGAACACATCGTCGAGCGTGGTGCTCTGCACCGCCAGCGACAAGACCGACACCTGGGCCCCGCTGGCCGCCTCCATGATCTTCATGGTCGTTCCGGGGCCGTTGCGGGACCGGATGCGGAACACGCCGTCCTCGGATGTCACGTCGTCGACCTCGGGCAGCGCTCGAAGGGTGAGGGCCCAGGTGGGCGGCGGCGTGGCGAAGCTCACTTCGATCACGTTGGTGCCCGCCACTGACGCCTTGAGCTTCATGGGCGAGTCCAGGGCCTTGAGCTCTCCGTGGTCGACGATGGCGATGCGGTCGCAGAGACGATCGGCTTCGTCCATGTAGTGAGTGGTGAGGAGCACGGTCAGCTCGCTCCGCGACTTGATGCGCTGCAGCATTTCCCAGACGGCCACGCGCGACACCGGATCGAGCCCGGTGGTCGGCTCGTCGAGAAACAGGACGCGCGGCTGGGAGACCAGACCGCGGGCAATCTCGACGCGGCGGCGCATTCCCCCGGAGAGGAGCTTCACCGGCTTGTCTGCCCACTGCAGGAGCTCGACCGCCTCCAACAGGTCGTGAATGAGCCCTGCACGCACGGCGCGCGGCACCCCGTACAGTTTCGCGAAGATGAGCAGATTCTCATGGACGCTGAGATCGAGGTCGCTGGTCATGGCCTGCGGAATGACCCCGATGGAGCTTCGGACTTCGTGGGACTGGGAGACGATGTCGAAGCCGGCGATGGTGGCGCTTCCGGAAGTCGGTGGCAGGAGCGTGGTGAGGATGCGGATGAGGGTGGATTTTCCGGCGCCGTTCGGTCCGAGGAGGCCGAAGATCTCGCCGGCCGCCACGTCGAAGCTGACGCCGTTGACGGCAACGAATTGCCCGAAGTGTTTGACGATGTTGCGGACTTCGATGGCGTTCATTTCACCGGGAGGAGCACGTACGCCGTCATGCCGACGGCCAGGCGGCGATCGGCGTTGTCGACGCGCAGCCGGATCTCGAAAGTCTTGATGTCCCGCTTGGTGCGACTGACGTCTCGTTGGGTGGCGAAGCCGGCATTGACACCGCGGTAGAAGACCGTCCCTTGCCGCTCCTGTCCGGAGGGGAGGCGCACGGTCCGGCGATCGCCCAGTCGCACGCGGTCGATGTAGGTTTCTTCCACGTCCGCGCGGACCCAGAGATCGTCGGGGTTGATCAGTGTGACCACCGGCTGGCCGGCCTCGACGAACTCGCCGGTGCGCGCGGCCAGCACGTCCACCACGCCGCCGATCGGAGCGTGCAATTCCGTGTAGGCCAGACGAACGTCCGCCTTCGCGCGTTGTGCATCCGCCGCGGCCTGCTGGCCCTCGTTGGCCTCGAGCTGACTGCGCCGCACGGAGATCTGCTCGGCGTTGGACTGCGCAAGCGCGACCGCGGAGCGCTGCGCGTCCACCTGCCGGGCCAGCGACGCCACCCGAGCCTTGGCCGCATCCGCCGCCGTACGGGCCTGATCGAACTGTTCGACCGGGACGACGCCCTGCGCCACCATCTTCTGCAGCCGTCCGGCCGTCAGGCGCGCGTTCTCGAGCTCGGCCTCCGCGGCCTTGCGCTGGGACTCGATGGAGGCCAGCGTGGCCTGGGCCTGGCGAATCTCGTCAGCGGTCTGTCGTTCCTGGAGGCGGAGCGCAGCCGCGCTCTCGCGGACCTGCGAGGTTGCCCCCTGCGCGCTGTGGGCGTAGAACGCGCTCTCCTGCTGGAGCTCGTCCGGGACGAGCAGCGCCGCAAGCTGTCCCGGTTTCACGACGTCGCCTTCTTTGACCAGCACGCGCCCGATCCGGCCCGCGATCTGGGGGCTGACGATGACGTCTTTGGTCGTGACGATGCCGGTGAGGGTGAGGCTGTCCGGCGTCCGCTCGGCGTAGTAATAGGCGCCGCCTCCGACCCCGACGAGGAGGATCACAGCGAGCAGCCGCATGGATTTCATGTGGAATGAAGTGTACCGGGAAAAGAGATGGAGAGCGCGGCTTCTGTATCTGCGCAGCTCCGTAGTAAACTCTAGGTGTCAATCCACACAACGCGTCGGAGGCAGCAAGAATGCAGGATTCAGCCGTGGCCCTGGCCACATTGAGGATCGTTCGTGTCGGCGTCCTCAGCGCGATCAGCAAGCTCGATCTGCGGGACGCGTTCGACAGCATCAGCGGCATGGTCCTCGGCCAGATCTACGAAACGCCGTACACCATCGTCACCAGTCCGACAGGTGAGCCGCAGGTCCAGCCTCTGCTCTTCGAGCCGCTACGCGCTGAAGGGCGGATGCGGTTTTCCGCGGCCGTTCGTCCCGGCGTGAAGTTTTCGGACGGCACGCCGCTGACCGCGGAGCTCGCGGCCCGCTCGCTCCGCGGCGCGAAGATCCTCGTGAGCAAGGCCAAGGTGGATGTGGAGGGCGATCGTGTGTGGTTCACGCTCTCCGAGCCGAATCCGCGGTTCGACCTCACCCTCACTCAGGCCATCACCTCGATCGTTCTCGACCGGGGCATGCAGCTCCTGGGCACGGGGGCGTTCATGTTCGAGCAACGGCCGAATCTGCGCATGCTGCAGACGGCCACGAACTTTCGCCTTGTGCGCAATCCACATCACGCCGCAAAGAACGGCGTCGACGAGATCGAGTTCCGCGTCTACCCCGCGGCGGAAGACGGCACACCGCGCGCGCTGATCAATGCCCTGCGCAACGGGGAGGTGGATCTCACCACGGCGCTTTCGATGACGGACGTCTCCGCCAATCAGATCCAGGGACTGGCGTTGTCGCTTCTGCCTGGCAACTCGACCGGCATTCTGTTCTTCAACTGCGAGCGGCCGTCACTGTCAAATGCGACCGTGCGCCGAGGCATCGCGCTGGGGCTCGACCTGCACGAGCTGGCCACGCGCTCCTTCGACAAAAATCCGGCTGCGTTCCTGGCACCCAACCTCCTCCCGCCCATGATGGGCCGCCCCAGTGGTGTACCGACCTTCGACCGCCACGAGTCGCGCCGTCTCCTGGACGCGAGTGGAGCGAAACCGAAACGCTTGTCGTTGCTCGTGCCGTGGGCGCCGCGGCCGTACATGCCCAAGCCGCTGCCGTTGGCGCAGGCGGTCCAGCGGCAACTCGGCGAGATCGGGATCGAGGTGGTGTTGAAGGAGACCACGACCAGCGACCAGTTCTTCGGGGACCTGTTGCCTGGCAACTACGACCTCGCCTTGGCCGGCTGGATTGCCGACACGCCCGACCCGGCCGACTTTTTCGAGACGCTGCTCTGGTCGAAAATGTGCGAGGCCGACCGTCATTCGAATCTCAGCCGCTGGAAGAATCCGGTGATGGACGCGGCGCTGGCGCGTTTCCGGGAGCAGCCCACCGAGGAGAACAAGAAGGACATTCACCGAATCGTCCGTGAAGAGGCGCCACTGGTCCCGCTGATGTATGGGCAATCGATGGTCGCGCACTCACGCAAGATCCGGAACGTGACCATGAGTGCCACGGGAGTGTTGACACTCAGCGGCGTGACCGTGAGTTGACGCGGTGACGCGCGAAAGGCGCGTCGAACAATCTAGCCCCGGGCTCGGCCCGGGGGAAATGAGATTCGATTCTAGATGCGGCCGCGAAGGCGGTCGCCACAATGTCGCGCCAACGTCGAAAACGCTCCGCAGAACGTTGTGACGGCCGCCTTCGCGGCCGGGCCGAGCCCGGGGCTACATTGTGGAACGCGCCTTCGCGCGTCAGCGCCCGCTCGCCGGCGTAACAGTGGACTAAAGTCCACCGCGGGCAGGATGCCCGCGGCCCCTACGGAGTGCCTTGGCGCGATGAGCCATGGGGCGCGGGCATCCTGCCCGGCGCTCTTCCCGCGTCAAATGGCGAAGCTCCAGCATTCGCGCCCGGTTGATCTCGTCCGTGGGGGAACTCCTACTCGGATCGGCGGGTGTTTCCGAAAACTTCTCGATGCATGGGTAGGAATTCAAGCGCGCGCGACTCTCCTATGGCGAGGGAGAGAACAGTGGGATTCGTTTACGATGAACGCTCGATGATTCGGGCGGGGATGCGCATTCTCAACAGGGTGGACCATCACCCCAAGTTTCGTGTGGCCCGGTGTCCTCGGCTGAGTCCCTTGGGCGCTGAGCCGGTCCGCGAGGCAGCACCGGCGCAGCCGTACGTGGCCCTGTCGCGAAAGACCTCGCGGCGGAAACGTCCGGTGACGATCGACGCCGGCGACGCAGCCTGTCGCGGCGATCTGACCAACTGACGGGAGCCTCGAACACCATGACTGAGATTGACGACCCTCGGGATACGCAGTGGTTTCTCGACCGCATGCCGTCGAAGGAAGTGCTCGATTCGGCGTTGCGCGGAGATCCGGTGAAACGTCTGCTGAACATCGTCACGGATCGGGCCATCGTGAACATCGGTCTCGACCCGGTGGCCCGGCCGGAGGCGGACAAGGCGGAGGTCGACGCCGCGCTGAATCTGGCCGCGTCGGCGGCGCGTCGCCTGACCGAGGGAGGAGCGAACGTCACGCTGACCAGCGAAGAGAAGGTGGCGTTGGAGCTGTTCATCCTGCTGGTGGCGCGCCCGGCGATCTTCGTGCAGAACGGAACGGTGGCCGAGCGGCCCGAGAACTGGAAAGAGATCGGCCGCGATGCGGACCTGCTGCCGCGCATCATCGCCGGCGTGGGCCGCATCGAATCGGCGGCGGGGGCGAAGAAAGGCACCGGCTTTCTCGTGGCCGGCAAGCGCATCCTCACCAACAACCACGTGCTCTGTGCGTTGTTCGACATGGACCTGAGCACCTGGTCGTCCTGGCCGCAGAAATTCGCGCAACTCTGTAAAGACCACAGCAAGGTCTGGGAGGAGGACGAGACCTTGGCCCCGCTGTTCGAGCTGCGCGGCGAGCTCGGCTCGACGGCCTCGTCGCACACGCGCATCCGCAAGATCCTCGGCCATCATTCTGCCGTGGACGTGGCCGTGCTCGAGCTCGAGGCCGATCCCGCGGGCAGCCGCAAGCTGCCACTACTCGGGACCGAGCCGGAATCGTTGAACGGCAGGCGGGTCTATGCGGTCGGATTTCCCATTCAGGACTCAGGCGTGACACCGGTGCATGTCTTTCAGCGGGTCTTTGGATCCGATCCGGCCAGTCTGGGGACGAAGCGCTTTTCGCCCGGGACGATCACGCAGTGGAACGGCGCCAACTCCTTCGGTCATGACGCGTCCACGCTGCCCGGAAGCTCGGGCTCGGCCATCGTGGACTTCGAGCACCGGCGCGTCCTGGGAATCCATTTCAGCGGCACGTACAAGACCCGAAACTTCGCCGTGCCGCTGTGGAAGTTCCGCGAGGATCCGCTGTTCGCCGGCAACGGGATCGTGTTCGGCTGAGGAGCTCCCTGCATGCGCACCAGAGCCATCGTCATCGGCATCGACCAGTACACGAAGCCGGAATGGAGTCTGACGGGTGCCGTTCGTGACGCCGTGCGGTTCGCCCACTGGGCACTCCATGAAGGCGGCGTAGCGCCGGAAGACCTGATCCTGCTTCTCGGTCCGTTGCGAGACGAGCCGCCTCTCGCCGATCCCGACCTGGCGGCGCTGGTGGCTCTCGGCAAGCCGGCCACGCGCACGGCCATCGCCAAAGCGTGGCACGCGTATCAGACCGGCGCGGGAAAAGATGCGGACCGGCTCTTCTTCTATTACGCGGGTCATGGCCTGGCCCCTCCCGGCGGCGCGACCGACGCCGGTCCGCTGATCGTGCCGGCCGACGTGGAAGACCTCGACTTCTACGTCAACTTCGAGCCGCTGGGGCTGGAGACCTTTCGGGGGGCGATGCAGAACGTCGCACCGAAGCAGCAGTTCTTCTTCATCGACGCCTGCCGCGACGTGCTGCCCATCACCGGCAACAGGATCCTCACGCAGCAACTCCTCTGGGACCTGCGGGGCATCGACGACGACTCTCTCTCCACGCAAGCGGTCTTTCTCTCCACGACGGCGGGACAGAAGGCCAAGGAGATCCGCGGCGAAGGATTGTTCGGCCGTGCCCTCATCGCCGCGCTGAAGGGCCTCGGTCCGAAGCTCCTGCCACCCTCGGCTCCGCCACCACCCGGCCAGCCCCCGCGCCTGCGGCTCCTCTTCGATCAGCTCGTGAAATTCGTCATCGAAGCGGTGAAGCGCGGCCTCAACGAACTGCCCGAAGCGGATGTCAATGCGCGCAAAGGGATTCCGTATGCGCGTGTCAGCCGATTGACGGGGGAGATCCCGATCGCGGAATTCGAGCCGGCCTCGATTCCCACCGCCATCATCGGCGCCGTCGTCGACCCCGAAGAAGCACGGGCCATTGCGGGGATCACGTTTTTTCGCTGGGATGAAGAAACGGACGCATGGGTGGTGCGAACCGCGAACCCCGCTCCGCTGGCGCCGCCTCTTCCGGAAGTGGCCTCGTTCAAGGTTCGTGGCGGGACGCACTTCCTCCGGGTCGAGGCCCACGGATATGCGACCCAGGACCGCGAGCTCCTCATCTTCGAGGACAAACGCTTCCCCATCGAGCTCGAGCCGCTGAACGTCTTGCTCGGCGCGAGCGTGCCTCGCGGAATTGCGCGCGGAGGTCTGGAGAGCATCCGTGACGGGGACATGTCGTTTGAGGCGGACGTGGTGGAGACCGGCGGCATCGAAGTGATCTGCCGGGACCGGCTGGCGCGACTGGCGGTCTACGACGGCGGTGGGCGGGAGCTCATTCGCGGCTATGAAGCGATCCGCATCAATGACCTCGTGCCCGGTCTGTACAAGGTGACGGCGGAAATGATCGCCTCCGATCGAGTGGAGCAGAGCGTGGTCGTGCGTCCCGGGGAGACCCAGACCGTTCCGCTGGAGGTCTCCTCCCGGCTCAGTCCCACCGTCGCGTCCGTGCTCAGCGACAACCAGATCTCCGTGACGGACGGGTATGCCTTTCCGTCCGAGCACTTCGGTCCGGTGGCCAATCTGAGCTTGGCTTCTCTTCTGGCCTATGCGGCCTGGGGCGCGCGCTGGCCGCAGGGGATGGGGTTTCATCATGTTCGCTCCCTCGGCGTCGACCCACTGCCGGGTCTCGATCCCGCCGGCAGCGCGTTGCAGGTCCTGGTGGCGGACGCGCAAGGCGGCGCGGAGGCGATTGCGCAGTGCCGCGTGGCGGTGGAGACCTCGGATGTCCTGCACGCGGAAGGCGAAGCCGCCGCCCGCACGGACGTTGCGCTGACGGTGCTGCCCACGCTGCCGATGGCCGTGCAAGGCTCCGCAAGCCTGGCGCCCGGAACGGCGCGCGTGCACGTACAAGTGCCGGCTTTCGCTCCGGCCTCGTTTGCGATTGCACTGCTGCCCGGTTTCGTGACGGTGCTGATCATTGCGCGTGAGGACGATGGAGACATCGACGTGCGCCAGCACCTCAACCCGATCGATCCGACGGTGCCGGTGGCCCCTGACTTTGAGCCCCCGCGCGCCGACGACGTGCGGCTCGTGGATCTCGCCTCGCGCGCACTGGAGAGTCGCGATCCGCTCGACAGCGTGGAGTTCGGGGGACTGCTGGAAGGGAAGCGCTCCAATCCGATGCTGGGCGTCATCGCCGGCTATCGCATGCTGGGCACTTCGCGCGAGGATCAATTCCGCGGGACGGCAGGGAAGTCTCCCATGGCGAACATGCTCCGGCTCTTCGATGGCCTGCCGGACGTCCACGTGCTGGCCGGTCTGTACGACGCGCAACATCGCGACGATCACTTCCAGCGTGCAGCCGAGCGGGGCACGCCCGTGCTCGCCGATGGATTCTGGGCGCTGATGCAGTGGCTGACCGCGACGGCCATGCGCGCGAACGAGCCGCCGCCTGCACTGCGGGAAAGTGTCTTGCCCGGAATCGTCTGGACGGCTTTCAGTGAGCCGGCGGTCGCGGCTCGACCCGGCGCCCTGCGGTTCGTCACCTCCGCCGGGCAGACGCGCTTCGGTGACTCCCAAGCTCGCGACTCGCTGACGCAGGCCGCGCGTGCGGTCGGGCGTCTCGAGATCGAGTCTCGCCTGTTCGCGAGCGTTTCTTTGCTCGAGCCCCGCATCGTGATCTGTCCCTGGTTCGTGGCCGCGGAGATCGGCAGCGAGAATGCCGACGGAAGCTGGACGATGCGGGCCCGGAACACGCGCGTCGTTTTCGACCCGATGGACGAGGGAACGGCTCGGCTGGTGACGCGAATCGTCCGCACCCTGCGCCCCGCGCCAGGCATCGAGCTGTCCGGCGGCTCGCTGGATCGCGACACTCTTTCGAAAGGCTGGCCCGTGCTCCTCGAGCTCGCGGAGGACGTGCCGTTTGCTCCGTTGACGCGCACTTCGACGGTGCTCGAGGGCGGCGATGCGGTGGCGGTCATCGGCTTTCCTCAGGACGATGCGCGGCTGCCCCCAGGCACGTTCGCGCAGCACTTCGCCGGCTCGGTGGGAGAGAAGCACGTGATGCCGGGCGTAATCCTCCGCGCACCCGACGGCACCGGCACGCTCGACTACGACTGCTTCACCGCGGCGGGCACCAGCGGCGGCCCGGTGATCCACCTCGCCACCGGCGCGATCGTGGCCATGCACGTCGCCGCGCTGCCCGCGGCGGGCGGACGAAAGAGGGGAGTGGGCGTCGTGCTGGACGGGCTGCAGTAGCGCGAAGCCCTGATCGCAGCCGGCGCGTGAACGCGCCCGTCGCAAAGGAGCGCCGGCGTCTCGCCGGCTGGATGTGCGGCGTCCCGCCGCGGGCGGGGGAA
>JBDTOZ010000873.1:0-8114 GCA_039932995.1 Acidobacteriota bacterium | reverse complement strand
CGTCCCGAGCGCCTCACCCGGCTTCGGCACGCGCGTCGCGAGTGCCCGGTGGACTCAAGTCCACCGCTCCACAGAGGCTCCCTGCAGCGCCTCTCCGCTCGGACCGCGATCCACAGGTCCACTCGGTTGGGACTGAGGGCTCAGTTCACGGCGCCGCTCTGGTAGCGGCGGAGGCGGACGTAGAGTTGCATCCTGGAGAGGCCCAGTCGTTTCGCGGCCGCGGACTTGTTGCCTCCGCATTCGACCAGCACTTTCTCGATCATCTCGCGCTCCATCACGCTCAAGTCGGTGGAGAATCCGGACTCGAGGGTCTCCGTGTCGAAGGAGAGATGGGACGCGTCCAGAGCGTCGTGATCGCAGACGATGGAGGCACGCTCCAACACATTGCGGAGCTCGCGCACGTTGCCGGGCCAGTGGTAATTGAGCAGGGCCGCGTGCGCGGCGGGGGTGAGGCGCGGACGACGCCGCTGCAACTGCAGGGCAATCTCGTCGAGCAGCGTCTCGCTGAGCACCGGGATGTCCTCGCGACGCTCCCGCAGCGGAGGCAACTTCAGATCGAAGACGCGCAGCCGGTAGTAGAGATCGCGCCGGAACTGGCCGTTCTTGATGGCCTGCTGCAGATCCGTGTTCGTCGCGGCGATGATCCGGGTGTTGGTCTTGATCAGGCGTGTGCCGCCCAGTCTGCGGAACTCGCGCTCCTGCAACACGCGCAGGAACTTGGCCTGGGCCGAGGGACTCATCTCCGAGACCTCGTCGAGGAAGAGCACTCCCCCTTCGGCCAGCTCGATCTGTCCCGGTTTGGTGTGCGAGGCTCCAGTGAACGCGCCCCGTTCGAAGCCGAACAGCTCGGACTCCAGGAGTTGCTCGGGAAGCGCGGCGCAATTGACGCCGATGAAGGGACGGTGATGGCGATTGGAGACCTCGTGGATGAACCGCGCGATGAGCTCCTTCCCCGTGCCGGACTCGCCGATCAGGAGAACGGTGGCCTCCGTTTCAGCCACGCGACTGGCGGCCTGCAGCACGGACGTCCACTGCCGCGACTGGCCGGCCACGCGCCGATGTCCCTTGGGACGTTCGGCGATCTCCGCCATCAACGACCCGACGCGCGTCTCGAAATGCTGCGCCCGCACCACGCGCTCCTCCGGTCCGCGGAACCCTTCCGCCAGTTGCTCGTGCGAAACGGCCAGCGCCAGACAGGTGGCCACGTGGCGCGCGAGCGGCACGTCCGCAAGCGAAAATCCGTTGACGCGATGGGACCAGAACTCGACACCCATGCGCTGGTTGCGCGCATTCAGGTTGACCGCCAGAAAGGACCGATAGCCGGAGCGCAGCAACACCGCCCTGGCCTCGGGAGGCTCGTACGTGGCCAGCCCTTCGGGGCTCAGATCCGGCAAGAGCACGAACGGCCGCGCCAGCACTTCCGGCGCGACCTTGACGGTCATGAACTCCGGCGGCTTCGTATCGGAGGCCACCTGCATCCGCACCGACCCGTCGGCATCGTGGAAGGTCATGGTCAGCCGGTCGTGCGCGAGGACGCGACCGACGATCGCCGAGATCCGAGGGAAGATCGACCGGACGTCCAGCACGTCCGCGAGCTCGCGCAGCACCTCCTCGGAGGGATCGAGGATGAGATCGCGTTCAGCGTTGTCCTGACCAAAGACATCGCCCAGGACACCCGTTCGGGCCATGGCCACGATCACACGCGCGATCGTTTCCGCGTGCGCGAGATCGGCTTGGCCATACACGCTGGAGGCCTGTGCGAAAAAGACCAGCACGCCCACCGGCGCGTCATCGAGAATCAGGGGAGACTTCACCCAGGAGCGGCGATCCAACTCCGGGACACCGCTTCCGAAGCCGGGTGTCGGAAGGCCCTCGAGCAGCCAGCGCCCAAAGGAGTCTGGGACGAAGAGCTCGCCCTCCGTCGAACTGATGGCCCGGAGGACGGACCCGTCCGGGGCGAGGGTGGCGAGGACAGCCTCCGCATGGGGAACGAGCGGCGCAGCAGCCGCCACAAGGCGCGCGAATACCGCGTCCATCGAACCACGGAGGGCTCCGTCAGCGTTCCTGGTCTCGGCCATGGATGCGTTGGTGTTACTGAGGGACGTGACAGTCTACCTCAGGGACAAAAAAGGGTAGTCGGGCCCGTGCCGGACCCATGCCTCCCCTTCACCTGCGGCGCCGGCGCACGTCAGCCCTGACCTCCAACGCCGCCATTCAAACCGCCGGGCCGAACCGCCCTTTCGGTTGTGGCAACGAAGCCGCAGGGTGAAGAGCACACTCCGCGGGACTTCCCACCTTTCTTTCCCAACCACCAACTCCCTCATCGGCCGGACCAGGGCTGATGGCCGCCCCAACAACTCGTGTGACGGCTCGTTCTTTGAGCACTCGTGCCCGTCACTCCGCCTGCACCTCCGCCTGCACCTGACGAAGGAGAAGCTATGGAAGCTGTCCTGTCTGAGACCGTCCGTTCGGTAAAAGCAACCACCGGGATCGCCGGACTCGATGAGATGACCGGCGGGGGGTTGCCGCGCGGGCGGACGACACTGCTCGTAGGCGGTTCTGGCTCGGGCAAGACCATTCTCGGGTTGCAGTTTCTCGTACACGGCGCGCGACACTGCGGAGAGCCCGGGATCTTCGTGGCTTTCGAAGAGACTCCGGCACGCATCATCGCCAACTCCGAAACATTTGGATGGGGGCTGCCCGACCTGCAGCCTCAGAAGCTCTATTTCATGGATGCGCAGCCTCCGGCCGATCTGGTCCAGTCCGGAACGTTCGATCTGAGCGGAATGCTCGCGGCGCTGGGAGCCCAGGCCGCGGCCATGAAAGCGAGCCGCATCGTGTTCGATGCGCTGGACATCGTGCTTTCCCTGCTCCCCGACGCCGCGGCGCAACGCCGGGAGATCTATCGGTTGCATGCGTGGCTGCTGGCCCATGAGCTGACCGGCATCGTCACGCTCAAGGCGGACGGTCGCGACGCGGGCGCCGCCGGTCAGCCCTTCGGGTTCATGCAGTTCATGGTGGACTGCGCGGTCATCCTCAATCACTCCGTGGTCCTGGGGGTCTCGCAGCGCAATCTCCGGGTGCAGAAGTATCGCGGCTCGAGCTTCGACGAGAACGAGTCGCCGTTCCTCATCGGCAGGAGCGGCTTCGAAGTGGCGGTCTCGCGCACCCTCGGACGGGGCGTGGCCGAGGTCACGAACGAACGCGTGAGCAGCGGAGTGGAACGCCTCGACACGATGCTGGGCGGCGGCTATTACCGCGGCGCCAGCGTACTGATCACGGGGTTTCCGGGCACGGCCAAGACCACCCTCAGCGGTGCCTTCGCCGAGGCCGCCTGCCAGCGCGGCGAGCGCACGATGTTCGTCAGCTTCGATTCGGATGCGAACGAAGTGATCCGCAACCTGGCCTCGGTGAACATCCGCCTGGACCGCTTTGTGGACGACGGCACGCTGCGCATGGTCTCGGCACGCACGATCACGGGCAGCGCGGAGACCTATCTCCTCCGCATCAAGACGCTCGCAAGAGAACATCGGGCGCGCTGCCTGGTCGTCGATCCGGTCTCCACCTTGTCCAAATCCGGGAACGAGCTGACCGCGCACAGCGTCGCGGAACGGCTCATCGACTTTTCCAAGGCCGAGGGCATCACTCTGGTCTGCACCAGCCTCCTCGACGAAATGTCCAGCCAGGCGGAAGGTGGATCCCCCCTGCAGATCTCGACCCTGGCCGACACCTGGATCCATCTCAACTACGTGGTTCAGGCGGGAGAGCGCAACCGTGGGATGTCCATCATCAAGTCACGCGGGACCGCCCACTCGAACCAGGTGCGCGAGTTGATTCTCACCGACGCGGGCATCACCGTCACCGATACCTACACCGCGGGCGGAGAGGTGTTGATGGGCACGATGCGCTGGGAAAAGGAGAGCGCGGAGCGTCACGCCCATGAGGTGGCCCGAGTCACCGCCACGCTCGAGAGCGTGAAGTTGGAGGCGGAAGAGGCGGAGCTGGAGGCGCGCGTGCGGTCGCTGGAGGTAGAACTGGCCGCCAAACGGTCGCGGAAGGCGGTTCTGGCCAGGAGCGCGGAGATTCACGAACAGGAATCGCGCGTGGGACGCGACAGAATGCGGGAGCTGCGCGGCACCGATGAGGCGGCCGAGCTCCCGGGCGGCACGCGATGAACGAGCACTACTCGTTCCGGCTGTATGTGGCCGGTGAGGCGCCGAACTCTCTGCAAGCCATCGCCAACCTGACGCAGATCTGCGAGACCCATCTCTCCGGCAGGTATGAGATCGAGATCGTCGACGTGCTCGCCGATCCACAAGGCGCTCTCGCCGAGTCGATCTTCATGACGCCAACCCTGATCACGGACTCCCCTTATCCCGGCCGTCGCATCGTCGGCACGCTCAGCCAAGTCGAACCGATCCTGCAGATCCTCGGCCTCGGAGCCGCGGAACGAAAGCCCTTCCCCGGCCTCAAAGAGAGGCATGGCGTTCAGCATCTGCGGAATCCGGACGCGACGTAGCCGGTACGCCATGCGTCTCGATCCCGCACCGTCGCAACAGGTCCGCGGTCTCCTCCCGCCTATACTGCCGGGCGAACGGTCCCCGAAAGGAAAGTGGATTTCATGAAGATGCTGGTCGTCCTCCTCTCGATGCTCGCCGCTACGTCCCTCGCTGCCGCACCGACTCTGTACCAGGCTCCCACGCTCAGTCGCACGCAGATCGTCTTCGCCTATGCGGGCGATCTCTGGAACGTGGCCCGCGAGGGCGGCGTGGCGCGGCGACTGACCACGCATCCCGGCGTGGAGAGCGATCCGCACTTTTCTCCGGACGGCTCCATGGTCGCGTTCACCGGTGAGTACGACGGGAACACGGACGTGTTCGTGATCCCGGCCGAAGGCGGCGTGCCGAAGCGGCTGACCCTGCACCCGGGAAAAGACATGGCCGCGGGCTGGACGAGCGACGGGACGCGCGTCCTGTTCCGCTCCTCGCGCGAGAGCGTGCGCACGTATCGCCAGCTCTTCACCATCGGTCTGGATGGCGGCCTGCCGCAACTCGTGC
Source organism: Acidobacteriota bacterium (assembly GCA_039932995.1). Taxonomy (GTDB): domain Bacteria; phylum Acidobacteriota; class Thermoanaerobaculia; order Gp7-AA8; family Gp7-AA8; genus QHVT01. Next base: position 3,057 of record JBDTOZ010000873.1, on the reverse strand, counting down.
CGCTCCCGCATGCGGATGAGGGCTCGTTCGCGCCCGACGACGCGCGCATCGCGTACCAGCCCATCTCGCAATGGCAGCCCGATTGGAAACGGCAGAAGGGCGGACAGACCGGACAGATCTGGATCGCGCGCATGTCCGACTCGGCCATCGAGCGCGTGCCGCATCCCGGCTCCAACGACCACGCGCCCACGTGGATGGGCGACTCGGTCTACTTCATCTCCGACCGCGGCAGCCGCACCGGCACGACCTCGATCTTCGCGTACGACACGCGCGCGAAGTCGGTGCGCCAAGTGTTGCTCAACGTGGGACTGGACATCAAGTCGCTCTCCGCCGGACCGGACGCTCTGGTCTACGAACAATTCGGATCGATCTTCCTGCTCGACCCGCAATCGGGAGCGTCGACGCCGGTCTCCATCCGCGTGGAAGGCGACTTTGCCGGAGTGCGCCCGCGTTACGAGCCGGCCGGCGAGTCGATCCGCGGCGGACGCATCTCCCCCACCGGCGCGCGCGCGCTGTTCGAAGCGCGCGGCGAGATCATCACCGTGCCCGCCGAAAAGGGCGATCCGCGCAACCTCACGCGCACTCCCGGGGTGATGGAGCGCGATCCGGCGTGGTCGCCGGACGGCAAGTCCATCGCCTACTTTTCCGACCAGTCGGGCGACTACGCGCTGGTGGTTCGCGATCAGCGCGGCGAGCGGCCGGCCAAAACCTTCGCCATGGCCGAGCCGACCTTCTATTACGGCCCGGTCTGGTCGCCCGACAGCACCAAAGTCGCCTACACCGATCGTCGCCTGAACCTCTGGTACATCGACGTGACCTCAGGCACGCGCGTGAAAGTGGACACGAATCCGATCGGCTTCACCGGCTCGGTGCTCGAGCCGAAATGGTCGCCCGACAGCCGCTGGATCGCCTACGCGCGCTACCTGCCCAACCTCGTCCGCGCGATCTTCGTCCACTCCCTGGCCACGGGGAAATCGCAGCAGGTCACCGACTCGTCGAGTGACGTCATCTACCCGGCCTTCGACAAGAGCGGCAAGTACCTCTACTTCGCGGCCAGCACCGACATCGGCCGCGGCCTGAGCTGGGCCGACCTCTCCGGCATCGACAGCGTGGCCACGCGCAACGTCTACGCGGCGGTGCTCCGCAACGATCTCCCCTCCCCCCTCGCACCGGAAAGCGACGAGGAGAAAGTCGCTGCCGCGGAAAACGCCGCCAAGGAGAAGAAGGAGGGTGAGGACAAGAAGAAGGACGCCAAGGACAAGGACAAGGACAAGAAAGACGAGCCCGCGGAAAAGAAGCCCGAGCCCGTGCGCATCGACCTCGAGGGCATCGGCCAGCGCATCATCGCCTTGCCCATTCCCAACGCCGACGTCCGCGGACTCGATGCCGGCAAGGAAGGAATCCTGTTCGTCACCGAGGCCCAGCCCATCCACTTCGGCGACGACGAGGAAGGTGTCAATGTGAAACGCTTCGACCTGGCCAAGCGCAAGGTCGAGGACTATCTCTCCGGCGTGGACGGCATCGACGTCTCTGCCAATGGCGAGAAAGTGCTGTTCCGGAAGAAAACCAACTGGACCATCGCCTCGGAGGCCGGCGAGCCGAAACCGGGAGAAGGCGCGCTGGCCATGGGCTCGATCCAGATCCGCGTCGATCCCCGTGCCGAGTGGCGGCAGATGTTCCGCGACGCCTGGCAGGGGGAGCGCGATCACTTCTACGCACCCAACCACCACGGCCTCGACCTCGACGCCGCCAGAAAGCTCTACGAGCCCTACCTCGACGCCGTGGCGCATCGCGCGGACCTCAACTACCTCTTCCGGGAGATGCTCAACCAGCTCACCATCGGGCATATGTTCATCAGCGGAGGCGACCAGCCCAAGCCCGCGGCCATCCCCGGCGGACTCCTCGGCGCGGACTACGCGATCGAGAACGGACGCTATCGGTTCAAACGCGTCTACAGCGGAGAAAACTGGAACCCCGATCTGCAGGCGCCCCTCACCCAGCCCGGCGTGAACGTGAAGACCGGCGAATACCTGATCTCCGTGGCCGGTGCTGACCTCACGACGACGGGCGACGTCTACGCCGCCTTCGAGAACACGGCCGGCAAGCAGGTGGCCATCAAAGTGGGCGCGAAGCCCGACGGCTCCGACGCGCGGGAAGTGATCGTGGTGCCGATCGCCAATGAGTCCGGTCTGCGCCGGCGCGCCTGGATCGAAGACAACCGCCGCAAGGTGAGCGCGCTGAGCGGCGGCCGGCTCGGCTACGTCTACATCCCCAACACCGGCGGCAGCGGCTACGCCAGCTTCAATCGCGACTTCTTCATGCAGACCGAGAAAGAGGGGGCGATCATCGACGAACGCTTCAATGAAGGCGGCCTGCTGGCCGACTACGTCGTGAACATGCTGGCCCGCCCGCAGCTCAGCGCCATCACCTTCCGCTACGCCGAGAAGGACATCGCCGTCCCCGCCGGCGCGATCTACGGACCGAAGGCGATGCTCATCAACGGCATGGCCGGCAGCGGCGGCGACGCCATGCCCTGGTATTTCTCGAAGATGAAAGTCGGCCCGCTCATCGGCACCCGCACCTGGGGAGGACTGGTGGCCGCCAATCAGGGCCCACGCCTGATGGACGGCGGCACCTACACCGCCCCCGACGCCGCGGTCTACGGCCTGGACGGCCAATGGGAAGTGGAGAACAGCGGCGTGGCCCCCGACATCGAAGTGGAGCTCGACCCCGCGGAATGGCGCACGGGACACGACACGCAACTGGAGCGCGCGGTACAGCACCTCATGGGAGAGATCGCGCAACACCCGCGCGTGCCGCCAGTGCGGCCGCAGTATCCGGTCTATGAGAGGTGTTGCGGGTTGGACGGCAAGCCCTGAGGGCGTGCGGGATTCAACACAGAGGCACAGCGCGGGCTTCGTCGGAAGTGCGCCGGGCAGGATGCCCGCGCCCCATGGCTCATCGCGGCAGCGCACTCCGGTAAGGGGCCGCGGGCATCCTGCCCGCGGTGGACTTTGTCCTGTGGAGCGGTGGACTTTAGTCCACCGTCACCCCGTG
>JBDTOZ010000872.1:0-7794 GCA_039932995.1 Acidobacteriota bacterium | reverse complement strand
ACGCCTTTCTGTGTCTCTGTGCCTCTGTGGTGAACCGTCCCCCGTTGACTACGCCAGTTCCTTGAGGGCCTTCTCCATGCGGCGGATGCCTTCCGCCGCTTCGTCCATCGAGAGATTCAGGGGCGGACGGAAGCGGACCGAGCGGTCGCCGGAGGCCAGCACGAGCATGTTGTGGTTCATGAACGAGTTGATGGCCGCTTTGCGCTTGTCGCCGTCCGGAAGGTCGAAGGCGCACATGAGGCCGCGGCCGCGGACGTTCGAGACCAGTGCAGGGAACTCTTCCTGGAAACGCTGCAGCTCGCCCACGAACCAGGCGCCGACGGTGGCGGTGTTCTCGACCAGCCTCTCCTCGTCGATGACCTCGAAGTAGCGCTGCGAGCGGACCATGTCCACGAGGTTGCCGCCCCAGGTGGAGTTGATGCGCGACGAGAGCCGGAAGACGTTGTCGTCGATGTCGAAGATGCGCTCGTTGGAGGCGAAGCCGCAGACCTGCGTCTTCTTGCCGAACGCGAACAGGTCGGGCTCGACGCCGTAGTGCTGGAAGGCCCACATCTTTCCGGTGATGCCGACACCGGACTGCACTTCGTCGAAGATGAGCACCATCTCGTTCTCGTCGCAGAGCTGGCGGATGGCGCGGAAGAACTCGGGACGGAAGTGGTTGTCGCCACCCTCGCCCTGAATGGGCTCCATGATGAAGGCGGCGATGTCGTCCTTGCGCTCGTGCAGGAACTGTTTGGCCTGTTCGAGGGCGGCCTGCTCACGGCGCTCCGCGTCGGCCAGCGACTCCTCGGTGAGCGGGAAGTTCAGCTTCGGCGTGTCGATGCGCGGCCAGTCGAACTTCGGGAAGTAGTCGGTCTTGGTGGGGTCGGTGTTGGTGAGCGAAAGGGTGTAGCCGGAGCGGCCGTGGAAGCAGCTCCGGAGATGCATGATCTGTTGACCCTTCACTTCCTTGATGCCTTTGCGGAAGTTCTTGCGCACCTTCCAGTCGAAGGCCGCCTTGATGGCGTTCTCGACGCCGAGGGAGCCGCCTTCCACGAAGAAGAGGTGCTTGTTGAAGGCGGGAGGGATGGCCAGGCGCGCGAAGGTCTCCACGAACTCGGCCATGAAGGTCGTGTAGATGTCGGAGTTGGCGGGCTTGTTCACCGCCGCGTCGGCCAGCCGCTCGCGGAACTCCGGCGTGCTGAGCTTGGGGTGGTTGTAGCCGATGGGCACCGACGCGAAGTTCGTGAAGAAATCGAGGATGCGTCCCTTGCCCCGCGAGTCGAACACCCACGAGCCCTGGGACTTCTGGAGGTCCATGACGATTTCGTAACCGTCCGCGAGCATGTGCCGCTCCAGGACTTTGTGGACCTCGGCCGGCTGAATGTGCAGACGGCGATCAGTGATGGCGATGGTCATTTTGCGGAAGCTCCTGATGTTGTGCTGCGGTGGCGGCCGGGGAATTGGCCAGGCGGGGATTCTAGCAGACGCCGTTCGCGGTTCCTGAGTGCCGGGTTGGTCCCCGTTGCCGAAGTGTTGCTGGTTGCTGGTTGTCAGTGGGCTGTCGCGCTGAACCACAAACAACCAGCAACCAGCAACCAGCAACATTTCGAAGACGAGCGGAGTTACGGCTCGTGATAGAACTTCGCCCGATTTGAACCCCGCCAAGGAGACTCCATGAAAGAAATCGTCATTCTCAGCGCCGCGCGCACGCCGATCGGCTCGTTCCAGGGAACCCTCTCGTCCCTTCCGGCTCCCCGCCTCGGTGCCGTGGCCATCCAGTGCGCGATCGAGAGCGCCGCGGGGCTGAGCGCGAGCCAGATCCAGCAGGTCATCATGGGCAACGTCCTCCAGGGAGGCGTCGGACAGGCTCCGGCGCGACAGGCCGGGATCTATGCCGGCATTCCGGTGAGCGCCGGCGCCGTGACGGTGAACAAGGTCTGCGGCTCCGGGATGAAGGCGGTCATGTACGCCGCCAACGACATCCGCTGCGGAGAGTACGACGTGGCCGTCGCCGGCGGCATGGAGTCGATGTCCAACGCCCCCTATGCCCTGCCGCAGGCCCGCGGCGGGTATCGCATGGGCAACGGCAAGATGATCGACCTGATGATTCACGACGGCCTCTGGGATCCGTACGGCGACAAGCACATGGGCAGTTGTGCCGAGACCTGCGTGGCCAAGTACAACTTCACGCGTGAGGAACAGGACGCCTTCTCCCTCGAGTCCTACCGCCGGGCACAGGACGCCACCAAGGACGGCTCGTTCAAGAAAGAGATCGCGGTCGTGGAGATCGAGACCAGGAAGGGGAAGTCGGTGGTCGTCGATGATGAGGAGCCGTTCAATGCCCCCCTCGACAAGATGGCCAAGCTGAAGCCGGCCTTCGCGAAGGAAGGGGGCACGGTCACGGCCGCGAATGCGTCGAAGATCAACGACGGCGCCGCCGCCCTGATCGTCACCTCGGCGGAGTACGCACAGCAGAACAACCTCACCCCCATCGCACGCATCGTCGCGCAGTCCACCACGGCCCAGGAGCCGGAGTGGTTCACCACCGCCCCCGCCAAGGCCATCGACCTCGTCCTCAAGCGGGCCAACATGACCGTGGACGACATGGACCTCTTCGAGATCAACGAAGCCTTCGCCGCCGTGGCCATGGCGGCCATGAAGGACGCCACCATCCCCCACGACAAGCTGAACATCTACGGCGGAGCGGTGGCCCTCGGCCATCCCATCGGCGCCAGCGGCGCGCGCATCCTGGTGACGCTCATCCACGCCCTCCGCAGCCGCGGACAGAAGCGCGGCATGGCCGCCATCTGCATCGGCGGAGGCGAAGCCGCGGCGATGATCGTGGAAGTGCTGTAGGGATCGCGTTTTCGGTTCGTTCTGGATGTTGCTGGTTGCTGGTTGCTGGTTGCCGGTTGCCGGTTGCCGGTTGCCGGTTGCTGGTTGCTGGTTGCTGGTTGCTGGTTGCTGCCCCAGGAGCGCCGTCGTCTCGACGGCTGGCGGTGCGGCGTCCCGCCGCGGGCGGGGGAAGCGTGGCCGCAGCGACGCGCGCGCAATCCTCGCGAGAATCACCTTCGCCGCCAGACCGCCCCCGGCAGGCGAGGACGCCTGCCGGCCAGCCGGCGGGACGCCGGCGCTCCTCGGCCCGGAGCTGAGGCGAAACACGCAGCAACCAGTCAACCAGTCAACCCAGCCGGCGCTCCTCGGGAACGCCGACAGCCAGGCGAAACACCCCAGACAACCAGCAACCAGCAACCAGTCAACCCCACGTCATTCGTGAGCAATATCACAGGAGGTCCGTGGGGGTCGGTGCTACACGAGGTGTAAGCTGTGAGCACGTCCGACATGCACGAAGCCGCACGTAACCTCCGCACGGCAGAGCGGTACCTGCTGGCGCCGCCTCTGGCCGCGACCTACGGGGACGTGCGCGTGGCGGTGTGCGACATTTCGGCCCAGGGAGCGCGCTTCCGGCACGATGCTCCGATCGAGGGAGGCGCCAAGGCGCTGCTGCGGATTGCGGTGGAAGGGCGCGAGGCGCCGGTGCTCCTTGAGGCCGCGGCGGTCTGGACCCAGCCGGACCCCATGCTGGCCGGCAAGTTCCTCTCCGGTGTTCGCACCTACGGCTCCCCGGAGCTCATTCAGGGCATCATCACGCAACTGCAGATCTCCAATCGCACCAGCCGCATCGAGGAGCTGCGCTCGACCGATCGTTTCTACGTCCTCCCCTCCCTCCCGGCACAGTTCGACGACCGCCCGGTGCTCATCGAGGATCTCTCCGCACGTGGCGCCCGCATCGAATGGAACGCGGAGCCAAAGCGCGGGCAGACGGCGGCGCTCCGCTTCGCGGTTCCGGAGTCCACCATCGACATTTCCGTGACGGCGCAGGTGGTGTGGACTTCGCTCAAGGCCATCACCGGGAGCGCGCAACGCACCTACAGGGCCGGACTGCTGGTGTCCGAGAAGGCGGAGCTCATGCGGCTGGCCATCGGACGGCTCTGCGACATGAACCGGGCCGCCCTCGACCTCCGCTCCCTGCGTCTGAAACTGCGCATCCTCCGGGCGCGTGCGCGCCAGCTCGCGCCCTCCTACCCGCAGATCGAGGAGTCGGGCATCCCGGCCGAGCAGTACCTGCTGATCCAGGGCGTGCGTGAGGAATTGCGGCTCAATCCTGAAGAGGCCATGCACTGGTATGGCCGTGCGCGTCTGATCATCAACGATCCCGCCACCCGCCAGGCCGCCCCGCCGATCGCCAATCACCCGGACGCCCTGGCCGTGTGGGAGTACCTCGACCGCTCCGTCGATCCCTCCATCGTCAGCCGCGCCTTCGAGCTGCCGTAAGCCACTCGGCACTCCAGCCCACCAACCGCCGGCCGTCAACCGCGAACCGGTTCAGGCACTCTCTCCGCATGAAGCACCTGTGATAAACACGCACCACGAGGAGAGCCTGACCCCATGACCGTGACTACCTCCGCCGCCCCCACTCTTCGCGAAGTCGCGGAATCGGGCGGCAATCCGCTCCGGCTGAAGCGCATCCATCACGTCGAATTCTGGGTGGGAAATGCCAAGCAAGCGGCGTTCTTCTACCGCAAGGCCTTCGGATTCTCGCAGGCCGCCTACAGCGGACTGGAGACCGGCAACCGCGAGTTCGCTTCCTACGTGATGGCGCAGAACAAAGTGCGGTTCATCCTCTCCACGCCGTTCGATCCCGACCACCCGGCCACCGAGCACATCCGCCGGCATGGCGACGGAGTGCGGGACATCGCCCTGCTCGTGGAGGACGCCGACTATGCGTTCGCCGAGGCCGTGCGTCGCGGGGCCGAGCCCGTGCTCGAGCCGCGCGACGAGCGCGATGAGCAGGGAGCCATCCGCCGCGCCGCCATCAAAACGTACGGCGACACGATCCACTCCTTCATCAGCTACATGGACTACCAGGGCGCATTCCTCCCCGGATTCACCGCCGCGGAGGTCCCCGGTGAATCGGTCGGCATCCACGTGGTCGATCACATGGTCGGCAACGTCGAGCTGGGTGCCATGACCACCTGGTGCGAGTTCTACGGCAAGGTCATGGGCTTCTCCCGCTACATCACCTTCGATGACAAGGACATCAACACCGAATACTCCGCCTTGATGTCGATCGTCATGAGCGACGACAACAAGGTCGTGAAGTTCCCCATCAACGAGCCGGCGGCCGGCAAGAAGAAGAGCCAGATCCAGGAGTATCTGGAGGCCTACTACGGCCCAGGCGTGCAGCATCTGGCCTTGCTCTGCGGGAATGAGATCGAGACGGTGACCCGGCTCCGCGACAACGGGGTGGAGTTCCTGCGCGTCCCCGACAGCTACTACGACGAGCTCCCCTCGCGCGTCGGCGCGATCGACGAGCCGCTCGACCAGCTCAAGGAGCTGGGCATTCTCGTCGACCGCGACGAGGAGGGCTACCTCCTGCAGATCTTCACCAAACCGGTGCAGGACCGCCCCACCGTGTTCTTCGAGATCATTCAACGCAAAGGAGCCCGCGGCTTCGGCAAAGGAAACTTCCGCGCGCTCTTCGAGTCGATCGAAAGGGAGCAGGCCCGTAGGGGCAATTTGTAGGTTCTGCTCGCATTGTTGTTGCTGGTTGCTCTCATCGTTGTTGCTGGTTGCTGGTTGCTGGTTGCTTGAGGCTCTCATCCAGCAGAATGCGTCTCGCACTTCGCAACGGGTGGCGACGCCAAGGCGTGACACCCCAGACAACCAGCAACTAGCAACCAGCAACTGCCAACCGCCAACCGCCAACCAAACGAATGTACCAACGCGGATTCAGCAACGACTTCTCCACCGAGGCCATCCCGGGCGCACTGCCGGTGGGGAGGAACTCGCCCCAGAGGGTGAAGTTCGGGTTATATGCGGAGCAGTTCTCCGGATCGTCGTTCACAGTGCCGCGCCATCTGCAGAAGCGGTCGTGGCTGTATCGGATCCGGCCCAGCGTGCTGCATGCGCCGTTCGTAGCGGCGGAGGCGCGCCTCCTTCGAGGGGCTCCGTTCGACGAAGAGCCGGTCTCGCCGAATCAGCTCCGCTGGGACCCGTTGCCGATGCCGGGGGAGCCCTGCGACTTCGTCGACGGCCTGACCACCATGGCCGGCAACGAAGCCATCGGCATTCACATCTACCGCGCCAACCGCTCCATGACCCGCTTCTTCTACGACGCCGACGGCGAGCTGCTGCTCGTTCCCGAGCGCGGCGCGCTGAAGCTGGCCACGGAGCTCGGCCTGATCGAGGTCAAGCCGGGAGAGATCGCGGTCATCCCGCGGGGCACGAAGTTCCGCGTGGAGCTGGCCGGTGACGATGCACGCGGCTATGTCTGCGAGAACTTCGGACCGCCCTTCCGCCTGCCCGACCTCGGGCCCATCGGCTCCAACGGCCTCGCCAATCCGCGCGACTTCCTCACTCCGGTCGCGGCCTATGAGGACCTCGACGGCGACTTCGAGCTGGTCACGAAATTCGGCGGGAGACTCTGGACGGCGCGACTCGATCACTCGCCGCTGGACGTCGTGGCGTGGCACGGCAACTACGCGCCGTACAAATACGACCTGGCCCATTTCAACGTCATCAACACGGTCTCCTTCGATCATCCCGACCCGTCCATCTTCACCGTGCTCACCGCGCCGTCGGACACGCAGGGCGTGGCCAACTGCGACTTCGTGATCTTTCCGCCGCGTTGGATGGTGGCGGAGAACACGTTCCGTCCGCCCTACTTTCACCGCAACGTCATGAACGAGTACATGGGTCTGATCTCCGGCGTGTACGACGCCAAGGCCGAGGGCTTCGCGCCGGGCGGCGGCAGCCTGCACAACTGCATGTCCGCACACGGTCCCGATGCGCAGACGTTCGAGACGGCATCCTCCGCGAAACTGGAGCCGCGGTTCGCGGGCGACACGCTGGCGTTCATGTTCGAGTCGCGGCATCTCATCCGTCCCACGCGCTTCGCGCTCGAGACCACCGCTCTGCAGCACGACTACTGGCGCTGCTGGCAGGGCCTGGCCAGGCACTTCAAACCCGAATGAGAGAATCGCTGCGAGTCCTCCTCCGTCATCTCATCGATTACGCAGGCCTCTTTCCGCCCGCGGCCTTGACGATGCAGGATGCGGTACGCAACTACGCGCGTTACCGCGAAGGCGAGGATGCCTGGGGCCTGGGGAAGTTCATCGTCCCGCAGGCGCGGGCCAGCGAGGTCCCGCCCGAGTTCCCGCTCAGCGTCCTGGGAGTGGATGAAGTGAAAGCCACCTCGGAGGACGAGCTGGCGTCTCTCGCTCCCGGGACCTACGTCGAGATCGCCGATCTCTCGCTCCTCGATGCGATCAAGAGCCGCGGCCTGCGCGCCAAGATCCGCACGGGAGGGATCACCGCGGACGCATTTCCCGCCATCGGCGACGTGGCCGCGTTCCTCCGTGCCTGCAAGACCAGGGGGATCGCCTTCAAGGCCACGGCCGGCCTGCACCATCCGCTGCGCTGCGTGAAGGCCCTCAGGGATGAGCCCAACGCCCCCACCGGCATGATGCACGGCTTCCTCAACGTCTTCCTGGCCGCGGCCCTGCTCGACCACGCCGAGGACTTGCTCGCCGAGACCGACCCCTGGTCCTTCACCTTCGCCGACGAAGGCGCCACCTGGCGCGGCCACACGGTCAGCACCGCCGAGCTGACCACCCTCCGCCGCGACTTCGCCACCTCCTTCGGATCGTGCTCGTTCGAAGAGCCCATCGGCGATCTGCGCGAGCTGGGCTGGTTGTAAGCCCGTTCCCCGTTCTGCCGTGAGGGTACGTTCACCACAGAGGCACAGAG
>JBDTOZ010000871.1:0-12019 GCA_039932995.1 Acidobacteriota bacterium | reverse complement strand
GCATCTTTCACCTCCGCGCGTCACCCGGTCGTACTAGTCGCTTACGTCGACTGTTCCCCTGGTGCCGGCGGGGCATCCTCGCGCGATCCGCGTGATCTCCGACGCGGGCCGCTGAACTGGCTCAGCGCGAAATTTGCGATTGCGCGTCCGGCCTCGCGCGCCGTCCGAGCGTCCGCCGCTTCGAGCGAGTCGTTGAACTGGAACTCGCCGGCTTCGATGATGATGTTGACGGTGTTCTCTGTCTTCCCTGAACCGGACATTCGATCCTCCAAGACCACGCTGATTTGCCGCCGGCAAAGCGCGACACGTGGCTCGAGGATGGTGGTATGTGGGGCGCTGAATCGACGCGAAGACTGGCGAAGACGCTGCGGCCGTCGCCGCCGCGCAAATGAATCGCAGTCTGGAACCCCATCGAGTGGTTCATTGCCGCAAGTCGACGAATTTCCAACCCTCCTGCGGATAGTGATTGAGGAAGTCGTCGAGGATCGGCTCTCGGTGACGGAGCTTCGCGAACGCGTCACGCAACGCCGCCATCAGGTCGACGTTCGGATCCGCATTCTTGACCCCCACGAGCACGACCCGGCGCTCGCCTTCGGTCTGCTCCGGCGTGAGATCGCGCCGCTCCGCATCGTAGCGGCCGATCTTCAGAGCGAGGACGTCGACGCGTCGTGCGCCGAGCGCGTCGCGAACCCATCCCGCGAGGAGCTTCGCGCGTCTCTCCGCGCGATCCTGCTCGTCTTTCGGTTTGGTGTACTCACGTGAGGCGGCACCGATACAGATGATCGCGTCGAACGGACGGAACAAACCATCGGCGTTCATCCGCTTCGCGAATGCCGCACCGTCCACTCCGCTCAGGACGTAGTCCTCGTAGATCCATGCATATTGCTTGTCGATGATTTCGACTTGGAACTCCGCGCTTTTCCCTTCATCGTCCGTGCCGGCAGCAGGCAGCGGCTTCGCATATGGGACGTGCGCCTTGAGTAGAATATGAATCTTCTTCTCCTCGCGACGATGTACTGGCGTGGCGACGACGTAGAGTTCCGTATCCTCCTCGACGAGATCGGGCGCGCTGTAGAAACCGTCCTCCACTTTCCCGAGCGCATTCTTCGCCTTCTTCGCGGGCGAGCCGTGAATTGTCCAGACGACCGTGTTGTCGCATTCCTGCAGGCTCGCATCGAAGATCTTCTCGCCGCCGCCGGGGAGCACGATGTCCGTCGACGGAGTTACGGAGAGCGGTCGATGCATGAGCCGCACTCCGAGCAGGAGACAGAGAAACGCGAGGAGCAGAGCGAGTGCGATCAAGTACGCGAGCTGCGAGGACGCCGCAAGGAACCGCTGCTGCCGAACGAGACGCGTCCACGTGTCCTCCTCGAATGTTTCCTTGATGTCCGAATGAAGAGAGTCGAAGACGCGCTGCGCCGTCCAGCTGTTTTCCAGCATCAGCTTTTTCGCACGCGGCGTGAGAACCGGGCCGCCAAGCACCTGCTCGGTCGTCTCCGGCACGCCGGTGCCGGTCTTTCGCTGCTGGTTGTATCCGTGCCGCTCCCAGATCTCTTCTTCGGCGCGATGAGCCAAGTATCCGAACAACGCCACGATCAGCGCGGCCAAGAGGTACGACTTCGATGGCGGACACGGCGACAGTTCGTGCGGCCAGAATGTAGACGTGAGGATGATCGCGAGCAACGCGACCCAGATTCGATGCCCGATCGGCAGTTTGTGGTTGCGCCATAATTGCAGCATCGCGCCGAGCGCCGATACGACGCCTGACACAATCTGGAGAATCCCGGGAAGGACAGACCCCAATCCCTCCATAGCTCCCTCCTGGGAGCGAGTATAGCCGTGCCGTGGCGGAGGTGGCCGCGACCGTTGTCGCGAAGGTTCCGCGCATGGAGGACATACATGGATCACCCGATCGTCGCGGGGTACACACCCCCGCCATTGACACCCGAACTCCAGGCAGTAAAGGACGCTGCCAACGAACTGCTGCGAGCGCGCGGCGTGTGGGATATCGACACCTACGGCTGGCGCAACATGGACGAGATGGACCCGGACTTCCTCGGCTACGTGATGTGGGTGCAGGTGCCGCCGTACGACCACGACATCATGCGCTGGCAAAACGACGTGCCGCCGCGCCGCGCCCCAACGCCTCAGGAACAGACACTGATGGAGCTCGGCCATGACTTCTTCGGCCTCATGAAGACCGCACGACACACGATCGGGCAGGCGCTCCTCTACGAGCCGAACGCACGTCCGATGGATGTCGAGGCGGGCGAGTTCGACTTCAGCGAGTTCGCGGCGCTCACGGCGCTCATCGCAGCCGCGGATCGGCTCCGGGACTTCGTCATCACCGCGCTCTTGGGGAAAAAGACGGACGAGGAGGGGCAACTCGAGGCGTCATACCGCGCCCTTGACGTCGCTGGCTTCGGCGCGATCACGCAGGACCTCCGCGCGGGTTTTCAGGCCGCGAAGGCGGCACGCACAGCCCGGAACACCGTCGTCCACGGCCTCTCCACCGTCCCTGCACGCGTCCACCGGGAGCTCATCAAGCGCGACCGGACTGCCTTCGAACAGCAGTCGTGGGGCAAGGAGGAGCGTGGGACGCACGACGAGATGATCGCAGAGTGGGAGGAGCGTGTGACCGCGCAGCGCGCCGAGATCGCCGCACGCGCACAATTGCTGTGCGACACGTACGTCGCGCTCGTGACGCTCGGCGACCGCGCGATCCGGGCGGAGTACAACATCCGCCAGCAACGCGCGGCCGCCACGTCCTGAGCGAGCGGGGTACGCCATGGCACGTTGAAGCCCGCGGTCGGCACGGTGAAGCCGCTCCGCGTCCGCAGCGCAAAATGGCATTCAGGAGACTGTAGTTCCCATAGATGTCACGAGGCGATTGCGCCGGACGTCATCACCAAGCTCGCGCCTTGACTGCAATCATCGCCGCGGCCCCAAGTCGCGGCGATGATCAGGAGGCCTTTCATTGCTACATTTCGGCTGTGCTCGGCAGAAGCGGGTCGGAGTCGAGCGCAATAGTGATGTCGCGCATCGCCTCCTCGGATGGTCTTGCGTATCGCTCCGCCATGCGTGTCGTGGTGTGGCCGAGCGCCTTTGCGATCTTCTGCAAGCTGATGTTGCGATCGGCTAGGCGGCAACCAAACGTGTGGCGAAGGTCATGTGGCCGAAACCTGCGCGTGATGCCGGCGAGTTCCTTCGCAAGCAGGAACGCGCGCCGAATCCGCGTCGGAGAGTATCTGCGGCCATTCTCGTCCACGAAGACATAGACGCTCGCCATCGCCTTTGTCTGACAGAACCGCAGCGCGTCACGGCATGCCGCCGAGATCGGGATCTCGGCTTCGAGCTGCGTCTTCTGCATGAGGACGCGAATGAAGCCGCCGGCGAAATCGATGGACGACCATCTCAGGTCGCGAAGATCCGTCCACGCTCGAAGCCCCGTCTCGACGGCAACGATGAAGAAGTGCCGCAACTCGCGGAACCGTGTGAAGTACGCACCGGCTGCTTCGCCGTCGCCCCGCATGCCGCCGCCGAAGCGCCGCTCTGATCCGAAGTGCTCGCTCGGCTGCACCGGACCGAGCTGCCGGGCAGCATCCACGTGGCGCCGAAACGCTGCCTCGTCTTCGAAGGCCGTGTAGAACCGTGTCCGCTCGTCGAGCTTCAGTTCGAGCCGGAGCGGGACTTCTTTCTCCTTCGGCACCTTCTTCTTGATCGGGTAGTCGGCGATGACGTCGCGTTCGACCGCTTGCCGGAGGAGCAGCTTGAGCAAGCGGACGGCATCGTTGATGTAGCTCGGCGAGCACGAGCGGTTGGCCATATCGGCGATGAAGTCGATGACGCGGATCGTGGTGATGGCCATGAGCTTGGAATCGCCGAAGCAGCGGAGCAAGTGATTCTTGATGATCATGCCCTGCGTCTTGCGCGTGCCGGGCGTGTACCTCGCCGAGATACGTTCGTAGTACTGGTCAACGAACTGCTGCAGCGTGAGCGGGCCTTCGATTGCGCGGCCGCTCGCGAGATCGGCGCGGAACTCTTTCCACGCCGCACGCGCCTGATCGGGCGTAACGTTCTCGATGGTGCGCTGCCTGCGTACCTTCCCCTTCGTCCCAACGACATAGCCGTCAAGGACGGCGCGCTTGCGCCTTCCGTCGTAGTGGAGTCCGGGGAGCTTCATCGCCGCACCTCCCCGCTCACGCGTGAGAAGGCGTTCTTGCCGCGCGCTCCGCCAGGAACTTCTCGACTTCGCTTCGCGGATAGGTCACGTGTGTCGGCGAGACGAGAATCCAGCCCTGCGGTCCTTTGCCGAGGCAGCGCCATTTCGCGAGCGTCGGCGTCTTGATGCCGATGAGTCGCGCGACTTGCGGTGCCGAAATGCGTTCGTCCATCTGCGATCTCCTGTCCGGAGACCACGGTGCAACGAGATTCGCGATGTAAAGAGAAGGGTGTCGAAAAGCCGAGGAAATAGAGGCTGGGCGGAAGGGCAATAGAGACCACGATAGAGACTCCGTCGAAATCGAAGTCATCCATCCGGACCTAACTGCTTGAATCTATTGGAGCGGGCGAAGGGACTCGAACCCTCGACCAAGAGCTTGGGAACCGAGGAAAATATGCGGCGTTTTCTCGGTGAGAGGTGCCGCTAAGCTCTTCGCACTCCGCTAGATACGAGCACCTGAAGGTACGCCTCAAGCGCTTTCGCGATTCTAGCACGTCTCTGTCTGTCCAAGGGTAGGGACGAGTGGCTTTTAAGCACAAACAGAGACCCAAACAGAGACCGAGCTGAGCCGCACACAAGCGGTGCGCAGCCGCTGCCGATTCGCGTGTACAACCGGCAGCGGCCACAACCAAGCGACCAACCGCGAACCTGCCCTCAGTCGCCGGTGTTGAAGATCGGGAGCTTCGAGATCGTAAACGCGACTGCGGCGTACCAGCTTGCATCGAAGCGTTCGCGCGTCCGGAGGTCGTCCGCGCTGAGCAGCACATCGCCAAGATTCACGTCAGTCCCGAGACGTGTGACTCGCTGCTGCGTATGCCCAGCGCTGATGCGCATGAACTTCGCGAACGATCGGGTGACGCCGATGAACGCCGCCGGGTTGTCTGTGTCGACACCGAGTCCGAACTGAACGCCAAAGCCGCGCATAAAATCCGGTGACGCCGTCAGCATCAACGCGAGCTTGCCGGTACGATCGGCACGCGAGGTCTCGCTGACAAAGAGCTTCGTGTCCTCGTTGTTGATTTTGCCGTCCTCGTTGACATCTTCGTTGACGGGCCGGCTGACGGCCTTGTACTCACGATCATTTGCATGCGTGAACATTAGTGCTGTGTCAACGTCGAAGCCGTAGTTGCCGCGTGAGAACGTGTACTTCCCTTTCACTTCGTTTGGAAGATCGCGCAGGACATCCTCCGCAAACTGAGGTCGAACTGTCATCGTGTACTCTTCGGTCTGCACCTCGTACCACGGTAGCGAGAGGCCGTTCTGCTGCGCGCGATCGACTTCAACAATCCCTGCAGTTTGCCAGCACGCGAGCCCACCGATTTCGCTGCTTTTGAACAGCGCTCCGAATCGCTGGAGTTCCGTCGCAACCTTGAGCGTCGCAGCGCGCTTCTCTTCGATCGTCTCTTCGGCTTCCAGCAGCCGCGTACGCTTGTCGACGGCAGCAACGTACTTCGCGGAGTTCGAGCGCGCGTCTTCGAGGAGTGTCGCGACAGCATCATCAGCGGCCGCAGTCGCGCGATTCTGTGGGTCTTCCAACCATTGAATGAGGTCGCTCGTCCTGTCGTGCAAGTCCGCTGTGTGCGCCCTGCTACGGGTCTTTGGATCTTTTGTCGGGCAATCTTCCTCGAGCGCGACCGGCCGCAGAATACGGAACGCCTTCCGTAGCGAGCTTCGAACTTCGTCCGCTTCGTCAGGGTCCTTCGGCATCGGCTCGACAACGAGACGAAGCACCGTTTCGAGCGCGGTGATCGAGGCACTGCAAGGCGTTTCCGCGTCGCCTAGAGTTTCCGCCGCTTGCGCGGCGTCAGCGAATTCTTTTGTTGCCGTCGCCCGAAGCGTCGGCAGGTCTTTGATCGTATCCGCGCCGAGCGGCGTCGTTCCGAGTTCCGCGTCCTGAAGTCCTTCCACTATCTTTTGCCGCAGAGTGTCGATAGCCAGCGGGCGATTCCGCGCTGTCTTGATTGGCCTCTCGGCGGCTTCGATGGTCTTCTTGAGCGTGGCATGAATAGGTTCGAGTTGTTCTAGGTAGTCCGCGACGAGCTCGTCAAGCGATTTACGCCTCCGCTTTACTTCCTGTTTGGCCTTCTCCATCGTCATGAAAGGCTCGCCGAGGTCACGAAGACGCCGACTGAACAACTGTGCGTCGGCGCTCGTCGGGTTTTCGACGACTTCCTGCGGCGTCAGTGAGGTTCGCGTAACGACGGCTTGCAGGCTCGTTCCGAACAGCGCCGCGAGTTTCTTGAGATCGTCAAGTCCCTCGATATCTGCCCGGCTCACGGACGTCACCTCCGTCGAGTACATGAGCGGGTTGGCGTGGGCCACGAGGACTGCCACGTCCTCGCCTTTCTTAACGAGAAGCGTTGCGTCGTTCGTGAACGAGACGTCGATGGCCTTCGATGTCTCGACAACTTTTTTCCCGTCCCACTGGAACGCATGCCACGTCCGATCTTTTACATCGTACACGGCGATGCGCATCGTTCCTTTGGAGCGCGGATGCTTCGCAGTGAGATATTTTTCTACGATGCCTGTCAGTGTTGAACACGGATCCTCTTCCGCGAATGCGAGCGGCGTGAAAAAGACAACCATCATCAGCAGAAATGCCGGAAGCTTGCGCATAGACCCTCCATTCGTAGGAGGGACGCGGGCGCAACTTTCCACACCTCGCCAGTCGTTGCAGTCGCGCGCCTGGATCTGATCCGACAAGCTCCACCACACCACAAAACTTGAGCGAGTCGAAGAGCATCGCGGCGCGGTCCACCTCCAGTTCGATCGATCCATGCCATCTCGAAGCACGGCGTCCCGACGCGGCCCCACGCGGCGACCGATTACCAGCGCCGCAGCGGTCCAGCCAGATGCGCAAGCACGATGCGTAACTGTGTGACGAGGAATCGCGGAACGCGGCGTCGCCACTCGCAGACATTCGAGTCGGTCGGTCAGCGAAGCTGTCAGTTGGGCGCCTTGGCTCGCCGCGACGAACGCTTCTCCTCACGGCGGAGCAGGCGGCACCAGCGGATCGAGCGTCGCTAGCACGATGTCCCTAACATTCTGTAGCGCTGGCGCGGCGACGGCCCCGCCATTCGAGACGAGAGTGCCGATGGACTCGTTCGCGAGCCGCTGGGGACAGCTCTTCCTCCAAAGTGCGCCGTCGTCACGTTTTCCCCAATACTCGACCCAGACTTTGCCATCTCGTGGAATGTTTGGTCGAACCTTGACCACGTTCTCAAGCAGTTTCCGTGTGGTCTCGTCGTCGCAGAACTGTCGCAGCAGTTCCTTGTCCTCAAGCCTTCCGAAAAGGAGATTGTCGCCGGCTGCGGTAGTTTCAATAACGTCGCTACGGACGCTCACGGCCTTGATGGCGTTGAGCCTGCCCGACGTCCACGCGCGGCCTTCAAGCAACGGGTCGACGTCAACGCTGGCGAGGAGACGATTCTTGATAGCCTGGGGATCGTCCTCACCTAGCGAGCGCACGAGGCCGGCGACGAACGACACGGTCGCCGTGGCGATCGACGTACCGTACTCCTTGTCGATGCCGCCCTGACCGTCGGACGTCGGTATGGCGCAGCCTGGGGCCAGGAGATCCACGTATTCGCCCGAGTAGTTGGAGTAGGGCGCCCAGTGCCCCGCGTTGTCGTGGGCCCCCACAGTCACGACGCGATCGCTCAGGTTGCCTATGCGTCCGCCCTGCGCTGCGGGGTACGCCCCTCGGATCCCGAGGTCGATGCCGGACGGCCCGTTGCCCGCCGCGACGACGAAGAGCAGCGGCCAGCTGTCGCGAATTCCCTGCGTCGCGCCATCGACAGGTTGGGCGCTTGAGAGGCTCATGTTGACGATGTCAACCTTCGCCTTCTTGAGGTAGGTGATCGCGTCGAGTAGCAGACTCGATTCGACGGGATGTGGATGAGACGAACTGGAGAAATTCACGATCTTTAGTCGCACCGACGAAGGTATGTCGGGCGGTGCGGACTCCACCCATTCAGGTCCGCCGAGGACGAGGCTCGCCACACGTGTGCCGTGCTCGAGGTGCAGGTCGGCTTCATAAGGCATGATCGAACCGTTGCCTGTCGGGCCGTTCATATTGATGCCGTAGACGTCGTTGTAGTATCCGTTGTGGTCGCGGTCCTGCGGTGGATCGAGGTCGAACCTTTCCTTCTGGTTGGGGGCGAAGTAGCTACGCGCGAAAAACTCTCCTCCGAGCCCGCGCAGGCCACTGTCGATCACACCAACGATCGCGGGCTTCGCCGCCTCGATCATCGCAGCCAGTTCCAGCTCAACGGCCAGGCGTGCCCGCAATTTGGGAATGGCGAACGTCCGCGGCGTTGTGGTGGGTCCACAATCCGGGAGATTGCTCGCGTTGTCAGTGCTGACGAACTCGATGTACTTGTATTCGTGTGGTTTCGGCCTCTCGCCCTCGACGTCGGCGGCCACGGGGATCGCGGCTTCACCGAGAATGGCGGTGATCTTTTCGACGCCTCTCGCGATTTGATCGCGGGTCAACCGGGTCGAGGCATGCGCGGGGACGAGCAGGTTCTCGACGGAGGTCGGGAGAACAATCTCATCGCCCGGCTGCAGAGTCGTGGTGAACCCTACCACGTCCTTTGCGGCCTCCACCGATGACGCGTTGAGCTCGACGGACTGTCGGACCGTGATCTTGCCGTACGTGCGGTAATGACGGCGAAGCAGGCCTTCCAAGGTGTCCGAGGGCTTCACAGTGACCGTTTGTACGCCTAGGCAAAACGGCACAGCGACGGCGGAGCCGGGCTCGGCGATACGGTCGAGCGACTCGCCGCCGTTCAACCTGAGCATCTCGGACTCGAGCGCTTTGTCTACGATCGCGCCTTGCGTACCGCAAACCGACAGGAGCAAGGCGCGTAACGAGGATCCTGAGTTGGGAACGGTGTGCCATGAGGGCTTCGCCAACTCGGCCAGCTTGGCCCTGTCCACGGCCCGTAGCGCGGGCACGCTACGCACTTGAAAAGCGTTAGCCACTGGCGTCGGCTCGACCGGTTCTTGCTGCGCGGCCATCGTAGCCGCTACGCCCAGCATGACCGCGATAGAGAAGGGCATTCGCATGGTGATCCTGCCGATCTCTTAAATGAAATCGGAGACCTGCGCGATCGCCGCTGTCGTGACGGCCCTATTCGCGCCCCCCTCCGTCGTGCAGCCGCCATTCGTGTGCACGCCGATGACCTTGCCGTCCTTGTCGCGGACCCCTGAGCCTGAGGATCCGCCCAAGGTGTCGATGTCGTCATAGAAGACTTCCGAGCTGTCCACCTTCAAGACGTGCCCAGCCTCCACCTTTTTCGGCTTTCCCTGCGGGTGCTGGAGGACCGCGATCAGTTCATTGAGGACTGGAGCGGAGGTCGATACGGCCGCCGCAGGGATTTTCGCGCTCGGAAGTTTTCCGTCGCTCCCTGGACCAATGCGGACGATGGCATAGTCGAGATCTCCGCGGCGGTGCTCGAGGAGCGCCACAACAGGGTAGACCGTGGGCTTTCGGATCGCGCCGGTTTTCGCGTTCACCTGATAGCCGAAATTGACAACCTGAAGCTTCGCGAGTTCCGCGCTCGGCGCTGGCATCGGTTTCAGATCAGGGCCGAGCTTGAATGGGCTGATCCAGCCGGTAGCGGATTCGTCCTGGACATCGAAGCAATGCCCAGCCGTGAGCACCAGGTCGGCACCAATGAGGGTGCCGGTGCACCACCGTTCCCCTCCGACGTTGCCGGGCGAGTAGCCGGGAAGCTTCTTTGCGATGGTCGCATCGCTGACCCACTGCAGCTGAACCGTCGTCGGCTCGTAGGCTTTCACGTAGTTCTTCGGCACCCCCAGAGTGCCATCGTAGAGCTCTACATCTTGGAAGTCGGTCGTTTCGCCGCAAATGGTCTCGGGCACGATGCCCGGAGGGAAGGGGAGAGCTGGGCGCTTGTCGGTGCTGGGAGTCACACCTTGCGCACGAAGTCCGGAGGCGGCGCCGAGGCTCAATATAGCGAGCACGCTTATGCAGAGCAGACGACTGGTACGATGCATCGATGAATCCTCCTTTGCATTTAGAGGGACCGCCAGCGCGAGTTTCCTTTCGCGCGAAACGCGCAGATCCAATACGTGACAGGGCTCATGGTTCGGAAGGCGCTTGCTGAGCGCGTTTGCTTCTAGGAGTGTTTCCTAGAGGGTAGTTCCCTACCCTCGCGCGCAACGGGACTCCGAGAAAATGTCCTCACTCGGTTCGCGGCGACTGGACAGGTGGCTGATTCCCCAAAGCCAGGGCTTGGCAATTCCTGACAGACTCTGGTCGCTGTCCGACGCGTTCACATCTGCCTTCGAGAAGCTGCACCGATCCCCCGCATCCGGCGCGACGGCGACGCTGGGCTCGTTGATCGAACAGTTCCATTGACCAGCGGCAGTTGCCGTTGGCGGAGGGGATCCTTGCTCCGTTTTGTATGCCGCGTACGCGGGTGGCCGGGCTTACGCAATTGTGTGTGTGGCGAGGTCAGACATCGTGCGGAACGTCGCGCCGAGGGCGCGCTCGGCCTCGCGCCACGCCGTTTCCGTAACGACCCACCGGAACAGAATCGGCTGTCGGTACAGTCGGTCCTGCGTCGCCCCGCGCACAGGACCGTTCCAGACCTCGAACCGAGCCACAACCGTGCCTTCCCGCTCCCACCGGGAGGGATCATCAGGTCGCGGTAGCCACCCGAAGGAGCGCCAGACGCGTGCGGCAGGTGTGAGCGGCACCGCGGTGTTGAAGAACAATCCCTGGCCGCCCGTTCGGAACGTGAGCCACCCTCCCGTCTCAGGCTGCTCCGGCTCGAACGCCTCGGTGTCGTAGTACGTAAACGAGCGGCCGTTGAAGGTCGTGGGTCGACGGAGTTCCGCCAGATTCGCTACGTCGCGCACCCATCGCGTTTCAAGATGCAGCACCACATCCGTGTCGCGCGAGAAGGAATGGAGCACAGCCCCGAGCACACGTTCGTCGTCAGTGAGGCCGATCCGTAGCGGCTCGCTCAAGGCATCCACGACGCTCCCACCACCCGCTGCGAGAAGCTGCGCAAGTTCGTCGTCTACGGGCCACGTTGTGAGCTCGGGGAGTCCCACTGCGGGCCGAGTCAGTACCCACGGGTCGTCCATGTTCAGAAGCGCCTGCGCGAGCGTGGAGACGTCGACTGCACCGAAGCAACCCGCCGTCGCCTCATCCACGGCCCACACTACGAACGTGTCCAGTGCGGTGCTCGGTCGCAGCAGCATCTCGCCCTCCAGCGTGTCTGCGCTCGTCCGTCGGCGCGCCGTTGGACCGGGCGCCACGACGCCGGCAGCGGCACGCTCCAGCAGCCTGGGGTCCACATCGAGTACGGCGGCGAGCTGCTGCGTGCTCTGACGAACGGCGGACGAACCCCGCGTGAGCGGGATCGCGCCGTACATCTCCCGACCCGACTCTAGGAACCCCGCACCGAGCGGTTGATGTGCGTGGCGTTCCGGCGCCGCACCGAGATCGGCATCGGGCGCGTCGTTGCCTGCACGGCGGCTAGCGCCGAGCGCGATCGCCGCTTGCAGCTTCTGCGTACCTCGGGCGGTTTCCGCAATGCGCTCGAGCAGTGGATGGAGGTGCGGTGCACCCCTGGGGACGGTCACGACCAGTCGCTCAGCGAGCAGAAGGAGGAGGTCACGGCGCGCCTCCGGCACCCGCTCCCACTCTTCGACGAGCGCTCCGACGAGGGCGGGGTCTGTTGCGCAAAGCGCGGCGAGCCCGCGGAGGGCTGCTTGGACGCGGTGCGCGCCACTCGCGCCGCCGACGAGTTGCACAAG